>CAWUTT010000098.1:0-25294 GCA_963925635.1 uncultured Pseudomonadales bacterium | reverse complement strand
GACTCTGACTCTAACTCTAACTCTCTCGAGCAGGCAGTTGTTGATGTGCAAGCATACCAGTCGCATCCTCGGCGCATATTGTTGGTTGATACGATGGGTTTGCTGATGCATTTTTACCGCCGAGCTGATGTGGTGTTTGTGGGCGGCAGTCTGGCTAATACGGGTGGCCACAATCCCTTAGAGGCCGCTGCATTAGGTAAGGCTGTGTTGATGGGACCTAACTGCTTTAATTTTACTCAAGTATGCGACCAGTTAGAGCGAGTGCAGGCCCTGCGCGTGACGACTAAAGCCTGTTTGTTAGACGACATTACCCAGCTATTGACCGATCCCCAGCTAAGGCTGGCGATGGGGGCTGCTGGTGCAGCTTTAGTTGACCAGCAGAAGGGTGCCCTTAAGCGCCATTTACTAACCATAGAGACGACTCTGGAGCAGGCATTAAACCAGTGAGTAAATTATTCTTATCGCGTCACTGGTTTTGGTTTAGTGGCATTAGCTTTGGTCTGGTGTTGTTGCCGTTGCTGTTAGCCATGGGAGCTTTTTGGTCTTATCTAGGCGAGGCTCAGTGGCTTACCTACGTGCAGGACACCTACATTTGGCGGGTGGTTTGGTTTTCTTGGTGGCAGGCGTCTTTATCGACTGTTATTAGTGTATCTGCAGCTGTGTTGGTGGCCCGCGCTTTAGCTCGTAGGCAGTCTTTTGTAGGTCGTTGGTTATTATTGCGCTGTTTTAGTGTGGCTTTAGTGGTGCCTAGTATTATTGCGGTGTTTGGTATCATTTTGTTACATGGTAAATATGGCTATGTTAATCAGCTATGGCGATGGTTAGGCGGCGAGCCTCAAAGCTACGTCTATGGTTTAACAGGCATTTTGTTGGCCCACGTATTTTTCAATCTACCCTTATCAAGCCGCATTCTATTACAGCGATTAGACGCAATCAGTTCTGAGACTTGGCGTTTATCTAGTCAGCTGGGGATGACGTCAACAGACCTGTGGCGTCATATTGAATGGCCCTACATTAAAGGGGTATTGCCACAATTATCGGCCTTAGTGTTTGCCTTGTGCTTTACTAGTTTTGCTATTGTTATGACCTTAGGGGGTGGGCCAAAAGCCACCACCATAGAGGTGGCGATATTTCAAGCCATACGCTTTGATTTTGATATTGCCAAAGCAGTGTATCTGAGTTTGCTGCAAATGTTTTTTTGTGGCTTTATTTTGTGGGCTGGTTTGCGCTTAGGAAAACCGATCGAAATATTTGTAAGTCTTGAAACCACGGCTAAAAATATGCGTCCAGACCTCAGGCCAATAGTGGGTATTGTGAGTGACACGGTGGTGTTGTTACTAGCCACCTTGTTGGTCCTGTTGCCTTTACTGGCGGTGGTGATTGCAGGTATTAACTCGGCTTGGGCTGAGGTTTTGCTTGATCTTCGTTTATGGAGTGCTTTTAGTAATAGCCTGTGGGTGGCTTTGAGTTCTGCCTTATTGAGCCTGCTCATGGCTGCGGGTTTATTGTTGGCTCAGCGCCATTGGCGTGAGCGTTATGCAGCAGCTTCGCTTGCGGTGGAGTGGATGGGATCGGTGATTTTAGTGGTGCCTCCGTTGGTGCTTGCAACGGGTTTATTCATCGGTTTAAGCCCTCACGTCAATGTATTTGCAATCAATCTTTATATTGTGGTGCTAGTCAATGCTTTGATGGGACTGCCCTACATGCTGCGCGTATTATCTGTGGCCTATTTAAAAATTGCGAGAGATTATGACCGTCTATCGAGTAGCTTAGGTATACAGGGCTGGCATCGGTTGCGCTATGTGGAATGGCCTATATTACGTAAACCCATTGGTTTGGCTTTGGCCCTTGTAGCGGCTATGTCAGCTGGCGATTTAGGGGTGGTCGCCTTATTTGGTAGCCCAGACATCCAAACCTTGCCGTTGTTGATGTATCAGCGTTTGGGCAGTTATCAAAGTGAGGCTGCCGGAGTTACGGCGGTGGTTTTGTTGGCTTTATGTCTCGGTATTTTTGTGGTTTTAGAACGTTTATTAGGAGGCTCTGGTGATTAACTTTAAGCAGGTGAGCTGTCGTTTAGGGGACCAGAAATTTAGTTTTAACCTACAGCTACCCTTGGGTCAAGTAGTGGCTATTATGGGAGCCAGTGGGTCTGGCAAATCGACCTTGCTTAACTTGCTGGCTGGATTCATTCAGCCGCAAACTGATGCAGGGCAAATTTTACTTGATGGTCAGCGTGTGGATCATCTAGAACCCTCCCAAAGGCCAGTCACCAGTTTGTTCCAAGACCATAATTTATTTGCGCATATGTCAGTGTTTAACAATCTAGCACTGGGTATACGTGCGAGTCTTAAACTAACCGCAAATGAAAAAGCCCAAGTAGAGGCTGCGCTTGATCAAGTGGGTTTGAAAGGCTTGGGCTCTCGTTTGCCGAAGCAGCTTTCTGGTGGTCAGCGTCAGCGGGTGGCATTGGGTCGGGCTTTAGTTCGGCGCAAACCATTGTTATTATTAGATGAGCCCTTTAGTGCATTGGATCCCGCCTTAAGGCAAGAAATGGCGGTATTGGTTAAAAGCCTTAGTCAGCAACACCAATTGACAGTGCTATTAGTCACCCATGAGCCCAAGGATGTTTTGCTACTCGCCGAAACTGTGGTGTTTATCGCCGATGGTGGGGTGCATTGGCAAGGGCACAGTAAGGATTTCTTGCAACAAAAAGACCCGTATATTCAAGCCTATTTAGGCCAAAACTGCTAACCTGTTAACTCGACCATGAGATGATGCCAACTATGCCTGACACTGATAACGCATTGCCCGCTCACCAAACTGCTGGGCCGCTTCCAAAACCTGCCCATGAGGGTGAGCAGGATGCCCACGTACTCATCATCGGTGCGGGTATTTCTGGTCTAGCCAGTGCTTGGTTCTTGCAGCAGCAAGGGTTTTCGGTGACCGTGCTTGAAGCAGGTAATCAAGTGGGTGGTAACTTACAAACCGTGCGAAAATACGGTTGTCAGTGGGAACGGGGTCCTAACTCCTTTATTAATAATCGCCCAGCTATGGCCCAACTCATTGAGCAGGCAGGACTAAAGCCACACATTGTGCTGGCCAACCAAGCCGCGCATAAACGCTTTATCGGCAAAAAAGGCCGCGTACTGGCCTTACCTTCAGGACTTTTTAGCGCCCTTACGAGTCGGGTTCTCAGTGTTGCTGGAAAATTGCGGGTGGTGTTTGAACCTTTGATTGGCAAAGCCAAACGCGAAGAGAGCATTGCTGAATACGTGAGACGCCGATTAGGTCATGAAATGCTCGATTGGCTCATTGATCCCTTTATTTCTGGTGTTTTTGCGGGTAACCCAGAGCGGTTGTCAGTGCGCGCCGCGGTACCCAAAATTTATGCCTTAGAAGTAGAGTATGGCTCCATGATTATTGGTGGTATTGCTAGAATGAAAGCTAAGGCGCGCCACGAAAAGCTGCAATTGGAGCAGGGTATTGTTCCTTTAGATGGGGCGATGATGAGCTTTTCTGGGGGCTTGCACCAGCTGCCAGAGGTATTGGCTCAGCAACTTGGGCCAGCGGTAAAACTCAACATGCAAGTGGATAGTTTGACCTATAGCGCCGAGTTTGGTTATCAGGCCAGATCTGGCGATGAAATTTGGCAGGCCCCACAGGTAGTGTTAGCCATCCCTGCGCCTCAAGTGGCTCGGCTCATAGATGACCTAGCGACGGCAGATGAAGCGCTATTGGCCAGAGCCATGGAGTTTTTACGCGACATTGATTACCCTGCTGTGGCTAGCATTACTATGGCCTTTGAAAAGCATCAAGTTAAACATGCGCTAGATGGTTTTGGTTGTTTGCTGCCCACTAAAGAGAACAAACAGACCTTAGGTGTATTATTCCCATCGAGTATTTTTGCTGAGCGCTGTCCTGCCAATCAACACCTTCTTACTGTTTTTATTGGTGGCGGTCGTGGGCAGCAGGCCATGACCTTAACCCCTCAACAAAGGGTAGATTTGGTCTTGCAAGAGTTGTCGCCTTATCTAGGCATAGAGGGACAGCCCTTGTGGCATGAAGAAAGTTTGTGGCCCAATGCAATTCCACAATATGATCTGGGTCATTTGAATAAAGTAGCCCTCGTCGATGAGGTGTTAGCTCAATTTCCAGGCTTGTATATGCGCAGTAATTGGCGTGATGGGGTGGCCTTAGGTGATTGCGTTGAAAATGCCCTGCAATTAGCCAACACGGTGAGCCACAATATGAAGCCCGCTCAAACCTAAATGATAGGAGTTTTTGTTTGCCATGTATAAACCCACATTTAAACGGCCAGATGTACGCGTAGCTCATCAAGAAACGGTATATCAGGGTTTCTATCAAGTCCAAAAGCTCAAGCTTCAGCATCGCTTATTTAAGGGCGGTTGGAGTCATATACTGCAACGTGAGTTAGTGGTTCGGTTGCCAGCGGTGGCTGTGCTTATGTACGATGCCAAGTCAGATGAAGTGGTGTTGATTGAACAGTTTCGGGTGGGTGCTATGGCCCATGATAATGGGCCTTGGCAACTAGAAATGGTGGCTGGCATGATTGATACTCAAGAAACCCCCGAGCAGGTGGCGGTGCGAGAATGTAAAGAAGAGTCTGGCGCCGTCGTGGCTCAAAGTCAGCTGGAGCTAGTGTGCAAATATCTGGTCACCCCAGGTGGCAGTAATGAAAGCTTAGCGATTTATTGTGCCCCTGTCGATGCCAGCCAGATCAGTGGATTACACGGCTTACCGACAGAAGGTGAAGACATACAAGTGCAAGTCATAGAGCGCCAAGCCTTATGGCAGATGTTAGAGCAAGGTAAGCTGACCAACGCTGCCACCATTATTGCTGCGCAGTGGTTACAGTTGCATTACCCTAGGCTTCAAGCCCAGTGGGCCAGTTGATGAGTTTACGCATTGCCCAAATTACCGATTGCCACCTACAAGCAGAGGTCACAACACCCTACAAGGGAGTGGATGCTGATGCTCATTTAGATCAGTGTCTGGCGTGGCTGCAGGACCATGCCCAAGTCGATCTGTTGATGCTTACGGGAGACTTGAGTCATTTTGGCAGTGAGAAGGCTTACCAGCGGTTACAGCAAAAGCTGAGTCGCTTGGCTTTTCCATGTGTCTGGTTGGCGGGCAATCACGACCACTGTGACACCATGCAGCAGGTGTCTGGTCAGGCTGTACAAGAGTTACGGGTGTTGGATGATAACCATTGGCGGCTGGTGATACTTAATACTACCGAGCAAGCCGATGGCCGCGGTGGAGGCAGCCTCGCTGAAGTGCAGATGGAAGAGTTTAAGCGGGTGCTTGAGGACGATGTGCAGCGCCCCGTGTGTGTGTTTATGCACCACAATTCGGTAGCGGTTAATTCCTTATGGCAGGATGATATTATGTTGGGTAACGCGCAACAATTTAACGCTTTAGTGGCCTCCCATAGTCAGGTGAAGGCGGTGGTGTGTGGCCATGTCCATCAGACATTTGACCAGCTCATAGGCGCGACACGTTTTCTTGCCACCCCTTCAAGTGCGGTGCAATTTGCCATTGAGCAGCAACAGTTTAAGGTGCAAACGGAGTTGGGCCCCGGCTTAAGGTTGCTTACCCTTGCAGCGGATGGCCAGATCCACACTCAAATACAACGCTTACCCAAGCACTAAGGCGCCCATTTAGATATACCAACGCAAAAGGTCTCGATAGTTGAGCAATTACTGCTACTATTGCAAATTAGCGATGAGATGTTAGATTGTTGCTAACCCTAATATGACACTGATAGGTAAAGTCACTCCATGGCACAAGATAACTACACAGCAGATTCCATTGAAGTATTAAGCGGTTTAGATCCGGTTAAAAAACGCCCAGGTATGTACACGGACACTAGCCGTCCAAACCACCTAGCTCAAGAGGTTATCGATAACTCAGTGGATGAGGCCCTAGCTGGGCATGCTGATCAAATTGATGTCATTCTTCATAGTGATCACTCACTTACCGTTACCGATAATGGTCGCGGTATGCCTGTTGATATTCATGCCGAAGAAGGCGTGAGTGGTGTGGAACTCATTCTTACCCGCTTGCATGCTGGGGGTAAGTTTTCTAACAAAAATTATCAGTTCTCTGGCGGTTTGCATGGGGTAGGTATCTCTGTTGTTAATGCCTTGACCTTGGCCTTAGAGGTCAAGATTCGACGTAACGGTCAAGTGCACCGTATTAGCTTTGCCGACGGTCATAAGATGAGTGAGTTAGAGGTAGTGGATAGCGTGGGCCAGCGCAATACAGGCACCAGTGTCACCTTTCTACCCGACCCTCAATATTTTGACTCTGCTAAATTCTCCGTGGCGCGGCTTAAGCATGTGTTACGGGCTAAGGCGGTATTGTGTAGCGGTCTAAAAGTCACCTTTTTAGATCTAACCAGTGCCAGCAAAGAAAAACATGAGTGGTTCTATGAAGCAGGTTTAGATGATTACCTGCAGGGGGCTAACGAGGGCTTTAGTTGCCTTCCAGAAACGCCGTTTGTGGGCAGCCGTAAAAGTGAAATTGAAGGTGTAGATTGGGCAGTGCAATGGCTGCCAGAGGGCGGTGACTTAACCCAAGAGGGTTATGTTAACCTGATACCCACCTCACAGGGTGGAACTCATGTTAATGGCCTGCGCAGTGGGTTGCTGGATGCCCTAAGGGAGTTTTGTGAAATTCGTGCCTTGCTGCCTCGAGGGGTGAAACTGGGTCCAGAAGATATATGGGACCGTTGCTGCTTTGTCTTGTCTGTAAAAATGCAAGATCCTCAATTTTCTGGGCAAACTAAAGAGCGGCTTTCGTCCCGCCAAATTGTGGCTTATGTCTCTGGTGAAGTGAAAGATGCGTTTAGTTTATGGCTCAATAAACACACAGACGAAGGCGAATTATTAGCTGAACTAGTGATTAATCACGCCCAAAAACGCCTCCGTGCGGGTAAAAAGGTCATTCGTAAAAAAATCACCCAAGGCCCCGCCCTGCCCGGAAAATTGGCGGACTGCAGTGGCACTGATGTGAGCCGAGGTGAGTTGTTTTTGGTGGAAGGTGACTCTGCCGGTGGCTCAGCCAAGCAAGCGCGGGAACGTGAATTTCAAGCCATCTTGCCTTTGCGAGGCAAGATACTCAATACCTGGGAAGTCGATTCTGGGCAAATATTGGCGTCTCAAGAAGTACACCATATTGCCGTAGCCATGGGGGTAGATCCAGGAGCGGATAATTTAGAAGGTTTACGCTACGGCAAGATTTGCATCTTGGCAGACGCCGACTCAGACGGCTTGCACATTGCCACCCTCTTGTGCGCTTTGTTCGTGCGCCACTTTAAGCCGCTCGTGGCTGCAGGCCATGTTTATGTGGCCATGCCACCTTTGTATCGCATCGACATTGGTAAGGAAGTCTTTTACGCCCTTGATGAAAATGAAAAACAAAGTGTGTTAGATCACATTGAGGCTGAGAAAAAGCGTGGCAAGGTTAATGTTCAGCGTTTTAAAGGCTTGGGGGAAATGAATCCCTCTCAGCTTCGAGAAACGACCATGAAGCCAGACAGTCGACGACTAGTGCAGCTCAGTTTAGAAGCGGGTGATGGCACTATGGAGCTGATGGACATGCTGTTAGCGAAAAAGCGCTCAGGTGATCGTAAATCTTGGTTGCAAGAAAAAGGCAATTTGGCGCACCTTGACTAGCCGTAATAGGGCCTGTGATCTCGCTGCAACACAGGCCTTTTCTTTGCACTCCTTTGCAGTGTCTTCACTCACTCTTGCATTTTTATCCTTATAATTAAGCTATCCCAGCAGGCGGGCAACTTAATTAGGAGAAAAACCATCAAAACATACATCAAGCGCAGCTTAAATATCGTTCCAACTATAGCTGTAGCGCTGGTTGGTTTGATGGTGACAGGCCTGTCTATTGCAGCGAGCAAGGGCGAGTATGGTGGTTGGGGTCATATGGGTGGCAAGAGTTGTCATCATGGCATTGGTCATGAGACTGAGGATTACTGGGGTGGCAAAAAGACTGATATGAGGATGGGCCATTTGGCTAAGGTGCTTGATCTGACGGATGCTCAAAAAAACGCGATTAAAGCCATCATGAAGAGTCAGCATCAGGCTCGGTCAGTGAGTCATCAGGCTATGGCTAAGCACCTGGCAGAGTTGGCACAGTTAGCCTCAGGCAGCGACGCCTACACTGCTAAAGCCAAAATCATTGGTGCTTTGCACGGCGAGGCAATGAGTCAAGGTTTGATTGAGCATGCCCATGCAGAGGCGCAAGTTTTGGCTTTATTAACCTTAGAGCAGATGGAGCAATATAAACAAATGCATGCTGAAATGGCTGAAAAACGAGCACAGCATATGCAAAAACATAATAAAAAGGCTAATCACTCGACCTAGGCAGTAAAAATAGCCTCAACAAAACCGCAGCAGTTAGTCTTGCTGCGGTTTTTTAGCTTCAACTAGGATATAATTCCGCTCTTTTATGCTCCCTACTTGTGGTTTATGAGTCGGGGTAACTCGGAAGTCATCGCATGTCCATTAACTCACTGATCCGCAACTTTTCCATCATCGCTCATATCGATCATGGAAAATCCACTATTGCAGATCGCTTTATCCAAATGTGTGGTGGCCTTTCAGATCGAGAGATGGAACACCAAGTGCTTGATTCCATGGATATTGAGCGTGAGCGTGGCATCACCATTAAAGCTCAAAGTGTGACCTTGGACTACCAAAGTAAAGATGGTAAAACGTATCAGCTTAACTTCATTGACACGCCGGGCCATGTGGATTTTTCCTATGAAGTTTCACGTTCTCTGGAGGCCTGCGAAGGGGCTTTGCTGGTGGTGGATGCGGCGCAAGGTGTTGAGGCTCAATCTGTCGCTAACTGTTATACGGCCCTAGAATTAGGTTTAGAGGTGGTGCCCGTTTTGAATAAAATGGACTTGCCTCAAGCTGACCCAGACAAGGTTAAACAAGAAATAGAAGAAGTGATTGGCATCGATGCCACAGATGCTGTTGCAGCCTCGGCTAAAAGCGGCTTGGGCATGGAAGCGGTGTTGGAGCAATTGATTGAATTAATTCCCCCGCCAGCCGGTGATGAAGATAAGCCATTACAAGCCTTAATTATTGACTCTTGGTTCGATAACTACCTAGGTATCGTGTCTTTAGTGCGTATTAAAAATGGCGTGCTGCGCAAGAAAGGTAAAATTGTGGTGAAGTCTACAGGCATACAATATGGCGTAGATGACGTGGGTATTTTCACCCCTAAGCGAGTGCAAACAGATGTCTTAAGAGCCGGTGAAGTGGGTTACGTTGTGGCGGGCATTAAAGACATTCATGGTGCACCAGTGGGTGATACATTAACGCACCTGAAAACCGCCGATGTTGAAAGTTTGCCTGGTTTTAAAAAAGTGCAGCCGCAAGTTTACGCCGGTTTATTTCCCACTAGTTCCGATGACTACGAAGACTTCCGTGAAGCCTTAGCCAAGTTGAGCCTCAATGACGCCTCTTTATTTTATGAGCCAGAAAGTTCTGATGCTCTAGGCTTTGGCTTTCGTTGTGGTTTCTTGGGCATGTTACACATGGAAATCATTCAGGAACGTCTAGAGCGTGAGTACAATCTTGATCTGTTGACTACCGCGCCTACGGTAATTTATGAACTAGAGCTCAATAATGGTAAAGTTGTCTATGTAGATAACCCATCAAAGCTGCCGGATATGGGTGGCGTGGCAGAAATGCGTGAGCCCATTGTCGAAGCTAATATATTGGTACCACAGGAACACTTAGGCAACGTTATTACCTTGTGTGTGCAAAAGCGTGGTGTGCAGAAGAATATGCAGTTTACTGCCACTCAGGTGGCTTTAACCTATGACATGCCCATGAGTGAGGTGGTGTTAGATTTCTTTGACCGGCTTAAGTCTGTGAGCCGCGGTTATGCGTCTTTAGAGTATAACTTTGTGCGTTTCGAAGAAGCCAAGCTGGTGCGTTTAGATATTCTTATTAACGGTGAGCGAGTCGATGCCTTGGCCGTTATTATGCATCGTGATAATGCCCAGAGCCGCGGCCGTGCCTTATGTGAAAAAATGAAAGAGCTCATTCCTCGGCAGATGTTTGATGTGGCTATTCAGGCGGCTATTGGTGGCAATATAGTGTCTCGTACCACGGTTAAAGCCCTGCGCAAAAACGTCACAGCGAAATGTTATGGTGGCGATATTAGTCGTAAGAAGAAACTCTTGTCAAAACAAAAGGAAGGCAAAAAGCGCATGAAGCAAGTGGGCAGTGTAGAGATTCCACAAGATGCCTTTTTAGCAGTGCTTAAATTAGATAGCTAAGATGATGATCATTAGAAATAAGGGATAAATAAATAATGATGGATTTTGATTTTGAATTGCTGCTCACCGTGCTGGTGGCTGTGTTTGGTATTGGCTATGCCTTAGATGCGTGGTTATGGAAGCCCGCCCGCGCTAAAGCGCTAGCCTTAGCAACCGCTAGTGCGGGTGGTGAACTGCCTCAAGCTCAGCAAATTGAAGTCATGCGTGAGCCTATGTTCGCAGAATATAGCCGTTCGTTTTTCCCCGTATTAGCCTTCGTGCTGGTGCTGCGATCTTTTTTTATGGAGCCTTACCAAATCCCTTCAGGCTCCATGCTACCTACCCTTGAAGTTGGTGACTTTATTGTTGTTAATAAGTTTGAATATGGTATCCGCTTACCCGTATTAGGCACTAAAGTATTTGCCTATAATGAGCCAAAAGCGGGTGATGTGATGGTGTTCAAGTACCCAAAAAATACAGCCATTAAATACATTAAGCGGGTAGTTGCCGTGCCTGGGGATACCCTAGAATTACGTGATAAGGTTATTTATATCAATGGCAAACAAATGGCCCAAACCTACGTTGCCGATCAGTCGCCAAGCACAGAAATCTACCGAGAACAGTTAGGTGATGTTGAACACCTTATTTGGCGTAATAAAAATCCGGGTAAAAACGGCAGCATCACTATTCCGCCGGGTCAGTATTTCACCATGGGTGATAACAGAGACGGCAGTAACGACAGTCGGTATTGGGGCTTTGTGCCAGAAGAAAACATTACCGGTAAAGCAGTGGCTGTGTGGTTACACTGGGAAAGCTTCTTTAGTTTGCCCAACTTCAGTACTGCGGGTAGTATAGATTAACATGAAAGCGCCAGCCGCCACCGCCTACCAGCAAAAGATCAGCAATTTGTGTGTGGCGTTAGGTTACTCCTTTGCCGATGTTTCATTGTTGGAGTTAGCGCTCACTCATCGCTCGTGCGGTCACCGCAATAATGAGCGTTTAGAATTTTTGGGAGACTCGATTGTTAACTTTGTCATTGCTAACGCCCTGTTTGATCAATTCCCCAGAGCTCAGGAAGGCCAGCTAAGTCGCTTGCGTGCAGGTTTGGTTAAAGGTGTGACCCTAGCTCAAGTGGCTCAAGAAATGCACATTGGCCCTTGTTTGAAGTTAGGTGTTGGCGAGCTAAAAAGTGGTGGCCAGCGGCGCGAGTCAATTTTAGCCGACGCTACCGAAGCCATTATTGGGGCGATTTATAAAGATGCAGGTATGGATATTTGCCAGGCACGTATCTTGGATTGGTTTAACTCTAGACTAGAAAATTTAAGCCTCTCTGATACCCACAAAGACCCCAAAACGCGTTTGCAGGAATACTTGCAGGCCAAAAGATTAGATCTGCCTGTGTACACCTTAATTGATGTTAAGGGCCAAGATCATGAACAAATGTTTATCATAGAATGCCATACCAGCTTACTGGATAAACCGACCCAAGCGGAAGCGTCAAGCCGCCGCATCGCCGAACAGAAATCGGCCACGTTGGCATTACAGCAACTTGGCCAAGAGTCTTTATAGCAGAACATATACCATGACAGATCTAGATACTTGGCTAGCAGCCCAAAATGACAGCAGCACAAAGTGCGGTTACGTGGCTATCGTAGGCCGACCAAATGTGGGTAAGTCAACTTTGCTTAACCGCATTTTGGGTCAAAAAATTAGCATCACTTCGCGCAAGCCACAAACCACGCGGCATCAGATTTTGGGCATTAAAACCGAAGGTGAGGTGCAGGTTGTGTATGTAGACACGCCTGGTTTGCATATAGATCAAGCCGACAAGGCCATTAACCGTTACATGAATAAAGCCGCTTCTAGTGCCCTAAAGCATGTGGACCTAGTGATTTTTATGGTGGACCGTACCCGCTGGAACGAGGCCGATGAGCACGTGTGCGAGAAAGTCAAAGCGGCCAATTGCCCGGTCATTTTAGCCATTAACAAAATTGACATACTCGATGATAAACAATCGTTATTACCCTATTTACAAGAAGTCCAGCTGCGCTTGCCAAACGCTGTTTTGGTGCCAATTGCCGCCCATACAGGGGCTTCAGTCGACCAGCTAGAGCAATGCGTGCTTGACCAGCTACCTAATGGGCGCCACTTTTTCCCTGAAGACCAAGTCACCGACCGCAGTGCGCGTTTTATTACCGCCGAGTTGATCCGTGAAAAAATTATGCGTCAGTTGGGCGATGAACTGCCTTATCAGATGACCGTAGAGATAGAAGAGTTTGCCCAAGACGGCCCGGTGCTGCACATAGGGGCGCTGATTCTAGTTGAGCGCAAAGGCCAAAAACGTATTCTTATTGGTGATAAAGGCGACCGCATCAAAATGATCGGACGTGATGCACGAGTAGACATGGAACGGATGTTCGAGTGTAAGGTCATGCTTAAGCTGTGGGTGAAGGTGAAAAGTGGTTGGTCTGATGATGAGCGCGCACTGCAAAGTTTAGGCTATGACGGTCTCGATTAAGTCAAGGTGAATGGGGGTGACTGAACAGCAGCCAGCCTACGTATTACATAGCCGCCCATGGCGGGAAACGAGTGTGATTGCAGATTTATTTACCCTCCACCAAGGCCGTGTGTCGGTGATTGTACATGGGGCCCAAAAATCACAGGGTAAGCAGTCAGCTAAGCGGGCGTTAGTGCAGCCGTTCACACCCCTTATGGTGAGTTTTACTGGGCGTGGCGAATTGCGCAGCTGCCAGCAATTGGATGCAGCAGGTGCGCCACTGCCCATCGCAGGTAACCGTCTTTACAGCGGTCTCTATATCAATGAACTGTTACTTAAACTTCTTGCTGTGGATGATCCCTACCCCAATTTATTCGCCTACTACCAATCCTTGCTCAATCAGTTAATGGGTAATGCCGCATTAGAGCAATGTTTGCGTCCCTTTGAGGTCCACCTAATGGACGAACTGGGGTATCATATGGTGCTAGATAAAGACTATATAAGCGGCCAGGACGTAGTGTCTGAGTCAAATTATCAATTACATGCGCTGCATGGGGTTTGTTTAAATCAAATGCAGCAGGGTGGGGTAGATCAGCCCGTTGCGATGAGTGGCAAGGTGCTGCTGCAACTAGCGGCGGGCGATTACCTCGATAGTGAGTGTCTCAAAGTGGCTAAATACATGGCACGCACTAACTTAAGCCAGCTCTTGGGTGGCAAGCCACTGCAAAGCCGTAATTTATTCCAAACGATCGTTGCACATCACTAATCATAGCCTGCCTAAGCGTAGGCTAGGGACAATGAGGAGAGCACAAGAAATGGTTGATCCCAATCGAATTTTATTAGGTGTCAATGTAGATCACGTTGCCACCTTGCGCCAAGCAAGGGGTACGCGCTATCCCGACCCAGTTAAAGCGGCACTAGATGCAGAACAAGCCGGTGCAGACGGCATTACCGTACATTTGCGTGAAGATGCGCGCCATATTCAAGAGCGTGACGTGCGCGTGATGGCGCAAGTGTTGCAAACCCGCATGAACTTCGAGATGGCAGTGACGGATGCCATGGTCGATTTAGCTGTGGAAATTGCGCCGGCTTATGTGTGCCTAGTACCAGAAAAACGTGCAGAGCTAACCACAGAAGGTGGTCTTGACGTCGCTTCCCAAGAAGCAAAAATTAAGTCTGCATGCCAACGTATGCAAGCTGTGGGTATTCAGGTGTCTTTGTTTATTGATGCCGACAAGCAACAGATAGATGCAGCCAAACGCACAGGTGCCGAACTGATAGAAATACATACCGGGGCTTATGCCGATGCCACAGGCTATGCCCAACAGCATGCCGAACTGGTTCGTATTGCCGATAGTGCTGCCTATGCAGTAAGCCTAGGTTTAATTGTTAATGGTGGCCATGGGCTTAACTTACAAAATGTAGAGGCTATTGCTGCAATTCCACAATTTAATGAGCTCAATATCGGCCACTCTTTGATCGCTGATGCCTTGTTTGTCGGTTTGCCACAGGCGGTCAAAAATATGAAAGCGCTGATGTTAGCGGCACGTGAATCCCATCGCCCTAGTCGCGTTTAATAAGGCATAAGGGAGCGCTCCATGGTGGTGGCAATTGGCACAGACATCGTCGCAACAGCTCGCATTGGGGCGGCGCTAAAGCGTTCAGGGCGAAAATTTGCCCAGCGCATTCTGACCGAGCTAGAAATGGCTGAGTTCGATGCCGCTCATAACCCTGCTGCGTTTCTAGCCAAACGTTTTGCAGCCAAAGAGGCGGCGGCTAAAGCCTTAGGGACGGGTATTGGCAGGGGGGTTTCCTGGCATCACATGCACATAACACATGATGAAATGGGTGCGCCTTTGCTCATTCTTAGTGGCGCAGCCGCCCAACGACAAGCACATTTGGGTAGCCAAGCTGCCCACATTAGTATTGCCGACGAATTAGATCAAGCCTTAGCTTTTGTCGTATTAAGCTAAGACGTTTATGTAGAGGTTAGTATGCACATGTTCCCCACCATAGAAGATTATGTTGGCAGTACCCCCTTGGTGCGCTTGCAGCGCATGCCTGGCAAGACCAGTAACGTTATTCTGGCCAAGCTAGAGGGTAATAACCCAGCTGGCTCCGTTAAAGATCGTCCAGCCATGAGCATGATTACCGAAGCCGAAAAGCGCGGTGATATTCAGCCAGGTGATGTGCTCATTGAAGCCACCAGTGGTAATACGGGTATTGCCTTAGCCATGGTGTCCGCCATAAAAGGCTACCGACTCAAGTTGATTATGCCAGCGCATATGAGTTCGGAGCGTAAGGCGTCGATGGCCGCTTATGGTGCGGAACTGATTGAAGTGAGTTCGGAGCAAGGTATGGAAGGGGCTCGAGACCTCGCCATGGCCATGCAAGCCCGTGGTGAAGGCAAGGTGCTGGACCAGTTTGCTAACAGTGATAACCCATTGGCTCATTACCGTACTACGGGGCCTGAAATTTGGCAGCAAACTCAAGGTAAAATTACCCATATGGTGAGTACGATGGGCACCACGGGCACTATTATGGGGTTGTCGGCTTACTTCAAGGAGCAAAACCCTGCCGTGCAAATGTACGGTTTACAGCCTAAAACAGATGCGTTTATTCCGGGCATTCGCCGTTGGCCCAAAGCTTACTTGCCTAGTATTTTTGATGCCGCCAAAGTAGACGCCATTATCGACATAGGCCAAGACGAAGCAGAGGCCACTATGCGCGCCTTAGCAAAAGAGGAAGGTATCTTTGCTGGGGTGTCTTCTGGAGGTTCTGTTGCTGGCGCCTTACAGTTGTCGAAGCAGGTAGAAAATGCAGTTATTGTGTGTATCATTTGTGATCGTGGCGACCGCTACTTATCCACTGGAGTATTTGTTTAATCATGGCCCGTTTATCGCCCTTGCAGCGCAAACTCAAACTTAAAAACCCTTCGGCCTCGGCTAAACAAAAGCGTGCCCATGCCCAAGAAGACATTGAAGTTGTCACTCTGCCCGTGGGCAAGCATATTCATATTGAACTTGAAAACTTAAGTCACGACGGCCGGGGTGTGGGGCGTTGGCAAGGCAAGACTATTTTCGTTGCAGGTGGTTTGCAAGGAGAGTCGGTGAAAGCAGAAGTGCTGAGCGACCATAAAACCCATACCGAAGCGCGTTTGCTGGAGTTGAAACAAACCAGTGATCAGCGGGTTGAACCCTTTTGCCCCGTTTATGACACTTGTGGTGGTTGTCAGTTGCAGCACCTAGAACCTGCAGCCCAAGTGAGTTTTAAGCAAGCTGCCATTGCCGAACAGTTGCGGCGTTTAGCTGGCATCGAGCCGAGCCAATGGGTGCCGTCCATTACCGGGCCAAGCACAGGCTACCGGCGCCGAGCACAATTAGCTACGCGCTATTTCGCCGACAGCAAAACCTTATTGTTGGGCTTCCGTCAAAGCGGCCATAAACACATTGTACCGCTTAACCAGTGCCCCGTATTGGAACCGGCTTTGTCTGCTTTAATTGTGCCGCTGCATGACATATTGGTGGCCATGGAGCACACGCAATGGGTCACCCATGTGGAATTATTACAGGCTGATTTGGGGGCCTGCATTAGCTTAAAAACCTCTGCCACTCTGACGCTTGAAGATCAGCAGAAGTTGGCTGCTTTTGCAGTACAACAAGCTGTGAGTCTGGTGTGCCAGCAAACTGATCATAATGATCTATGGTTAAATGGCAGTGCAGAAGGGTTAAGCTATGGTTTAAAAGTGGCAGGCATAGACCGGCCCCTTGAGTTAGAGTTTTCTGTGCAAGATTTTGTTCAGGTCAATGCTAAGGTGAATGAGGGCATGGTGGCTCAAGCCCTTGATTGGTTGGATCCACAGGTTGGAGACCAAGTGTTAGATTTGTTTAGTGGTGTGGGCAACTTTGCCCTGCCAATTGCCAGCATGGCAGACCAAGGTGTTGCAGTATTAGCTTTAGAGGGCGACCTTGCCATGGTCAAAAAGGGCCGTCAAAACGCCCAGAGCAATGCTTTGTCGCAGGTTGATTTTGCCCAAGCAGACTTGTTTGACGCCAGTGCTCGTAAACTGTGGCAAAAAAAGACCTTTAACAAAGCCTTATTAGACCCTCCTCGTGCAGGGGCTAAAGGTTTGGCTCGGTTACTTAAAGGTCAACCTTTGGAACGCGTGGTTTATGTCTCGTGTAACCCTGCATCTATGGCCCGAGATTTAAAAGAATTTCAGGCCTTAGGCCTGAATGTGGCGAAAATGGGCTGTATTGACATGTTTCCCCATACCCCACATTTAGAAGTGATGGCGTTGCTTGTTAAAAAGTAATACTCGGCAATAGCAAGCCATCTACACTAACGAGTGCGCCTAGTGCCCTCTTAAAACGGAATTTATTCATGGTACAGGTACGCGCAGTTCACCCGACCCATGCGGACGGCAATATTGATATCCAAGCCTGGATGATGGGCTTACAAGATCAACTTGAGTTAGCGGATACCAGCCGCCTACAAAAGGCCTGTGAATTGGCCCAAGAAGTTCGTGATCACGCCAGTAAAAGTGAAGATATATGGGCCACAGAAGAAGTGGACTGTTTTCGCACTGGCCTTGAAATGGCTGAGATTTTAACCACTTTACAGGTCAATGAAGAAACTTTGGTAGCGGCCGTGTTATACCGAGCGGTGCGGGAAAATAAGCTAGCCCTCAGCCATGTAAAGGACACCTTTGGCCCAGCAGTCGCCCAGTTGATTGATGGGGTGCTGCAAATGGCTGCCATCAGTAACTTACAAAGCCCCACCCGCGATAGTATTTTAGGCCAATCAGACGGCCAACTGACCAATGTACGTAAGATGCTGGTGTCCCTCGTTGATGATGTGCGGGTGGCCCTGATTAAATTGGCCGAGCGCACCTGCGCCATTCGTGCTGTAAAAAATGTGGATCGAAAAAAACGCTATCTGGTGTCCAGAGAAGTGTTTGATGTGTACGCACCTTTAGCCCACCGCCTCGGTATCGGTGCTGTTAAGTGGGAACTTGAAGACCTTTCATTTCGCTACCTTCAGCCTAATGCCTATAAAGAAATTGCCTCGTTTTTAGATGAGCGACGCATGGACAGGCAAGATTATATTGAACGGGTGTTAGGCAACTTAACAGAACAACTTATAGGGGCAGGCATTGAGCCCGATATTATGGGCCGGGCTAAGCATATTTACAGTATCTGGCGTAAAATGCAGCGCAAAAATATTGAATTTTCTCAAGTTTATGATGTGCGTGCAGTGCGTATATTGGTGCCTGAGCTAACGGATTGCTACACCGCTTTGGGCATCGTTCATGGCTTGTGGCGCAATATCCCTCAAGAATTCGATGACTACATTGCCACCCCTAAAGAGAATGGTTACCGTTCTTTGCATACCGCCGTGATTGGCCCCGAAGGTAAGGTGGTAGAAATTCAGATTCGTACCTTTGCCATGCACGACGAAGCCGAACTTGGGGTGTGCGCTCATTGGTTATATAAAGGCACGGATGTAAACAGCATCGGTAACTCATATGACGATAAGTTAGCTTGGTTAAGGCAGGTGTTGGAGTGGCATGACGAGGTCGGCGATGGCGCTGAATTTGTTAGCCAGGTTCAAAGTGACGTGGAGCAGGATCGTATTTACGTCTTCACCCCCGACGGCCATGTGGTGGATCTACCAAGTGGCGCGACGCCCATCGATTTTGCCTATCGAGTGCACACCGAAGTGGGTAACACTTGTCGTGGAGCCAAAATTCATGGCCGCATCGTGCCCCTTACCTACAGTTTACAAACGGGAGATCAAATTTCGATTATGACCTCCAAAGGGGGTGCGCCAAGTCGAGATTGGATGAACCCTAACTTAGGTTACGTTCACGCTGGGCGTACGCGGGCCAAAATTGGTCACTATTTTAAACAGCTCGATAAAGATAAAAATGCCTCTGCTGGACGTCATCTAGTAGAACGCGAAATGCGCCGTATGGCCATTACAGGGGTCAACTACAGTCAAATTGCCACCGCCATTAACTTTAAGCATGTGGATGACATGTATGCGGCTTTGGGTGCTGGCGACTTACGCTTAGCCCAGGTGATCAATGCTGCTCAGCAACAAATAGAGCCGCAGCTTAAGTCTAAGAAGCAGCTAGATCTTAGTTTGTTAAATGGCAAAACTAAAGCCACCACTGCGTCTGGTAATGATGTGCAAATAGCGGGCGTAGGTAATCTGCTCACCACTATCGCTAATTGCTGTAAGCCCGTGCCTGGCGACGCTATTATGGGTTTTATTACCCTCACTCGGGGGGTGTCTGTGCATCGACAAGATTGCCTTAATATTATGAATATGGCCGAACGGGATCGCCAACGTATTATCGAAGTGAATTGGTCTGGCAATAGTGAAAACACTTACCCGGTCGACATCTTTATCGAGGCGGTTGATCGCTCTGGCCTATTGAGTGAAGTGGTGATGGTGTTGCGCAATGAAAACGTTAACCTAGGTAACATCAGTAGCCAGATTGATAAAAACACCCATTCGGTCAATATGGCAATGACTATTGATATTCCACGTTTGGATTTACTGGGTCGTATTTTAGATAAAATAAGCCAACTTCCCAACGTGTTAGATGTGAGGCGTCAAAAAAATGGTTAAACAAGAGCTGAATACGGCTGATGCGATGCAGCAGTTGCTAGACATTATGACTCAGTTACGCAACCCAGATGGCGGTTGCCCATGGGATCTTAAGCAAGATTTTCACAGTATCCTGCCCCATACCCTAGAAGAGGCCTATGAGGTTGCTGATGCCATAGAGTCTAATGACCGACTGCAGTTGCGGGACGAGCTAGGAGACCTATTATTCCAAGTGGTATTTTACTGTCAGCTGGCCTGTGAAGAGGGTAGCTTTGCCTTTGCTGATGTTGCGCAGACCATGTCAGATAAGCTCATTCGCCGTCACCCACATGTGTTTAGCCCCCCACAACAGAGTCTAGACCAAGGCGCGACAGCCTTAGATGCGGAACAAGTATTAGAGCGTTGGGAGAGTATTAAGCAGTCTGAACGTGACGCCAAGCAGCAGCACTCAGTGCTAGATGATGTGCCTAATGCCCTACCCGCTATGCAACGCAGTGCAAAGTTGCAAAAACGCGCCGCCAACGTTGGCTTTGATTGGCCAGATGTGACCCCTGTGCTGGCTAATATGGCAGAAGAACTGGAAGAGGTTCAGCAAGCCTTTGCCAGTGGCGATAAAGACCACACCTTAGAGGAGTTGGGTGATTTAATGTTTGCCTGTGTCAATATGGCCAGGCACCTAAAGCAAGACCCAGAGCAGGTGATGCGAGCTGCTAACGCTAAGTTTGAGCGCCGTTTTCGCTTCTTAGAAGCACAGATTTTAGAGGCCGGTGAGCCATTAGAAGAGGTGGGTTTAGAGCGCATGGAAGCCGGCTGGAAGGCTGCTAAAGCAGCGGGCTTATAATCGCTATAAGCTAGTTTCACGCCACCAACGTGGCGCTAGGGCAAGGTTTTAGTTAAACTACTCGGCCGTGTTAATTAGGTATTTGCACAAGGGGTTTCTTAGCAAGCGAACGGTACGCCGATGGCTGTTTTTTCGTCTGTTTGCTAAGGCATCTTAAGCGAGTCGAATATCGATTGACTGAGCTATGCAGTAGTGGCCATAGAATTTAAAATTTTTGGAGTTAAGTCATGAAACTAATCCTTTTGGGTGCGCCTGGCGCAGGTAAAGGCACGCAAGCGCAATACCTTACTGAAAAGTACGGCATCCCTCAAATTTCCACGGGTGATATGCTGCGCGCAGCGGTTAAGGCGGGCACCGAGTTAGGTCAGATTGCTAAAAAAGTCATGGACGACGGAGGTTTAGTCTCCGATGAGTTGATTATTGACTTGGTTAAAGATCGGATTACTCATGACGATTGCACGCAGGGTTTTTTGTTTGATGGTTTTCCACGCACCATTCCTCAAGCCCAAGCGTTAAAAGATGCCAGTGTGGCCATAGACGCGGTGGTTGAAATTGACGTTGCCGATGAAGAAATTATTAAACGCATGAGTGGCCGCCGCGTCCATCCGGGTTCTGGCCGCACCTATCACCTAGCCTTTAATGCGCCGAAGCAGGCTGGCAAAGATGATGTAACTGGCGAAGATTTGGTGCAACGTGCCGATGATCAAGAAGCCACCGTGCGCCAGCGCCTAAATGTTTACCACCAGCAAACGGCTCCTTTAGTCGATTTTTACCACAACCTCATTGTGTCTGATGGGTCTGCGGCGCCGGCTTATCATTATATTGCCGGGGTGGGCAGTGTAAATGACATTAAAGAGGCTGTTTTCACAGCGCTCGACAAGTAATCACCGATGACGCAAATATTGGCGCTAGACACTTCTGGCACCTCCTGTAGCGTGGCCCTATGGAGCGATACGGGTGTTTTGCTAGGCCACGAAGAGCCGACAGAGCGGCAACATACCCAGCGCTTACTGCCTATGGTTAAAGCGCTGTTGCTCGAGGCTAATGTGAGTATGTCCAGCCTCGACGCCATTGCCTATGGTCGTGGGCCGGGTTCGTTCACCGGTATTCGCATCGCTGCTGGAGTGGCCCAAGGTTTGGCCTTTGGTATTGATTGCAAAGTGCTGCCTATATCCACCCTCGCAGCCCTCGCTTTACGCATGCATCAGCAGTACCATACGGCCAACCTAGCCTACGCCTGTAGCTTAGATGCGCGCATGGGAGCGGTGTATTGGGGTGAGTATATTATTGATGAAAACCATGCAGAACTTGCTCTGCCTCAAGCGGCAGAAAGGGTGTGTTCACCCCTGCAAGTCGAGCTCATTAACGCGCGCTATGCGGCTTGTGGCAGTGGTATGGCAGTGGCTAATATGCCACCAGCCATCCTTGCATCTGCCCAGTCTGTATGTTCAGATCTACAGCCAAGGGCTTTAGAAATGGCACGCTTAGCAGGAGCAGACTTTGCCCTAGGGCGTCAATGTGCGCCTGAAGATGCGTTACCTGTGTACCTGCGTGACGAAGTGACTTGGCAGAAATTACCCCGTTACCAATAACCTGCTTTGCCTACTGAGGATTACCCATGGATTGGATCCAAGCCAGCATCATCGCTTTAATTCAGGGCCTTACCGAATTTCTACCCATCTCCAGCTCTGCCCATTTGTTGTTTCCAAGTTTATTGTTAGGTTGGCCCGATCAAGGCTTAACCTTTGATGTGGCCGTGCATTTAGGCAGTTTATTAGCCGTGGTTATTTACTTACGTAACGACCTAATAGGCATGGTGCAGGGCCTATGGCAATGGCGCCAAGAACAGCGTTTGAACCCGCAGGCCACCTTGGCCCTAATGCTGATTTTGGCCACCTTACCTGCAGTCTTTTTTGGTTTGGTGCTTAAAGATTGGATAACCGTGCATGCGCGGGCCCTGTGGGTGGTGGCGGCAACGACCCTTGGGTTTGGTTTGTTATTGGGTTGGGCCGACTGGCGCAGTCGCAGGCAACACTCCATGGCAGCCATGAGTTGGCGTCACACTTTGGTCATCGGTTTAGCGCAAGCTTTGGCCTTGGTGCCAGGCACATCTCGCTCAGGCATCACCATGACTGCTGCACTGATGCTGGGCTACACCCGAGAAGCCGCTGCACGCTTCTCGTTTCTTATGTCTATTCCAATAATATTGGCCGCCTCTAGCTTAATGACATTTGAGTTAGCCACGGCTGCAGTGGCGGTTGCGTGGGCGCCCATGCTGCTGGCGTTTGTCGTGTCTTTTGGCAGTGCTTGGCTCTGCATTGTATTATTTATGCAAGTGATTAGCCGCATGGGCATGTGGCCCTTTGTGGTTTATCGTATTGTCTTAGGAGTGGGCCTATGTTGGCTGATATTGCCGACGCTAAGGTAGCGGTTGTGGCTGCAGGGCAGCAATTTTTAGAGACAGCTCTGGCCCTAGAATTGGGTGTGCCAGTGATTAAGAAAAACAATCAAACCTATGATTTTTTGCTGCGCTTTACCCCTGAAGGTCTGGGTTTAGAACCAGTAGATGGCCGCAGTGGTGCGGTGCGGGTTGACTTTGCTGCAGGTAAAGCCCGTCACCGTAGGGTCTTTGGGGGTGGTAAAGGCCAGCAAGTAGCCAAGGCCGTGGGTGTGCAAGGCACCGTGCGCCCGAGTGTGCTTGACCTCACCGCGGGCTTAGGTGGTGATGCGTTTGTATTGGCCAGTTTAGGCTGTCAGGTATCTATGGTGGAGCGTCAAGCGGTGGTAAGGGCTTTGTTGCAAGATGGTTTAGCCAGGGCTGCATTAGACATTGATGTGGGTGACATTGCGGCCACCATGTGCCTAAAAACAGGCCATGCCTTGTCGGTGATGACTGGCTGGACCGAGGCTGCACCTCAAGTCATTTACTTAGACCCTATGTTCCCTCATTCTGGCAAATCGGCCCAAGTTAAAAAAGAAATGGCGCTGTTTCGACAGCTAGTCGGTCATGATGAAGACGCCGACACGCTGCTGGCCCCAGCTCTTGAATTAGCCAGTCATAGGGTGGTGGTCAAGCGGCCGCGTATCGCCCCAGATCTGGCTCAGCAGAAACCCACCTACCGACTTGAAGGCAAGGCGAATCGGTTCGACGTTTACGTTAATAAAAGCTTTACTAAATAGTGAGTTGTGGAGGTGAGTCGACCTGCCGTCCGATGCTTAATAATGCTTACCAACCCAAGCGGCTAATAATGCGGTGGTGGTTGGTTAGCCTCTGAGCCACCTTGGCCAGCATCTGCAGCTTGTTGCAAACTGGCCATCTGTTGTGCCAATAATGCCACGGCCCGGTCTAGCCGAGTAATATCCTTTTGCTGCTTGCTGACCACATCATTGAGAGTATCAATCGTTTGCTCTTGAAAGGCGACTTGTTGCTGTAATTCGACGATATCGGCGGCATTGTTCATGAAATTCCCAAGAAGTTGCAAAAAAACAGGTATTTATTTATCAAGTGTTTGATTGGGCGCTGGTTTTTCTATAATCTTGCGTTATTGTACCGACTTTATACTAGCTAGGATATGTAACTGGATAAAGGTAGGCTGCAATACGACTAAGTAAAACAAAAAAATTAGAGATATAGATCCATTATGAGACGCACATTATTTATTTACAGCTTCATTATTAGTTTAATTGCCGCCTTGGCATTACCCTTTATTTTAGACGAAATCCTTAATGGCCCCCGCATTGTTGATACCCAATTTGAGTTGACGGTGGCCGTGGCTTTTACCATGTTCTGGATTGCCACCCTTGCTACCGGTGTTAAGTTTATTTCTACGGGTGTAGAAGATGACACCCAATGGGACGAAATGGATGACGACCCCAATCGTGAATCAGGCACGGTAAAATGGTTTAACGTCACCAAAGGCTTTGGCTTTGTTACCCGTGACCAAGGCGATGACGTGTTTGTTCATTTCCGTTCGATCCGCGGCAAAGGCCACCGTTCGTTATTAGAAGGCCAAAGAGTGCGCTTTAGTGTCACTGAAAGTGACAAGGGCATTCAAGCTGAAGATGTGTCCATCGTTGGCTAACCCAGCATGATGCAAATTGAAGAAGGTAAGCGACTCGCGTGAGCCTTCTCTAAGGAATAATTGAAACAACAAGGAATCGTTAAAATTACCATGTCAAACTCTCCCGAACAAAGCCAACCCTACAATGACGAAATTGATCTTGCTGATCTGGTTCGTGCGCTTTGGCAAGGCAAATGGCTGGTAATCGGGGTTACCTTAGCCACTTTAGCCTTAGGCATCGCCTATTTAAAGTTAGCTCCAAAAAACTATACGGCGAGCCTTGAAATAAATGCTTTGAACAGTGTTGAGGCAGAGGTTTATGCTGAGCTTAATGACAGTGCATTTCTGCTGGTAAATGATCAGTCATTGTTGTCGCAGTTTGTGGAGGAAGTTCAATCTAAGCAAGCCATTGAGTCTTTTATCAAATCCTATGGCTACATTGAGCAGCAAGCAGACGAAACTGATCGTGAATTTGCTTTCCGCATCCGCCAGAGCGCTTATAACTTTGACCTAGTGCCATCTGTTGCTGCAACCACAAATAAGTCAAAGACTGAGTGGGCATTAAACATTTCCACGCATAATCCAAAGTTAGCATCCCAGATCATTAAAGACGCCCTAGAGCTATCCAATCAAAATTTGAATCGACAACTGCTCACAAGCTTTGAGCGACGTCGGGCTGTGCACGCTCGAGAAATAAAGTATGCCATTGAGGACATAATGCAACGCAAAGATCGGGCCATAGTTAGGCATAACGCCACTATTGGGCAACGACTGGAGTTACTCAGTGAACAAGCTCAAATAGCGCGCGCACTGAAGCTGAGTGATGGCTCGCTTTCCGCGCAGACTTTCCAAAATAGTTCGACCTTAGTGACAGCATCCAGTAGCAATGAGCCCTTATACTTGAAAGGTTATGTGGCCCTAGAAAAAGAAATAGAGATTATTAAGTCACGTAAAGACACAGC
>CAWUTT010000097.1:0-6796 GCA_963925635.1 uncultured Pseudomonadales bacterium | reverse complement strand
TCATCTAGTGAGTGCACCTATTGCATAATCATGCCACCATCAATCATAATCAACTGACCTGTCATATAATCAGATTCGCCACTCGCAAGGAAACTTGCTGTGCCTACCACATCTTCTGGGTAGGAATAGCGCTTCAGTAAGATCATGTCTTCTGCCAACTGGTCCATCGACTGCCCTTCCTTTTCAAACTTTCCAATAGCCACTAAATCCTTGTCTAGTTGTTCCCATAGCTCGGTGCGTACCACCCCTGGGCCATAGCCGTTTACGGTGATGTTTTCTGCTGCTAATGCTTTGGCACCGCCATTGATCATGGCTAAAACAGCATGTTTACTGCAAGCATACGGGACGACGTCGTCAAACGCTTGGCGAGAAAGGATAGAGCCAACGTTGATGATTTTGTAGGGCTCAGTTTGCTTGCCTTGCTTGATCATTTGTTTAGCCGCTTCTTGCATACCGATTAGGGTGCCTAGGGCGTTAATATCCATGATTTGTTGCCAGTTTTCTTCCGTAATGTCTAAGAACATTAGTGGCTTATTGACTCCAGCATTATTTAACATCACGTTGATGCTGCCAAAGGCGTTAGCGGTCGCTTCTACGGCGGCTTTGACTTGATCCCGTTTGGTAACATCTACTTTTGCAGCAATCGCTTCCCCGCCACTCGCTTTGATACGGGCAACAACGTCATGGCATCCTTCTAGATTAACGTCTGCAACACAAATTTTAGCTCCTTGTGCTGCGTAATGTTCTGCAATTGCTGCGCCCATGCCGCGGGCTGCGCCCGTAATCATTACATGCTTGCCCTGTAGGCGGGTAGTATCCATAAGTCACTTCCTTTACGTTTAGTTTTATATTTTAAGGCTCAGCCAGCTTCGTCAAGAGCATTTGGCTTTGTGCAAACGATTGCACCACGAAAGTATTATTAAGTCAAGATCTCGTTTAAAAAAAATAGTTAAAGTACATCTAGCTACCTTGCCTATAGCCAATCAACTGCAACTCACTATTATTGTTGGTTATAGTAGTTGCTTCCTAAAATAACTAGGGACTAAATAGGTTGACTAACTTTTTTTATTATGGTGCAATATGAATGCAATCGGTTGCATGATTTTATGGGTTATTATATGATCATGTAGAGGTTAAAAGTTTATGGAAGTGACTTGCGCCGGGCAATATTATTAAAAAATTTGAGCTGGGATCATCACTTCTAAAAATGCAGTGACAACACTATAACACTAGATTTTATAAGGTAACATTATGACTATATTGGCATCGACTGACCCTAAAATTGTAATGCCGGGTGATATCGATCCGCACTGGGATTGGACGGGAATGATCCCCGCTCCTGGGCGCATGAACGTGGATTTTGAAGAGCGTGTTGATTTCCGTCGCTTGCACAATTACCGAACTGCTCGAGCACGTCAGGCCTTGGCCAACTCCAATATAGGTGCCTTGTTGTGCTTTGATAACAATAATATTCGTTACTTAACCAGTACGGTTATTGGTGAATGGTCACGCGATAAAATTTGTCGTTATACCTTATTTACAGGCAACTCAGAACCTTACTTATGGGACTTTGGTTCAGCAGCAGCTCACCATCGCCTGCACAATCCTTGGCTTGAAAAAGATCGGGTTATGGCTGGTATGCTGGGCCTACGAGGCTCTGTTCCAGAAGATGTTGGCTTGTTCCGCAATGCAGCACGACAGATTGCTGATTTGTGTCGCAAGGAAGGCGTATTTGATATGCCTATTGGTGTCGACATTGTAGAGCCACCCATGATGTTTGCGCTGCAAGCTGAAGGACTGAATGTGGTGGATGCTCAGCAAGTCATGTTGGATGCTCGCATGATTAAGAGCATGGATGAAATCATCTTACTCAATACTGCAGCCTCAATGGTTGACGGTGCTTACCATCACCTGTCTGAAGCGTTAAAACCTGGTGTGCGTGAAAACGAAATGGTGGGATTAGTTAATAAGTTTTTGTATGACAACGGCTCAGACGATGTTGAAGCGATTAACGCTGTATCTGGCGAACGCTGTAGCCCACACCCTCATAACTTTACCGACCGTATGTACAGGCCGGGAGATCAGGCTTTCTTTGATATTATTCATTCGTATATGGGCTACCGCACCTGCTATTACCGCACCCTAAACGTAGGCTTCAAGACGCAAGGCCAATCGGATGCCTATAAGCAAGCACGTGAGTGGATTGATGATGCGATTGCTTTGGTCAAACCAGGCTTAACCACTGACAAGATTGCAGCTGTTTGGCCTAAAGCAGAGGATTTTGGCTTTGCCAATGAAATGGAAGCCTTTGGTTTGCAGTTTGGACACGGTCTAGGTATGGCATTGCATGAGCGTCCAATCATTAGCCGCTTAGTGTCGTTTGATAAGCCGTTTGAGCTGCAAGAAGGTATGGTGTTTGCCTTAGAAACCTATTGCCCAGCGCTTGATGGCAGTGGTGCAGCACGTATCGAGGAAGAAGTTGTGGTGACTGCTGATGGTTGTAAGATACTTACTTTGTTCCCTGCTCAAGAGCTGTTTGTGGCTAATGCATATTAATCATGCACTTTTTACTTCTCCTTGAACTAATGGAACTAACATGACAAGTCAATTTATTGCAGGACTCACGGTCGATCTGGCCACTAGCGTACCCACCGACTTATACATTAATGGTCAATGGGTACCAGCAGCCGATGGCGGCACGTTTTCAGTGGTTAACCCAGCCAATAATCAAGCCTTAACCAATGTCGCTTCTGCTTGTGAGCAGGATGTGCTTAGTGCGATTGCAGCGGCCCATGGTGCAGGTCCGAGCTGGGCTAACTTCTCGCCTCGGGCACGGGCTGAAATATTGCGTAAAGCCTTTGAGCTGATGATTGAGCATAAAGACGTCATTGCTCGGCTTATTTCTTTGGAAGAAGGTAAGACTCGTGCTGAAGCCCTAGGTGAAGTGGGTTATGCGGCTGAGTTCTTTCGCTGGTATGCCGAAGAAGCCTGTCGCGACCAAGGCACGTTTATGCGTGCGCCGTCTGGGGGCAACAATATCTTGGTTAAAAACCAACCCGTGGGTGTGTGTTTACTCATTACTCCATGGAATTTTCCAGCCGCCATGGGCACTCGAAAGATTGCCCCAGCACTAGCTGCGGGTTGCACCACTATTCTTAAGCCGGCGTCAGAGACACCTTTAACAGCGCTGTATTTAGCTCAATTGCTAGAGCAAGCGGGAGTGCCGGCAGGTGTGGTGAATGTGATTCCGTCTAAACGCTCATCCATGGTGTCAGACGTCAGTTTAAGTGACTCACGAGTGAGAAAAATATCTTTTACTGGTTCCACTGAGGTGGGTCGGTTGTTATTGGCAAAAGCCAGTGAAAGGGTGGTTAACTGTTCTATGGAGCTGGGGGGTAATGCACCCTTTATCGTGCTAGAAGACGCTGACATGGCGGTTGCTGTAGACAGTGCTATGGTTGCCAAAATGCGCAATGCAGGTGAATCTTGTATTGGTGCTAATCGCTTTTATGTGCATCACACCCGCGCCAAAGAATTCTCTTCAAGCCTTGCCCATGCGATGAGCACTTTGGTACTGGGTGACGGTATGAAAGAAGGGGTTGATGTAGGCCCGCTAGTGAATGCAAGTACGATTAATAAAGTAGAGCAATTGGTTGATCAGGCCGTCGAGCTGGGTGCCAAAGTGTTAACCGGTGGCTCACGATTGGCAGCCCCTGGGTTTTTCTATCAACCCACGGTGTTGGTTGATATCCCTAAGCATGCGGATATCTTACGCGAAGAAATATTTGGACCCGTGGCGCCAATCGTTACTTTTACGAGTCAAGACGAAGTGATTGCTGCTGCAAATGACACAGTGTTTGGTTTAGCTGCCTATGTTATCGGTGCCAATGTAGGTAATGCTTTAGCGGTTGCAGAACAGTTAGAGGCGGGCGTTTTAGGAGTGAATAGGGGCTTTATTTCTGACCCAGCAGCACCCTTCGGTGGCGTTAAACAAAGTGGGATTGGTCGTGAAGGCTCACAAGATGGTTTGCACGAGTTTACTGAGAAAAAATATATCGCAATCGATTGGTAACCAAGCCCTATTGCATTGCAACCGGTTGTTAACACATCAACAACCGTGTAATCATTAATTGACAGGAGTAATGGCCGTGGCCAAGGCAACAAATATCCCCATAGACGTAAAGTGGCTGCAAATCACTGCAACGGATACTGACTGGAAAACCATAGGTAAGGCTGAGTGTACAAAAATGCTCACCCATTTACATATTATTCGAGCCTTCGAAGAAACCTTATCAGGTCTTAATAATAACGGTTTGATTCACGGCCCCTTGCATTTAAGTATTGGTCACGATGGAGCCGTTGTAGGTGCTATGTCCGAGCTTGGCACTGATGACTTAGTTAACGGTTCTCACCGTGGACACCATGTATTTCTTGCTAAAGCGCTAAATCATGTGCATGAACAAAGTATTGAGTCATCGGCAGACGGCTTTTCCCCAGCGGTCAAGGACACCGTTTATCGCACCATGGCTGAAATTATGGGCTTACAGCCTGGCTACAGTGGTGGTCGTGGTGGTTCTATGCACCTGCGCTGGAAAGAAGCAGGCGTGATTGGTACTAATGCTATTGTTGGTGGCGGTGTACCCACTGCTGCCGGCGCTGCGTGGTCGCAACAACGAGATGGCCAGGGCAAGGTCGTACTCACGGCTTTTGGCGATGGTTCGTGTCACATAGGTAATGTGCTTGAAACCTTTAACTTAGCGGCTCTTTACGATCTGCCTTTATGTTTTTATATCGAAAATAACGGTTATGCCGTGTCTACCACAGTGGCCGAACAAGCGCGTGAAACGCGCATGTCTGCTCGTGGTATTGGCTTTGGTATTCCTTCATTCAAAGTCGATGGTATGGATCCTGTTAGCGTGCGCATGGCCATGCAGCAAGTGAACGAGCTGTTACGCAACGGTCAAGGCCCTGCTGTGTTAGAAGTCGATGTGTACCGTTTCTATCATCACAGTGGTGGGGTCAAGGGCAGTGCCTTTGGCTATCGCGAGAAGGAAGAAGAGCGAGAGTGGATTGCACGTGACCCATTGCGCTTTATGGAAGCCAAAATGATCGACTTAGGCTGGCTCAGTCAGGATGACTGCGATGCCATTGGCACAGCCGCAGCTGAGTTAACTGCTGATGCCGCAGCAAAGTTAACGGTCACTAATAATGGTACCCGCACTATCCGTGAGGAATTGTGGCCAGACCCCAATACTTGCGATGACAGTCTACGCAGTAATCTAGAAGAATTAGAGCATCTAGACTACGTAGAACAAGAAAACTTTACGGGCGAGCTTGCGCCCACTAAATTCATTACGTCGATCGCTAAAAATATGGTGCGTCGTTTTGATACGGACGAACGTTTGTTTGTGTTAGGCGAGGACGTGCATAAATTGATTGGTGGCACTAACGGAGCGACGAAGGGCATCCCTGAACGCTGGCCTGATCGTTGTGTACCCACACCCATAGCAGAGCATGGTTTTGTTGGTTTAGCTGGCGGGGTTGCTGTCACTGGTAAATATCGCCCTGTGGTGGAACTCATGTACCCTGACTTTGGTTTGGTGGCAGCGGATCAGTTGTTTAACCAAATTGCTAAAGCACGGCATATGTTTGGCGGTACCATTAGCATGCCTTTGGTATTGCGTACCAAGGTGGCCATTGGCACAGGGTATGGTTCTCAACACTCTATGGACCCTGCTGGGTTGTTTTCTATGTGGCCTGGTTGGCGCATTGTGGCACCGTCTAACCCGTTTGATTATGTTGGTTTAATGAACTCGGCTTTGCTATGTGAAGACCCAGTTTTGGTGATTGAAAGTGTAGAGCTTTACAACAAAGTGATGCCTGCCGCAGTTGATAACGATGATTATTTCATTGCTCTGGGTACCGCTAAAGTGGTTCGAGAAGGTGCTAAATTCACGGTATTAACCTATTTAAATATGGTGGGCAGGGCATTAGACGTGTGTGAAGAGCATGGCATAGACGCTGAAATTATCGACCTGCGATCATTAGACCGTGCGGGACTCGATTGGGAAACTATCGGCGCTAGTATTGAAAAAACCAACCACGTGATCGTACTTGAACAAGGTTGTGTGACTAATTCTTATGGTGGTTTGGTGGTTGAAGAAGTGCAGAAGCGCTACTTTGATCACTTAGATCATCCCGTAAGGCGGATCCATGGCAGTGAAGCATCGCCGGTGGTTTCTAAGCCTTTAGAGCGTGCAGCTTTTGTTGGTGCAGAAGAAATCCTTAAGGGTTTTGAGCAAGCTATCGCTGATCAGGGCTAACAGACAAGGTGCTAAATATGAGTAACACAGCGGGCATGCCTGGACTAAGAGGTATCGATCATATTGGCATCACAGTACCCAATGTCGAACAAGCTGTAGATTTTTTTGTCAATATTGTTGGCTGTGAAGCGTTTTATGAATTAGGCCCATTTGAAGCCAGTGAATGGTTGTCTAAAACATTAGATGTTCACCCTGATACAGTGATGAAAAAGTTACGTTTCTTGCGTTGTAAAAATGGCACCAATCTTGAGCTTTTTGAATACAGTTCTCCTGATCAAAATACTCAAGTGCCTAAAAATAGCGATATAGGAGGACATCATTTGGCCTTCTACGTTGATGATTTTGACCAAGCTCTAGCTTACCTAAGAGCTGATGGCATCGAGGTCATGGGTGAACCAGTAGTGCGCACAGCAGGCCCTAGTGGTGGCCAAACATGGGTCTATTTTAAAGCCCCATGGGGCTTACAGCTAGAG
>CAWUTT010000096.1:0-6219 GCA_963925635.1 uncultured Pseudomonadales bacterium | reverse complement strand
AAACCAGTTCCCTGCTAAGGAACCGTACCTAATACTGGTACCGAGGGTTCGAATCCCTCCCTCTCCGCCATTTTTTGAGCGCCCGTAGCTCAGCTGGATAGAGTACTCGGCTACGAACCGAGCGGTCAGAGGTTCGAATCCTCTCGGGCGCGCCATTTTCTAGAAAATAGCGCTTTAATGCAGTATTTGGTGAAAATAATATAGTTTCACTGTGCCTCACAATTCATGTGGTGCATCCCCCAAAGCGCTTCTCAACCTCTCTAGTGCGATTAGAATAAGCTTAACCACCATAGCTGCAGTGGTAGCTATGGGCTACTGTTCAATCAGTGTGCCCTGTGTGTAAAACCAACGCTCATCCTGCCTTAAAAATTCACTATGTTCGTGTAAACGATAGGCTTGGCCATGGATTTTATATCGTGCTACAAATTCCACTTGCCCCTCTAAGTCGCCTTGCTTGCCATGATGCGTGCTCACCACCTTAAGACCCAACCAATACTGCTTGGCATCAAAGTCTATACTTTTAGGTCGGGTGCTGATGTGCCACGTTTGTAGGAGGTAGTCCTGATTGTGGAGGCAAAAAGCCGTATAACGCGAACGCATGAGTATCTCTGCGGTTTGGGCTGATTGGTGCCCATTGACTAGCGGATGACAACACAGTGCAAAACTAACCCCCGACTTACAATAACAATTGGCGATGTCTAACTCAGTAGAACTCGCCTTTTTTTGGCTCATAGTAGGGCTTCAATTTCACGGGTGAGGGATCCTGATGTGGGTGCGGTCCATTGCCTAAATCGCTCAACAACCTTACCCTCTTTATCAATTAAATATTTGTTAAAGTTCCAGCTGGGTTCACCTTCTGCTGCGATTAAGTGCTGAAAAATTGGGTGTGCGTCAGCACCCGTAACTTGCATCGTTTGGGTCATTAAGAAGGTCACACCAAAATTAAAAAAGCAGACTTTAGCCGCCTCTTCTTCATTGGCGGCCGCTTGATTAAAGGAGTTGCTAGGGAAACCAATAATCACCAGCCCTTGGTCTTTGTAGGTTTGGTGTAATTCCTCTAAGCCTTCGAATTGTCCAGTAAAGCCACAGTTGCTAGCTGTGTTAACAAGCAGCAGCGGTTTGCCAGCAGTGACCGCACACACGTCCAATGGTTTGCCTGAATGGAGCTGTTTGAGGTTGTGTTCGAGCCAAGGTGCACATGATGCTAGTGCAGTCTGTGAGGCAGACAGGGCAATCAATAGAACAAATAAACAATGCATAACGTGACGGCTGAGCAACATAGAAAATGGCCTTAAGTTGGTTTTTTACCAATATACCTAAAAATTACAGCCATGGGTTATGCTTTACAATAAAATACTCAGTCCGCTCAAACCAAGCCAATAGGGCCACCATCTCGGGCCCAGGATGTGGGTCAAATTACCCACGTGTTGATGCCAGAGATACCGTTGAGGCCATCTGGAATGACGTACTCAAAGCCCAAGAGCTAAAAGTATTAATCCTACTTGCATGATATCAGGGTGTGCATCAGATCGTGTATCACAAAATGGGTAGGGTATTTATGTGGGCATTAAGCCCGTGAGTGCTATTATTGTCGGTATTAAATCACCATTTTAAAAGGTATGACCCGCCGTGGCGACTCCAGTTTCTAAGCCTGCAACTATTCCTGCAACTACTCCTGTAAGTGAGCCCATTACCATGCCAGAAGGTAATCCCTCCTTGCGCACCATTGCTATGCCTGCCGATGCTAACCCCGATGGTGATATTTTTGGCGGCTGGATTATGTCTCAAATGGATATTTCCAGTGGCGTATTTGCCGCTCATGTGGCTAAAGGGCGGGTGGTGACTGTGGCGGTGGATGCCATGACGTTTCACAAGCCTGTGTATGTGGGAGACGACGTCAGTTGCTATTGCGCCGAAGCCAAACGAGGTAATACTTCCATTACCGTGCATGTGGAAGCCTGGGTCAGGCGTCACCATAGTGATACGGTCGCTAAAGTGACGGAAGGTATGTTTACCTTTGTCGCTGTGGATGCTCACGGTAAGCCCAAGCCGCTACCCAGCATTTAACCACGGACTTTGCTTAATCGGCCCTTGTATAGCAATTCTAGGGCTGCAATACTTTCGCCCAGTGGGTGGCTGTGATCAATGATTGTTAGAGGAATGGTTGTGACACAAAAAAATATACTGTTTATTATGTTAGATCAGCTCAGAGCCGATGCCTTATCTTGCTATGGCAATAGTGTGGTGCATACGCCTAATATTGATCGTTTGGCAGAGCAGGGGGTGAAGTTTAACCGTTGCTATGTTCAAGGCACCAGTTGTGGTAACTCCCGTGCCTCCTATTATACGGGCCGCCATGTGCGCTCCCATGGCGCAACTTGGAACGGCTGGCCTAACCGAGCGGATGAGTTGACCCTGGCAGATCATCTTGACGCCTGTGGCATCAACACCTACCTCATGGGTAAAACCCACATGAAACCCGATTTAGCCGGTATGCAGCGATTAGGCGTAGAACCGCAATCTGCACTAGGGCGTTTTTTGAGCAATGCTGGCTTCAGCCAAGGCGAACATGATGATGGCTTGCACACCGTTGGCGTAGCTGGTGGTTATGGGGGTGCTGACCCCGCCTATTTTAATTACTTAAGAAAAAAAGGTTACGCTGCACAAAATCCATGGGCAACATGGGCTAATGCCGTAGAAGATGAAACAGGCGTGTTGCGCAACGGCATGTATCTAAAATATGGCCATCTGCGCTCAAGGGTAGACAAACAACATTCAGAAACGGCTTACACAACAGACCGTGCCATTGAAATGATGGCCCAAATGGGTCAACAAAACTGGTGTTTGAGCTTGTCTTACATTAAGCCCCATTGGCCCTTAGCCGCGCCCGCTCCCTACCACCAAATGTACCGAGGCGTGACGCTTCCCCCAGCCAATAAATGTGCATCACAAAAGCAAAAGGCTCACCCTATCTACCAAGCCTTTATGGATTTACCTCAAAGTCAGACCTATAGTAATGATGCCTACCGTGAACATGCATTGCCCACCTATTATGGTTTGGTGAAGGAAATAGATGACAACCTAGGCCGTTTGTTTGCCAGCCTAAAGCAACAAGGCCAGAGCCAAAACACCATGATTGTTCTCACCTCTGACCATGGCGATTTTTTTGGCGACCATTGGCTGGCAGAAAAAGACCTGTTCCACGATGCCGTGACTCGAGTGCCGTTGTTAATTATGACCCAACCGCCGAGGCTAATCATAGCCGCGGTTCTGAATGTGATGAGTTAGTGTGTGCCATCGATTTGATCCCCACTTTTGTAGACTGGGCCGGTGGTGAACCGCAATGGCATTGGTTAGAAGGCCGTTCTTTGTTGCCCGTATTACAGCAATCAAGTACCGACCAAGGTGCACACTTTGACCGAGACTGTGTGGTTTCAGAATGCGATTATGGGGTCATGAGCTTTGCCAAGGACTTAGGCCGAGATCGCTATAATGCACGCATGACCATGGTGTTTGATGGGCGTTATAAGTATGTTCATTGTTTGGGTTTTAAACCCATGTTATTCGATGTGCAAGAAGATCCCCAAGAACGTGCTGATCTGGGTCGAGACGCAGGTTATGCGGGCATAAGATCACAACTAGGAGAGCAACTTTTAGATTGGTCAGCAGGGCTAAAAAATAGGGTCACAGTAAGTAAGAAAAAGTTTGATAACCAGCTCGATAAAGCCGGTGAAGTGGGTATTTTAATTGGTTACTGGCAAGCAGACGATGTGCCCCAAGCATTGCAATTACAACCCGAGGTGCCACTCACCTAGGCTAAGTGATGGTTCGCTCGACAGCCGCTGCGGCATTAATGAGGTTAAACACCGCTTCACGTTCTGATAAGACTAACAGCAGGGCCACATCGCCTGGTTGCAGTTGATCTAGTATTGTTTGAGCCCCTGCTGCTGGCCCCTCAGCGAGCCCTAACTGGTGCGCCAGCATGCCTTGCTGTTGGGCTTGTTGGTGGGTGAGTCGAAGGGTGTCACCGAGGCTCCGGCCCCGTAAATACTGGGGTAACTCTGCCGCTATTAAAACATCAGGTTTAAGACTTAGGGCATTTTTGGTGGCCTCTAAAATATCTTCGTCTGAGCGATCTCCAGCATGACTCAACATTAAAAAACGCCGGTTAGCGGGGATGCTAGCGATGGCCTTTGTGACCGCAGCAATAGAGTGGGCGTTGTGGGCAAAGTCTACAAATACCCGCGCACCATTGACTTCAAATTCGTTGCAACGGCCAGGGTTGTCTTTGGCGTCACTGTTAAAACCGCATAAACCCATGACGATGGCATGATCTTCAATACCCATGGCTTTGGCTAAACACAATGCACCTAGGGCGTTGCGAATATTGTAATGGGCAGCGCCCTTCATAGTCAGGGGTATATCCTGCACCTTAACCATCAACTGAGCGTGCTGACCATCAAAATACACCAGGTTATCCCCTGCTTGCCATGCGCAAGTGAGGCCTTGGCTTTGGGCTGCCATAATAAGACGGTGCTCTGGGTCAAGCGAGAACCAACAAATGTTGGCTTGAGTTCGGCTGGCTTCAGCTACAATGTAGGTGTCGTCAGCGTTAAGAACTAATAGACCGCTTGAGGCTAACGTACGGTGTACTGCAAACTTTGCAACCGCCAGTTGTGCCACGGTGTTAACGCCATATTGGCCCAGATGGTCAGCAGCCACATTAGTGACTAAAGCTGCTCGAGCTCGACGTAAGGGCAGGCCACGGCGCAAAATTCCGCCGCGAGCTACTTCTAAAAAAGCCACCTCGAGGCGCTTATCCCTAAGCACCATACGTGCACCACCTGGGCCAGAGTAATCGCCATAATCAAGAATATCGTCACCAACTCGAACAAATTCTGTCGAGCTAATGCCAGCGATTAAACCAGCCGCAGTAGCGATGGCTGAACATAGACGGGTACTGGTGGTTTTGCCATTAGTGCCTGTAATCAAAGCCACTGGCACGTCATATAACGTGTCCCAGTTCACCTCACTGGGTTGCGGTAGATCAAATACTGAAAATGTTTGAGAACCGCTGCCGTGGCCCAAAGATAGTTCTTCATCATCACACAAAACATCAATACCATGCTCACTAGCAGCCTTAATGAGAGCTATTAAAGCTGGATTAGCTTCGCGTTGAGCCACATTTTTAAGCTCCTCAATCATCCGCTCAAAGTTGTTAGCTACGGTGTTTAATTCTTGTGCTGCAGTAAAGTGCCAAGCCGTCTGGCAGGCAAACATAGCCGTATACAGTTGATCCATGGGCGCAGATACTGCAAGGTTGGCACCGCCATCAAAACGCCGATGAATGATGTGCTCTTGCTGCCAACCTAAGGCATCGAGCACTCGTCTGGCGTGCATGCGCCACCTCTCAATGACTTTATCTAACTCTTGGTCTGGGCATGTAATATCTAAGTTTGCGCCCACATGATCCCATAATAACCCCGGGCCAGTTAGCCTGCGAAAATCATCAAGCATAAGGTCATCACTGGCGCTGCAATAAATGTCTAATGCTGTTTCAATTGTCTCTGCAGTTTCAACCATAACCTAGTCGCCATCTTCGTCGTTGTTTCTAGCTAGACGCACACCTCGCTCATCACGGATTATAGTGTCGCCTTCGCCCAGTAGTTCTTCCATGCCACTATCGTGGCTTTCATCCATTGAAGGATGAACTTCAAGGCCTGTTTTTTGTTGGTTTTTAAAATAAACAATCTGTTTCCAGCTACGGATAATGTTATCACCAAACACCATCACCAAGTCGCCTTCTCGGGCCATGTGCAAGGCGGTATCCACCGCTTCTTGCTCTTCTGCAATAACGCTGATGTTGCTTGCTTCAACGCCATGGTTAAGCAACCCTTGTTGCAACATCATGGGCACTTCATCATAGTCGCGTTTACGACGATTGTCGTCAGCCTTACAGATATAATGATCAAAATGGCCTGCCAAAATTTCGGCGGCCTGGTAGATGTCCTGATCGCGGCGATCGCCAGGAGCCGACAGCACCGCAATGCGGCGGCCCTTGACGTCTAGACGGGCCACTAAACCTGCCATGGCACGGAAGGCTGCTGGGTTGTGGGCGTAGTCCAAAATAACTTTAAATGGATGCTCGTTAAAGACGTTGGTGCGGCCTGGAGCTTGGAAAAAGTTAGTATCAAAAGTGCGCAAACCGTGCCTAATATT
>CAWUTT010000095.1:0-7864 GCA_963925635.1 uncultured Pseudomonadales bacterium | reverse complement strand
AGATAACACTGGATGAGTAGCGTAGGCTATGACGCGTTTGGCGCCGTTAGCTTTGAGTGCGTCCGCCGCTTTACATAAGGTGCCAGCCGTATCACACATATCATCAACCAAAATGCAGGTACGGTCTGTCACATCACCAATAATATGCATGACTTGGGATTCGTTAGCTTTTTCGCGTCGTTTATCGATAATGGCTAAGTCGGTATCTAGCTGCTTAGCGACTGCACGTGCACGCACAACACCGCCTACATCTGGAGAAACAACCAGTGGGTGGTCGTAGTCTTGGTTGGTGATTTCATCCAGCAACACAGGAGAGCCAAACACGTTGTCTACGGGAATATCGAAAAAGCCTTGAATCTGTTCGGCGTGTAAATCAACAGTGAGCACTCGATCAATGCCAGAGCGCGCCATCATGTTGGCCACTACGCGAGCGCTAATTGGCACGCGAGCAGAACGAGGGCGTCGATCTTGGCGTGCGTAACCAAAATAAGGCACCACGGCAGTCACGCGAGCAGCAGAGGCGCGGCGCATGGCGTCTGCCATGAGGATGAGTTCCATTAAATTAGTGTTGGTGGGTGCACAGGTGGGTTGGATGATAAACACATCTTTACCGCGCACATCTTCCAACAATTCTATAGCGCATTCGCCGTCACTAAAGGTTGATACTTTAGCTTTACCTAGGGGCACACCTAAACGGTCTACAACCATTTGAGCTAACGCTGGATGAGCACTACCGGTAAAAACTTTAAGTTTTGACACCTTGGGCACCTATGCTTTTGCAGTTATAGTAAGACGCAAACTTTAGCCTGCGTCAGAGAATGTGGCTGGGATAGCAGGATTCGAACCTGCGCATGACGAGATCAAAACCCGTTGCCTTACCGCTTGGCGATATCCCAAAAATTTCAGGCGCGTATTTTCGCTGAAACAACGCCTTATGTCAACATTATTCGTTGCTCACTCCATGTTTGGAATGGCTGCGAAATCAGGGTTAAGGCGCGGAAATGGGAATAAATTGAACCAGCTTTTTAACACCAGCACGAGGCGTATATCAGTGCCAATAATTTCGATTTTTTGGGGCATTGGCAGGCCCGTTACTTTGCTGTAAGAATGGTATATCACCTGCCAGCCTGATTGTTCAATGGTCGCGGCCTCTCCCTCTGCATTGAAGGTCATTTTAGCGGCCGTGTCTGGGTGTGCAATGCCTCTGGCCCAGTACCTTAGTTGTTCCATAGGGAATTGCCAGTCAAAGGCTTTTTTAAACAAAGCCTCAATGGACTCAGCCTCTACCTTGCCTTTACTGCTGGTGGCGATAACAAAACCGGGTGTGCCTTCAATAAAAAGCTGACCGCTTCCTAAGGGCCCGTTAAGCAACAAATCGAAATAGCCTGACCTTTGACGCCAAGTCAGTAAGCCAGAGTTGTTTTTGTCATTGGTATAAACCGCTAATTTGCCCTCTACATCCCATTGCACCAGCTTCTCTAGCTCCGCTTGCTTGTATGCAAAAGGTGCATAGGCATGGCTTGCTGCCGGTTGGGTGTTACTGGTTGGACCCTGACTAGTGGGTGCGTTACTGCAAGCGCCTATGGCTAAACAAATCAATCCAAAAAAGGTTAATCGTGTGAGGCTGTTAAAGCTGTTACTCGCTTTGGAATTCATTTTGTGCATCCAATATGGCTTGTTTAATGAGGGCGTTGTCGGGTTCTAGACTGAGGGCGAGGTTCCAGGTTTCAAAGGCACCTTTTGTGTCTCCAAGAGCCCATTTTACTGCGCCCAAGTGGGCGGCTATTTCAGCTGCTGGCATTATATCATAGGCCTTAGTCAGCAAGGTTAGAGATTGCCGTAAGTGACCTAGGCGATAACTGACCCAGCCTAGGCTATCAATAATGGCGGCATTATTGGGTTCGTGAGCTAAAGCTTTACGAATTAATACCTCCGCCTCAGCTAACTTAATGCCCCGATCGGCATAGGCATAGCCTAGTGCATTAAGGGCATTGGTGTGGTCAGGTTCTAGTTTAATAATGCGTTGTAACATCAGTTCGGTAGTGTCGAATTGGTGCGAGGACTGGGCGAGAAGGGCATAGTTGTAAAGCAGGTGAATATGATTAGGGTAAAGTTGCAGCGCAGCTTGGTAAGACGCGAGTGCGGTGTCAGTGTCGCCTATGTCTTGCAAATACTGGGCTTCTAGGGTGAATATGTCTGCTGCTAAATCTTGGTTCTGGTGCCGCAGTTGATCAAAATAAGGGATTCTTTGTTGTGCTTCCGGGCTGTCTAAATCTAGCAGTAGCGTGAGGGCATTTAAACGATCTGGCCCTTTGGAGACTTGCTGCAAGTAACCTACAGCCTGGGCTGGTAGATCTTCATGTAAGGCGCTTAGGCCCATATAGTAATAGGCGCTATGGTTGTCTGAATCAAGTTCGATTAGATGCTGCAGATGACCGTAAACTAGAGCGTATTGATGATTTTCATAAGCTAGAAGTCCTGCAGAGTAACTGTAGCTGGGGTCTTCAGGGTAACGCGTGGCAAGCTCATTAAAATATTCGTAGGCTTGCTCATAGTCGGCCATTAAAGTGAGCACCTGAGCATGCAGAGTAATCAAATGCCGTGGGGCCTTGTTTAAGGGTTGGGTGAATTGGCTTAAGTAAGTGTCTGCTGCTTCTGTTTGTTGGCTGGCCAGTAATAGCTCTCCATAAACCACTTGTGCTTGCAGGTAATGGGTATCCTGCGCCAACGCTTTACCGGTATAAATAATGGCCGTTTCAAACTGCTCTGAGTGTTGTGCTAATAGCGCAAGCGCTAAGAGTAGTTGTTTTTGGTTGGGGTAGGTGTCGAGCCACGATAGGAGCGTGGTTTGCAAATTTGCTTGAGTGGCGACCGTGTCATTAATGCTGAGGCTAGCAATGTAGGGTAGCCCTGCGCCCCCACCGCGCTTTAGTTCTTGCTCTAAGGCCAGTGTGGCTTGGTTAAACTGACCCATTAGGCTTGCTGCCTGGGCCATGTATTGCCAAGGAAGTGGGTCTTGGGGTGAGAGCTGGCTCCATAGTAGGCTGGTTTGTTGCAATAAATGTGGATTTTGGGAGAATTGTGCTAAGTAAGTGGCGCGCTTGGCTGTGTCTAAGTCTTGGGTGGACTGGGCAGCGGCCAGTAAACGCTGCGTCGCCGTCTCACTGTCACCTCTTTGTAGGGAAAATTCACCTATTAAAAGATGGGATAAGTTATCACTGGTGAGGCTCTCGGTTGGGGTGAGTGGCAGTGGGGAGCTACTTTTTATCGAGTTGCTGCAACTCATAATCAAGGCGCAAGCGATGCCTATGCCAAGGCAGCGTAGTTGGAGCCAGTCGCAATTGAGGCGAGTGATAAGGGACGAACGTGGCGACAAAGTAAGGTTTCTTTGATAAAGCTATAATCATTAAGTGTAACAAATAGAAACCGTTGCACAATACCGTTGCCAACATAAAGTCGCTAAAATTACACGCTAAGCCGACAGCTATCTGCCCAAAGGGGTCGATATAGCCCTATAGTTAGCTATGGGGGCGCTTAAGTTTGAGGTATAATATTGACTTTAGTAGCTATAATAGCTATGTCTTAACTATACCTTAACTATACCTTAACTATATCTTAACTATATAGGCACCTACACACCATCTCCATGACTTTGTTTGTATTTGGCATTAATCACACCACGGCCCCTGTTGATGTGCGCGAAAAGCTAACCTTTGCGCCAGAAATCACAGCGTCTGCTCTGCAGCAGTTAGTGAGCCAAACGCCTGTGTCAGAAGCAGCCATCCTCTCGACCTGCAACCGCACAGAAGTGTATGGCAGACTATCGATGGATGCTATGCAAGCGGGCGAGCCGCATCATTTGGTGGCTCAATGGTTATCTGAATTTCACCAGGTGTCTTTAGATCAAGTTCATCCCCATAGCTACTTTCAGCAGGCTGATCAAGCTGTTAAGCACATGATGCGTGTCGCCAGTGGCTTAGACTCAATGGTGTTGGGTGAGCCACAAATATTGGGCCAGTTAAAATCTAGTTTTTCTGTCGCACGACAAGAAAAAACCGCCACCAGCCATTTAATTCGTATGTTTCAAAGTGCCTTTAACATGGCCAAGTATGTACGCACCCACACGGCTATTGGTGAAAATCCAGTGTCTGTGGCCTTTGCAGCGGTGTCTATGGCGAGGCAAATCTTTGCCAGTTTGGAAGATCAAACAGCCTTGCTCATTGGTGCTGGTGAGACCATAGAGCTAGTCGCCCGACATTTGCGTGATGCGGGTGTAAAAAAAATCATTGTCGCTAATCGCACCTTAGCTAGGGCAGAACAATTGGCACATGAGTTTAATGCTCAAGCCGTTTTACTGGCCGATATTCCAGATTATTTAGCAGCAGCTGACATCGTGATATCGTCTACTGCTAGCCAATTACCCATATTAGGCACAGGTGCCGTAGAGCGAGCCCTCAAGCAACGCAAGCACAAGCTCATGTTTATGGTTGATATCGCAGTGCCACGAGACATCGAAGCACAAGTTGGCGAGCTAGATGACGTGTATTTGTATACCGTTGACGATTTAAAAGATGTGATAGACGAAGGCGTGCGCTCTCGACAAGAGGCTGCGAAATTGGCTGAAGTCATGATTGACGAAGGGCTTCTAGCCTATTTGGAGTCTGAGCGTTCGTTAGATGCAGTTGACAGTATTAGGGACTACAGACAACGCATGGAATCTATGCGCGACAGCGAGTTGGAACGAGCTATGACGTTATTAGCTAAAGGTGAAGACCCTCAGTTAATCATGCAGCGTCTTGCCAGAGGCCTGACCAATAAAATGATGCACGCACCTACAGTGCAACTAAAAAAATCCAGTGCGCTAGGAGACAAGCAAAGTCTGGCGTTATTGCAAACCATGTTTGATTTGAATAAAACCTTATGAAAGCCTCAATACTTAGTAAATTAGAACGCTTGCAGGACCGTTACGAAGAGCTAGAAGCTCTTTTGGGTGTGGCCGAAGTGATTATGGATCAAGACAAATTCCGTGCCTATTCGAAAGAATATGCAGAGCTTGAAGATGTGGTAAAAAACTACGGGCAATACGTTCAGTTGCAAGCCGATATGGAAGAAGCTCAGCTCATGCTTGCCGAAGATGATGCTGAAATGAAGGCCATGGCCGAAGAAGAAATTCTAGATGGCAAACAGCGTCAAGCAGAATTGGAACTAGACTTACAAAAACTACTGTTGCCAAAAGATCCAAATGATGGCCACAACACCTTTGTGGAAATCCGCGCAGGCACTGGTGGAGATGAGGCCGCTATTTTTGCTGGAGACCTATACCGCATGTACACTCGGTATGCTGAAAACATGGGTTGGAAAGTCGAAATTATTAGCCAAAACGAAGGTGAACATGGTGGTTATCGTGAAATTATCACGCGCATGGTGGGTAATGATGTGTATTCACGGCTCAAGTTTGAGTCTGGCGCTCACCGCGTACAACGGGTGCCAGAAACAGAATCTCAAGGTCGCATTCACACGTCGGCCTGCACTGTAGCCGTGATGCCCGAAGTTGATTCGGTAGATGATGTAGATATTAATAAAGGTGACCTGCGCATTGATACGTTCCGAGCGTCTGGTGCTGGTGGTCAGCATGTTAACAAAACTGATTCTGCTATCCGTATTACTCACCTGCCATCGGGCACAGTAGTGGAGTGTCAAGACGAGCGCTCACAGCATAAGAATAAAGCCAGGGCGATGTCATTGCTGGCCTCGAGGTTGTTGGCTAGTGCACAAGAAGTCGTCGCCGCAGAGCAAGCTGATGCACGCAAGAGCTTAGTGGGTAGTGGCGATCGATCGGAGCGTATTCGTACCTATAACTACCCTCAAGGTCGAGTCACAGATCATCGCATTAATCTGACTCTTTATAAGTTGGGGGACATTATGGAAGGCGATGTCAATTGTATTATTGAGCCCTTAAGTAATGAGCATCAGGCTAACTTGTTGGCCTCGTTAGCAGAAAATGAAGGCTAAGCCAGACTCGAGTGAGCCTATGGCTTTAAGCTATACGCGAGAGCAAGCTTTAGCGCTGGCTAAGCAGGCCCTGGTTGCTGGCTCATCACCCACGGATAGTCCTCGATTGGACGCAGAACTGCTATTGTGTCATGTCTTGTCTGTGACCAGTGCCAGCCTCTATACTTGGCCAGAAAAACTTTTAATGCCAGCGCAGTGGCAGTGTTATTGGCTACTAGTGCAGGCGCGTTGTTTGGGTAAACCCATCGCTCACTTAATTGGACGGCAGGGGTTTTGGAGTTTAGACCTGCAGGTTAATGTATCGACTTTAATCCCCCGTCCTGAAACAGAACTATTAGTGGAAGTGGTGCTTGAGTTAAATTTGCCAGCCCAGGCCAGTGTGTTAGATCTGGGCACCGGCAGTGGCGCTATTGCCCTGGCCCTAGCCAGTGAACAACCCCATTGGCACGTGGTCGGTGTGGACCAATCAGCTGAGGCGGTCAGCTTAGCCCAAATCAACGCTGTTAGATGTAACCTAGCACGAGTCACCTTTTATCAAGGTGATTGGGCGCAAGGCTTAGTTAAAGATGTCCACAAGCCACTCCACTGTGTGGTGAGTAACCCGCCTTACATTGATGCACAAGACCCCCACTTAAGCCAAGGAGATGTGCGCTATGAGCCTTTATCTGCCTTAGTCGCCAATGACCATGGTATGGCAGATATTACCACCATTGCTCAACAGGTGGCGCAATTGTTGGCAGTGGGTGGTTGGCTGGTCTTTGAACACGGGTATGACCAAGCTTTAAAGGTCGCCAAACTGTTAACCGGTTTGGGTTTTGAACAGGTGGTGACACGGCAAGATTATAATGGCCAAGATCGAGTGACCTTGGGCCAGTGGCAAGGCCAAAAGTCTAGGACTATGTATGAACGATGAGCAGTTACAACGTTACAGTCGGCAAATTATGTTGCCCGAATTCGATTACCAAGGGCAGCAAAGTCTACTCAGTGCAAGAGTGCTGATTATTGGTTTAGGAGGTTTGGGTAGTCCTGTAGCGCTCTATTTAGCTGCGGCTGGCGTAGGCACTTTAGTGCTGGCAGACGATGATGTGGTCGACCCATCCAATTTACAACGCCAGATCATTCATGGTGAAGCCGACGTCGGCCAAAGTAAGGTGGCATCAGCTGCCCACAGTATCACAGCCCTAAATAGTGACGTGTTGGTCAAGGTTTTACAGCAGCGGCTTAACGGTGACGCTCTGTCTGAAGAAGTAAAAAAAGCAGATATCGTGTTAGATTGTTGTGATAATTTAAGCACTCGTTTGGCTGTCAATAAAGCCTGTTTACAACACCAAACACCTTTGGTTTCTGGTGCCGCCATGCGGATGGAGGGCCAAGTTACGGTCGTGGACCCCCGCCAACCTAATACACCCTGTTACCATTGTTTGATGCAATTTACTGGCGAGCAAGAGCAAAGCTGCGCAAGTAGCGGTGTGATGGCGCCGTTGGTGGGTATTATTGGTGCCACCCAAGCCATGGAGGCCATCAAGGTGGTTTCTAAGTTTGGTCAGCCATTAGTAGGCAAGCTGTTGTTATTGGACGCAAAAACGATGCAGTGGCAAACCTTTGCTTTGCTTAAAGACGCAAGCTGCCCAAGCTGTGGCATAATTTAAGCTTTTGGCTTTTTTTTGGCTTTTTTTGAGTTTTTTTGGCATTTTTTAAGTGAGTCTGGGTGTAGGTGCTTGACTCTGAATCTCAATGGTTTACTATACGCGCTCTCTGCGGAGGGGTGGCAGAGTGGTCGAATGCAACGGTCTTGAAAACCGTCGTGGGTTAATAGCCCACCGAGAGTTCGAATCTCTCCTCCTCCGCCATT
>CAWUTT010000094.1:0-22755 GCA_963925635.1 uncultured Pseudomonadales bacterium | reverse complement strand
AGTTTAAGTTCTTTATTCATCCAGATTTAGCTTATGGTACTCAAGGTGCTGGGCAAATGATTGGGCCCAATGACGCGCTCATATTTGAAGTTGAATTAATTAAAATTGGTGAATAAGTCTAATTAGCTCTGTTTTTAGCCCCATAAAGCAAAAATAATAGCTATAAAGCTAAAAAATCAGAAATTTTCCTATATTTACCTAAGCCACATTGGCGTATGTTTAACTAGTGACGGACGACACGAGTACTACAGGACGTAACTGCGCCAAGGATAGGTGCTTTAAATTAGGTGACACACCACGAAAAAGCCCCAGCATGCTGGGGCTTTTTTATGCCTGGAAAAATAGAAGTCAAAGCTAAGATTCAGTACTTTGCCTATATTTATTTAAGCTATATTGGCGTAGATTTGACTAGGTCAGGGAGTGCCATTGAATTAATAGCTCGCTATTAAAATGCACAGGGATGACGTGAGTTTTACAGGATGTAAACTGAGCCAAGGATAGGCGCCTTCATTTTGGCGGTACCGCCATAAAAAAACCCCAGCATGCTGGGGTTTTTTTTGCCTGATATTTAGTCTTCGTTTATAGGAAGTTAAATACCAATACCATGACTGCCGTCAGACCCAAAGAAGCGTGTATTACGCCCTTAACTGTGGTCAATGGACCTTGTTTACCAAACATCGCATTAGCCTGCAAGGCTGCAATAATGACCAGCATAACGATCATTGAAGTGCTCATGCTGAACCCCGCATAACCCATGTTTGCAGTAGGGTGACCAGAGGCAAGCATACAGAATAACATCGGGGCTGAGTAGAGCACGTTGTGGCGTGATGCCAACAGGGCCTTGGCACCCGCTGCAGGTGCATAACCTTCAACCATACCGAGAGCGATTTTTTGGTTTGGCCAGATGATGATCCAAACGTTTAAAAACATGAGGGTACCAAATACAGCGCCTACAACAATGTAGTTATTTAGCGCTGCACCTAGATAACCTAGAAGTACAACACCCGTTATAAACGTACCCATAGCGCCCCAGCGGAACCACCATAAAGCACTTGGTGCTAACTTGGCTTTAGCATCAGCTAGACCTTCTGGGCTGGCTTGCTTGAAATAGCCACCCTGAATAAAGTTGAAGTAATAAAGCATACCGATCCAAGTAATGCCGAATAAAACGTGTGACCATCGGAATAAAAAATCTAATAAATCCATAGTACGCCTCTCAATTGAGTTATTGTATTTAAGGTGATGGTTCTAAAAAGGCTCTAGAACCAAGAGTAATAACCGCCATTGTAACGTTAATGTAATGGCCAGTTCTACGTTTTGCGACAAAAAATTACAGTTCGTCTAGGTAACGCTCAGCATCTAGGGCCGCCATACAGCCAGTGCCGGCAGAGGTGATTGCTTGGCGATAGATATGGTCCATCACATCACCAGCGGCAAATACGCCCTCAATACTGGTTTGAGTGGCATTGCCTTGAGTGCCGCTTTGCACTGTAATGTAGCCACCTTGCATGTCGAGTTGACCTTCAAAGAGACCGGTATTGGGCGAGTGACCAATGGCGATAAATACGCCATCAACATCTAGGTCTCTGGTGCTACCGTCTTCGCTGCTCTTAATGCGCATGCCGGTCACTCCCATGTCATCACCGAGTACTTCATCAAGGTTGTGATGCCATTCTACCTTCATATTGCCATTTTCCACCTTATCCATTAGGCGATCAGCGAGGATTTTTTCACTGCGAAATTTCCCACGCCGATGCACAACGGTCACTTCAGAGGCAATGTTACTCAGGTAAAGTGCTTCTTCAACAGCAGTATTACCACCACCAATGACTGCCACTTTTTTATTGCGATAAAAGAAGCCATCACAGGTCGCACAAGCTGATACGCCTCTGCCTTGGAATGCTGTTTCGCTATCTAACCCCAGATAACGAGCACTTGCCCCTGTGCAAATAATTAAAGCATCACAGGTATAGTGGGTGCCTTGGCCAGATAATTGAAAAGGCCGTTGCTGCAGATCAACTGCATCAATTTGGTCAAAAATGATTTCAGTTTCAAACCGTTCTGCGTGGGCTTTCATACGCTCCATTAAGGCAGGTCCTTGCAGCCCTTCGACATCGCCAGGCCAGTTATCCACTTCTGTAGTAGTGGTTAATTGACCACCCATTTGCATACCCGTAATTAACACTGGGTTAAGGTTGGCGCGTGCTGCGTAGACAGCTGCGGTATAGCCAGCAGGGCCAGAACCTAAAATTAGTAACTTACAGTGTTTTACTTCACTCATGGGGAGTCCTATATAATGATATGCTACAACAAAAAATATGCGCCTGACCTTAGCATAATTCAACCCATAGAGCAGGCAGTTTATGTCATGGGTTTGTAAATTTACGGGAATCTAACATGGGCAATAAAACAGACCAAAATACCGACGACAAAGTGCGCCTCGACAAGTGGCTGTGGGCGGCTCGATTTTATCGAACCCGAGCCCTCGCCAAGCAGGCAGTTGAGGGCGGTAAGGTGCATTATCAAGGCGCTAAAGCCAAGTGCGGTCGTGTGGTCGAGCTAGATGCAAAAATAACTATTCGCCAAGGCTTTGATGAAAAAACGATTGTGGTTCAAGGCCTCTCTGGAAGCCGCAAAGGTGCGCCAGAGGCGGTTCTTTTGTACAGCGAAACGGCTGCCAGTGAAAAAGCGCGTTCAGAATTGGTGGCAGGTCGCAAAGCCATGGGGCAAACTACGATGTCTGATGGCCGACCCACTAAAAAACAGCGTAGGGACCAGCAACGTTTTGAACAGCAGCAGTTGTAGTTTACAATAACTAGGTATCCACTCTCTAAGACTTCTGATTCACATGAACAATGACAAAATGCAGGGCTTTATGTTCACCGATATGGACATACGTGGTGTTCACTTGCGGCTAGATCAGGGTGTTAAGGCCTTGTTAGACCAGCAAGATTACCCTACTCCAGTGGCCAAACTATTAACTGAAATGCTGATCGTAGCCTGCTTGCTGAGTGCTAATCTTAAACTACGGGGCCACTTAAGTGTGCAAATTCGAGGTGCTGGCCCTCTTAAGTGGATGATGGCTGAGTGCCGGCAGCTGAGTGATGATGCTGACCAGCCATTTAGGGTAAAGGGAATGGCGCAAATCGATGGTGTCATTGATGCACACGCAACCCTTACCGACATGGTGGCAGAGGGCCGCTTGATTATAACCATCGAACCCGATCAAGGTCAGCGGTATCAGGGTATTGTGGTGGCGGATCAAGCCACACTGGCCGAGTGTGTTGAAAGCTATTTTTATCAATCGGAACAATTGCCCACTCATATTCAACTGGTTAGTACCGATGCCGGTGCAGCTGGATTTATGTTACAGCGGTTACCCCAAACCGCAGCCAATGAAAGCCAAGCCGACTTGGACTGGGAGCTAGTGCATGCCTTGGCCTATTCCCTGAGCCAAGATGAACTGGCACAGTTGCCTGCAGATCAGGTGCTTTACCGACTTTTCCATGAGCAGCAAGTTCAAGTGTTTGACCCAAGGCAGGTGTTGCAACAGTGTGATTGCAGTCGAGAACGTTGTGGAGCCGCCATTGTTGGATTAGGCAAAACAGCGGTCGCCGAAATTTTGGCAGAGCAAAAAGCCATTATTATTGATTGCCATTTTTGTAATAGCCACTATGCTTTTGATGAGGTTGATTGTCATGTCCTGCTAGAGCAGGTTGTTATGATTGCTAAAACCAATCCTGCAGTGCATTAAAGGGCACATTTTTTATGCAGCGCCAGGTCACGCCTGAAGGCGCCGTAGCTGCTGCATTATTAGTTAAACAGATAGACTATATTTTGGCTTTTGTGAGACTTTTCTGACATAATCCAGCCTCATTTTTCACGTCGTGACGGCGTACGCTCACTTAGTTTTTTAATATTTTCTAAAAACCTAAGAAATTCAAAGGTATTGATACATGAACGCAACTGTAGCTACTGATACTGGAACTACCTACACACAACTTTCCCCTGCTAGTTTAATCCAAAAGGCCATCGCTAACGGCGAAGGAACTTTGGCTAACACTGGAGCTCTAAATGTCATCACTGGTGTTCGCACTGGTCGCTCTCCGTTAGACCGTTTTGTAGTTCAAGAACCTGGTACTTCAGACCAAATTGAATGGGGTGCTGTAAACCGCCCTGTGACACCAGAGATATTCAATGCCTTGTGGGATCGAGTAGTTGCTTCTTTAGTGGGCCAAGACAAATATGTTGCTAGTGTGCACGTAGGTGCAGACCATGATCATTACATCCCTATTCAAATGACGACGCAAACTGCGTGGCAAAACTTGTTTGGCCAAAATCTATTCATCGTACCCACCGAGTACAATCCTGCCGGCAAGGGTGAGTGGCAAATTCTCAACGTGGCTAACTTTGAGTGTCAGCCAGAGCGAGATGGGACTAACAGTGACGGTTGCGTCATGATTAACTTTGCCCAACGTAAAGTGTTGTTAGCGGGTATGCGTTACGCCGGAGAAATGAAAAAAGCCATGTTCTCTGTGCAAAATTTTCTCTTACCAGCGCAAGATGTGTTACCCATGCATTGTTCCGCTAACGTAGGCGATGATGGCAAAACGACGTTATTCTTTGGTTTGTCTGGCACCGGTAAAACCACACTTTCTGCAGACCCAGATCGTTACTTAATCGGCGACGATGAGCACGGTTGGGGCGAAGGCGTGGTATTTAATATTGAAGGTGGTTGTTATGCGAAGACCATTAACCTTAGTAAAAAGAATGAACCGATCATTTGGGACGCGATACGTTTTGGCGCTATTGTTGAAAACGTATGGTTAGACGAAGATACTAAAGAAGCTGATTATGACAACACCGACATCACCGAAAACGGCCGTTGTGCATATCCTTTAGAGCATATTGAAAAACGCACACAAAAGAACTTAGCCGGTGAACCAGAAGCCATTATATTCTTAACTTGTGACCTAACTGGGGTTTTACCTCCGGTGTCTATTCTGACTAAAGAAGCCGCAGCGTATCACTTTCTAAGCGGGTACACTGCGCTAGTTGGTTCCACTGAAATGGGTTCCAGTGCCGCTATTCGCTCGACCTTCTCGACCTGTTTTGGTGCGCCTTTCTTCCCACGTCCAGCGGGTGTTTACGCTGAGTTGCTGATGAAGCGTATTGAAGCTTTTGGTAGCAAGGTTTACCTAGTGAATACAGGCTGGACTGGAGGCTCATATGGTACTGGTAAGCGCTTTAGTATTCCTACGACGCGAGCCATTATCGCAGCCATCCAAAGCGGCAATATTGCAGAAGCTGCAACCCAACACTTAGATGGCTTAAACGTTGATGTGCCGACTACCCTAGAAGGCGTAGACAGCTACTTGCTTAACCCACGTAATACTTGGCAAGATCAAGCTGCCTACGATGTGGAAGCGGCCACCTTAATTGGTAAGTTTAACGAAAACTTCAAACGCTTTAGTGTTTCAGATGACATCGTTAACGCAGGTCCACAGCAGAACTAAGCTAATTTAAGCATAGTTCATGGCTCATAAAAGGCTCCTTTAGGGGCCTTTTTGGGCTTTAATAAAAGGCCACTTTAAAAACCCCATCATGACCCCATTATTAAATCTGTGTTGTTGAAATGAGAAGGATGCTGAGTTTGTGATAAATCAACAAATCGCTACCGAGCTTACGGTACAAAGGTGGCAAGTAGATGCCGCCATTAAATTGTTAGATGAAGGCTCAACAGTGCCCTTTATTGCCCGCTATCGCAAAGAAGTGACTGGCGTGTTGGATGATACCCAACTGCGGACATTGGAGGAGCGGCTTGGGTACTTGCGTGAGCTTAATACCCGTAGGCAAAGCATTTTAGACAGCATTGAGAAACAAGCTAAGCTGACCCCAGAGCTAGCCCAGCTGATTAACGCGGCAGACAGCAAAACTCGGTTAGAAGACTTATACCTACCCTACAAAACCAAGCGCCGGACTAAGGCCCAAATAGCCATAGAGGCAGGCCTCCAGCCTTTGGCGGAGGCCTTACTGCAAGACCCCACCCTAGACCCAGAGTACACAGCCAAGGCCTATGTTAATACAGACCTGCAAGTGAGTGATGCCAAAGACGCCCTGGACGGTGCCAAGCACATCCTCATGGAGCGGTTTAGTTTAGCTGCAGACTTGTTGGCAGAATTACGCCACATGGGTTGGCAAGATGCAAAGTGGCAAACTCAGGTGGTTGAAGGCAAGCAACAAGAGGGGGCTAAGTTTCAAGACTATTTTGAGTTTCAAGAGGCCCTCAAGAGTATCCCCTCCCACCGTGCCTTGGCCATATTAAGAGGCCGCAACGAAGGTATTTTACAGGCCACTATTTTATGGTCTGCCAATGAGCACCTGCCCTATGAATCGAGAGTGGCCTCCTATTGGCATATCAAAGATGAGGGCCGCGCAGCCGATAAATGGCTCAACGAAGTGGTGCGTTGGACTTGGCGAGTTAAGCTAGCCAGCCAATTAGAAACAGCCCTCATTAACCGCGTTAGAGAAGCCTCGGAAGACCGTGCTATCGGTGTATTTGCTAACAACCTGAAGGATTTGTTACTAGCAGCTCCTGCCGGTGACAAGGTGACTTTGGGGCTAGATCCAGGTTTACGTACCGGCGTCAAAGCAGTGGTCGTTGACGCTACGGGGAAACTTCTCAAAACTGAAACTATTTTCCCCCATGTGCCTCATAATAAATGGCAGGCGGCGTTAGAGTGGGTGGTGCATTGGTGTCAAACGTACCAAGTACAGCTGGTGGCTATTGGCAATGGTACAGGCTCACGTGAAACTGACAAGCTGGTGAAGGAAGCCCAAGCAAGGCTAGGGGCTCAGGCGCCACAGCGTATTATTGTGAGTGAGGCTGGGGCTTCAATTTATTCTGCATCAGCCCTTGCGGCGGCCGAGTTTCCAGACCTAGATGTGAGTTATCGTGGAGCGGTCTCTATTGCTAGACGCTTGCAAGACCCCTTGGCAGAATTGGTGAAGATAGAACCTAAGGCTATTGGTGTAGGTCAATATCAGCATGATGTAAGCCAAGTTCAATTGATTCGTAAATTGGATAATGTCGTGGAAGATTGTGTCAATAATGTGGGGGTAGACCTCAACACCGCGTCATCGCCACTTTTGCAGCGAGTGGCTGGCCTAAACAAAACCATGGCAGAGAACATTGTGCTGTATCGCGAGATTAATGGCGCCTTTAACAACCGCAAGCAACTGCTTAAAGTGACTCGCTTGGGAGACAAAGCGTTTGAGCAGTGCGCTGGATTTTTGCGCATTCGTGGTGGTGATAACCCCTTAGATGGTACCTCGGTGCACCCTGAAGCCTATGGCTTGGTTGATCAATTGGCTAGGCAGCTAAAACTCACTGTGTCTGACCTCATGGGCAACGATCAACTTAAACAGATTGACGTTAAACAGTTGCCTGACCAAGGCTTTGGCGAGCATACTTTACAAGATTTGTTGAGTGAGTTACAAAAGCCTGGACGTGATCCAAGACCAGAATTTCGCATGGCTAAGCTCACCGATGGTGTAGAGAGCATTAAACAGCTAACTTTAGGGGCCATCATGGAGGGCACCATTAGTAATGTCACCAATTTTGGTGCCTTCGTGGATCTTGGCGTTCACCAAGATGGCTTGGTACACATTTCGGCCCTGTCGCACCAGTACGTTAAAGACCCCCATGACATTATCAAAGCCGGAGACATTGTTAAAGTCAAGGTAATGCAAATAGATGTGGCGCGTAAACGTATTGGTTTAACCATGCGTTTAAGTGATGAATTACCCACTCAGGATGAGGCGGCTACTTTGGGTAGGGCGCGTCCTGCTAGGGTAGATCAAAATAGCTCCCGCAAAGCTCAAAGCCACGCTCAGCCGAATGCAGCAATGGGCAGCATGGCACAGAAACTTAAGGACGCCCAGTCGCGCTTAAAAAAGTAATACCTACACGTCATTTGACACCAACCTAGACTATGCTTGTTATCTGTCTAGTCATCAGCTATTAAAGTTAATTTGGAACTACAGATGCTCACATATTTACAACAACGTTTGCAGCAGGTGAAAAACTCCCCCGTAGCTAATACCTTGGCAACGCTACAGTGTGGTATCGAAAAAGAAGGTTTACGGGTAGGTATAAGTGGCCGCCTTAGTCATCAAGACCATCCACAAGCCCTAGGTTCAAGCTTGACTCACGGCAGTATCACCACCGACTACTCAGAAGCCCTTTTGGAATACATTACCCCCGTCTTTCAAAGCCCTGTGGCGGCGTTAAACTTTATGCAGGAATTACATAGCTTTAGTGCTAGCAAGTTACAAGACTTAGGCGAATATGTTTGGCCTGCTAGTATGCCCTGTTACCTTGATGGTGAAGATGACATTCGCATTGCTGACTTTGGTAGCTCAAACACGGGTAAGCTTAAGCATACCTACCGTGTGGGTTTAGCATGGCGCTATGGCAAAGTTATGCAGTCTATTGCAGGCATACACTTTAACTTTTCGCCGCAAGATAATTTCTGGCCTGCGTATCAGCAACTGCTTGGTGATGAGCAGTCTTTATGTGATTTCAGGTCTAGCCAATACTTTGGATTAATCCGTAATTTTAGACGCCATTCGTGGATCTTGTTATACCTTTTTGGTGCGTCACCTGCGTTAGATGCAAGTTTTGTTAAAGGCCGTGACATAGACCTAGAGCAAGGCGCTGATGGCTGCTTGTTTGGGCCTCATGCCACATCACTGCGGATGAGTGACCTGGGTTACAGCAATCAAGTTCAGTCGGTATTGAATTTGTGTTTTAACGATTTAGAGAATTACGCCAAGTCCTTAGAACATGCCATTTCTACGCCCTTGTCTCAGTATGAGAACTTAGGGGTGAAGGTTGATGGTGTGTATCGTCAACTCAATGCCAACTTGTTGCAAATTGAGAATGAATACTACAGTGATATCCGCCCCAAACGGGTAGCCCGTTCAGGTCAAAAGCCAGTGCACGCCCTTAAAGAAGCGGGTGTAGAGTATGTAGAAGTTAGGAATATCGACCTCAACCCCTTTTTGCCCTTAGGCATTGATGCACAACAAAGCCATTTTATTAATGCCTTTTTAAGCTGGTGTCTATTTGCACAAAGCCCTGTCATCAGTGATCAAGAATGCGAATTAATTGGCACTAATCAAGGTGTTGTAGTGCGCCAAGGCCGCAAGCCAGGGCTGATGTTGGATACCTGTGGTGGACCAAAGAGTTTGCAAAGCCTAGGCCAAGATATTGTCACTAACCTACGCCTAGTGGCTGATATAATGCCAGATAAAGCCGACGTGTTAGCCGCCCTTGATACCATGGAGGCACGCCTCAACGATGCCTCCTTAACGCCTTCCGCACAAGTACTGGCAGCCATGAAAGAAGGCCAATTATCGCATCAAACTTTATCTTTAGAACTGGCAAAAAAACATCAAGCGTATCACCTACAGCAAAGCCTAAGTTTACAGCGTCGACAAGAGCTCAGTGAGCAAGTGAGCGCATCCCTTACTGACCAAGAGCGTATTGAAGCTGCGCAAACGGAACCTTTTGATGACTTTCTAGCGGCCTACCTAGACCAATAATAGGGTTTACTAGTAAGGCTTTAGTGGTTTAAGAAAATCACCCCGCTGCCGATGACCACTAAGGCAGCGCCTAGCCATGAACCACGGCTAGGGCGTTGTCCCGTAATAAACCAAATGACGGGTAATATAAGCACGGGTGTAATAGCAGATAAGGTCATTACTACCCCCACTTCACCCACACCTAGGGCATAAACTAACAACGTCATGCCCAACACCAGCCCTAAGGTTGCACTGGCCATGGTGCGCCCGACCAATGCAGCGGTGGGGGCTGCATTGGCTTTGGCCCAAGCAAAAGGCATGGTGCGCACTAGCAATAATACCAAGGCAGCAAACCCCACCCTAATGGCAGAGGCTGCAATAGGGTCTGCACCGGCCAGCAGCACAGGTTTAGCCATGACCGCCCCAGCTGCCTGGCCAAATGCCGCCGTAATGCCAAGTAAAATCCCAAAGCCCAAATGGCCGCTTATTTTTTCTAAGCGATGTTCGCCCCCTGCTTTACGGCCCCACCAAACCGCATTCACCACGCCCATTAAAATCAGTCCGCAGCCCAATAATAAGTTAGTACTAAGGGTTTCACCCAGCCACAGAAAGCCCATGCCAGCTGCCATAGGGGCGCTAGTGGCAAAGAGCACTGAATTGCGTCTGGGGCCAATGCGCTTCAGGGCCTGCATGAGCGCCGTATCGCCAATCACAATGCCCACTAGGCTAGAGCCTATTAGCGTCATCATGGCGCTATCGGGCACGCTAGACCACAAGCCCATAATGCTGGTGATGGCAATCAACACGGTGCCCGCAAACACTGCCCTGTAGCGATTAAAGGCAACAGCTCCAAAGTGGTGGACCACGGGGGCTGCTAAAATAGCAGTAAAAGTCCAGCACACCGCCGCTCCTAAAGCCGCCAATTCGGCGACAGGTAAGTCAATCATGTTATTCCTTTAAACTAGAGAAGTGCGCCAGAATAGCAGTTATTGGCTACAAATCCAGCAAATTAATGCTTCCTTGGCCTGCCTTTATCCCACTGGCCCAGAAGCAAATATTAAGGCTATAATGAAGCCCATATATACCCCCTTATACGGTTGGCCGAGACCCCTATGTATTGTCCTTTTTGCAGTAACCCAGAAACCAAAGTTATCGATTCGCGATTAGTCGGTGAGGGAGAGCAAATTCGACGCAGGCGAGAGTGCCTAACCTGTAACGAACGTTTTACCACCTTTGAGGTGGCTGAACTGTTAATGCCACGAGTGGTCAAGCAGGACGGCACACGTCAACCTTTTGATGAAGAAAAGTTACGTGCGGGCATCTTGAGGGCCCTTGAAAAGCGCCCAGTAAGCATTGAAGCCATCGAAGCCAGCCTTAATCGTATTAAACACTCCTTGCGTGCCGGTGGGGAGCGGGAAGTGGCCACCCAACTGGTTGGAGAGGCGGTCATGGAACAATTACGCCAGTTAGACGAGGTGGCATACGTACGTTTTGCCTCGGTGTATCGTAGTTTCAAAGACCTGAACGAATTTCGCGCTGAGATTGAGCGCCTCGAACAAGATCATGAAGCAAGCTAATGGCTAGTCTAGCCCCCCATGATCAATTTATGGCGTTGGCCTTAGAGCAAGCCAGTTATGCACAGTTATCCGCACGACCTAACCCAGCGGTAGGGTGTGTGCTAGTGAAACATAACCAAGTTGTGGGTGTTGGATTTACCCAGCAAGCCGGAGGACCTCATGCCGAAGTGATGGCGATCCGCGCAGCGGGAGATCATGCAGCGGGAGCGACCGTCTATGTGACCCTAGAGCCCTGTAGTCATTATGGCCGCACCGCGCCGTGCAGTTTAGCGCTGATTGAGGCTAGAGTGGCTACCTTGGTGTACGGTTGCCAAGATCCTAACCCTCTGGTTGCGGGGCAAGGCTTAGCCCAGCTACAGGCTGCTAATGTAGAGGTGATCGGCCCTGTGATGCAGCTAGAATGTGCGGCTTCTAATCGTGGCTTTTTGCAACGCATGGCGACTAATAAACCCTACGTAATCAACAAGATGGCTATGAGCTTAGATGGCCGCACCGCTATGGATTCTGGTGAAAGTCAATGGATTACTGGCGCCGAGGCGAGGGCCCAAGTACACCTATTGCGGGCCCAAAGCTGCGCCGTAATTACGGGCATTGGATCGGTTTTGAGAGACAATCCCAGCATGAACGTACGGGCTGACGAATTAGCTTTAGCTGGGGTGCCTCGCGCTACGATCGAACGCCTCAAGCAGCCGCTGAGAGTGGTGTTAGATAGTCACTTACGTATGCCAGCCATGGCTAAATTGTTACAGCAGCATGGCCCAGTTTTAGTGCTGACTTGTGTGACTGACCCACAGCAGCATCAAGTCTTGGTCAACGCCGGTGCACAGGTGCAAGTGTGTGGGGCAGACGAACACGGTAAAGTGGATTTAACCGACGTACTTAGCATCTTGAGTCAGCGTCAATGCAATCAGGTGCTGGTGGAAGCGGGTGCGGGTTTAAGTGGTGCTTTTTTGCAGGCGGGGTTAACCGATCATTTGGTCGTGTATATGGCGCCTAAGCTGCTAGGTAGTAAGGCCAAAGCATTATTTAATCTACCCTTAGACAAAATGGCGCAAGCCTATGATCTGGAGATTAAAGGCATCTCACAGGTGGGCCACGATTGGCGTATTGATGCCACCCCAAAAGGTGCTGATAGCTAGCCACTGCCCGCGAAATCTGGCACAATGAGCCGCTAAATGGCCGCCTCATCACACCGCAGTGCTGGCTTTGTATTTAAGTATGGGTTATCACATGAACATGAACACCTCAGTTGAACTCATTGCAGACCTTCGCCAAGGCAAAATGATCATCCTCATGGATGATGAGGATCGTGAAAACGAAGGCGATCTGGTGATGGTGGCGGAGCAAGTGCGGCCAGAAGACATCAACTTTATGGCCAAACATGCCCGGGGTTTGATCTGCCTTACCTTGTCTCGAGAGCATTGTGAAAAACTTGCTTTACCCTTGATGGTAAAAAGTAACGGCACAGCCTACGAAACCAATTTTACAGTGTCTATTGAAGCCGCCGAAGGGGTTACTACGGGTATTTCTGCGGCCGACCGTGCGTATACTATTCGGACCGCAGTGGCAGGCGATGTTAAATCGGAAGACATTGTGCAACCCGGCCATGTGTTCCCACTAATGGCGAAAGAGGGTGGCGTGTTAACTCGCGCTGGGCATACGGAAGCGGGGTGTGATTTAGCGCGTCTTGCAGGCTATGCGCCTGCAGCTGCTATCGTTGAAATTATGAATGATGACGGTACCATGGCGCGGCGTGATGATCTGATGGCTTTTGCTGCCCAACATGATTTGAAAATTGGCACCATTGCAGATTTGATTCACTTTCGTAATCTCAACGAAAAGACCATCACTAAAGTCAGTTCTCATATGCTACCCACTCGCCATGGAGAGTTTAGCTTACACACCTACCAAGACAGCATTTATGGTGGCACTCACGTCGCCCTGACTATGGGTAACATTAAGCCACAAGACTCCACTATAGTGCGAGTGCACATGGCGGACGTATTGCGCGACCTAGTCGGTGCGGTGCCTTCTAGCCCTAAATGGACCATCGACTCATCATTAGAGCGCATTGCAAGAGAAGGCCAAGGTGTGTTGGTGTTATTGGGCCAAACCGATGATCGAAATTTACAAGGCAGTATAGATGCTTTCTTTGAAACGTCTGTGCCGCGTCAATTTAATACTGATGGCTCTGGCGCTTACTTAAACGTAGGCACTGGGTCACAGATTTTGCGTGATTTAGGTGTAGGTAAAATGCGCTTATTGAGCCAAGAAATGAAATTTAATGCTATTTCTGGTTTTGATTTAGAAATAGAAGAATACATCGACTGCGACCACTAGGTGGTTGTAGCATAGTAATTGTAAGGAAAGTATATGTCTGTAACTCATATTGAAGGTCGTTTTAACGACGCTAATGGCCACTACACTCTTGTGGTAGGTCGTTTTAACGCTTTTGTCGTAGAAAGCCTGGTTGAAGGCGCTCTTGATACGCTCAAGCGCCATGGTGTTGACGCTGAGAAGATCCGTGTAGTGCGAGTGCCTGGGGCTTTTGAAATTCCTTTAGTGGCGCAAAAAATTGCCCAACAAGGTAAAGATGACGCCATTATCACTTTGGGCGCAGTGATTCGTGGCGGTACGCCGCATTTCGAATACGTGTCTGGCGAAGCCTCTTCTGGCATTTCCAAAGTGGCTTTGGAGCATGGCATTCCCGTGGCCAATGGCATCTTAACAGTTAATTCTATAGAGCAAGCCATTGAACGTTGTGGCACAAAAGCGGGTAACAAAGGCGAAGAAGCCGCCATGTCGGCTCTTGAAATGGTTAGCTTATTACGTCAGTTAGAGGCATAAATGAGCGCAAATAAGGGTCGTCCAGACCGTCGTCGAGCAGCCAGAGAATTAGCTTTACAGGCTTTGTATCAAGTGCACATGAGTGGCGCCAGTGCCGTGGATGTGCAAGCAGAATTTTTAGCAGACCAAGACTTTAAGCATGCAGACAAGCGTATGTTTGGCCAATTATTACGTGGTGTTGCGGCTCAACGAGAAAGCCTTGATGCAATGATTGAGCAATACCTAGACCGTAAGCTCAGTGATTTAGATCCCATTGAGCTTAACGTTTTGCGTATGGGCGCCTATGAACTCAGCGATTCAGTTGCAGTGCCCTATCGGGTGGTGATCAACGAATGTATTGAACTGGGTAAAGTATTTGGTGCCACCGATGGGCACAAGTACGTCAACAGTATTTTAGATAAGGTGGCGCTCAACCACCGTGCGGTAGAAATTGCAGCAAAACAAACGTCTAGCACTCGCTAGTTAAAGTGTGTGAATACTATGGGCGAATTTGATCTTATCAAACGCTATTTTGACCGCCCAGAGCTTCGCCCTGGGCCGGCCATGGCCCTGGGCCCAGGTGACGATTGCGCCTTATTCCAAATTCCTTTTAAACATCAATTAGCCGTCAGCAGCGATACCTTTGTGTCGGGTGTGCACTTTTTTGCCGATATGGCAGCTGAGCAAGTTGCGCAACGGTGTTTGGCCGCTAGTGTCAGTGACTTAGCCGCCATGGGAGCCACCCCAGCCTGGTTTAACTTATGCCTGACTATGCCCAGTGCCAATGCAGCTTGGATTGAGCCGTTTAGTGAGGGCTTGGCAGCCCAAGCGAGAGCATGTGGTATTAGCTTGGCCGGTGGTGATACCACTCAGGGCGCTTTAAGCATCAGTATTCATGCCATGGGCTGGGTGCCGATTGGGCAGGCGATTACCCGCAGTGGCGCTCAAATAGGCGATGCTATTGTGGTATCGGGTAGTTTGGGCGACTCAGCTGCGGGTCTGCAAATCATGCAACACCACCGCGAGGCCTCAGACGAACTGAGTCAACGCTATTGGAACCCCACACCACGCATAGCCCTAGGGCAGTGGTTAAGGAACAAAGCCACCGCTTGTTTGGATATCTCTGATGGGCTGGTGCAGGACTTAGGCCATATGCTTGCGGCCAGTGGCTGTGGTGCAGATCTACAATTACAAGACCTTCCCTTGTCTGCGGCATTGCAAGCCTATACCTCACTAAGTCAAGCACGAGACTATGCACTCAACGGCGGCGAAGATTTTGAACTTTGTTTCACCCTGCCGGCTCAGTTTATGAGCGCCGCACAAGCTTACTCACAGTCCCACCATCTTGCCCTCAACGTTATAGGCCATATCGGCCCTGAGTTAGGTTGTCGCATTTGGCAAGAAAATGGGGGCTTATACACCCCCCCTCAAGGCTACCAACACTTTTAAGGAGTTATTTCATGCAATCGGTTAAGGTCAAACCCAATTGGTTAAATCCAGTGCATTTATTAGCTTTAGGCTTTGGCAGTGGCGCTGCACCAAAAGCCCCAGGTACCTGTGGCACTTTAGTGGCAGTGATACTCTACTGGCCTTTATCACAGTTAAATCTGAATCAGTATTTACTGATGGTGTTAGTCACCTGTGTGGTGGGTATTTATCTGTGTGGTAAAACAGCAGAAGATTTAGGCGTGCATGATCACGGCAGTATTGTTTGGGACGAGTTTGCCGGCTTTTGGATTACCATGATTGCCGCGCCAGTAGGCTGGGTATGGGTGTTGATTGGCTTTGTCTTGTTTCGTTTTTTCGACATCATTAAACCATGGCCGATCAATTGGATTGACAAAAAGGTAACTGGTGGCTTGGGTATCATGCTCGACGATGTGGTTGCTGGCGTCATGGCAGCTTTGGTATTACAAGGTTTAGCGTGGTGGTTTTAAACCAGTAAAATTTTGGTACGCACCATTGCTAACCGCAAGCAATAAAGCCCCAACAGACTAAACAATACAAAGCTCCAGCCAGCAATGGACAAGTTTAAGAAGGTCCATTGTACTTCGGCACATGAACCTGAGCCTTTGAACATGGTGATGATCACTTCGACCAAAGGAAAGGCGTCAACCATATAACTAAAGCTAGGGCCACAGGCAGGCACAAGGTCGGCTGGCAAACTTTGTAAATACAGTTGGCGGCCTGATGAACTTAAACCCAATAAACTCAGTAGAAAAAGTAAAAATCCGTAGCGTCTATGGCCACCAAAATAAGGGTTGTGTAAAGCTGCGAGCATAAACACAAAGGCCATGCCTAGATAAACAAAACGTTGGCTTATGCACAACATGCACGGGTCTAAACCCATGACGAATTCCATATATAAAGCAATTCCTAAAACCGCTGCACAAGCAACAAATCCAAGAATAAACTCCCCTCGAAAACCGGCATATTTCATGATGTGTGGCTATCTCTTATTATATTGTATTGATGTTGAGCGTTTGTGACCTAATGACCCAAGCTCTTTGGAGAACACAAGCTAGTGCATCAATAATCGCTAACATAATATACAAGATATCTAGCCGTCATTAAACCCTACACACTTTTTAGTACTATAAATAGTCAAGAATATGAGGGTTTTAGTGACATAAAGCCAATTTATAAGGCTTCAGAGCCTGTTTCACCGGTACGGATTCTGATCGCTTGCTCAAGATTAACCACAAAAATCTTACCATCACCAATTTTGCCAGTGTTGGCTGAGTTGCTAATGGCTTCTATAACTTGATCTACCATAGCATCGTCAACCGCAGCTTCAACTTTAACCTTAGGTAAAAAATCAACCACATACTCAGCTCCACGGTAGAGCTCAGTATGACCTTTCTGACGTCCAAAACCTTTCACTTCAGTTACAGTGACGCCTTGTACGCCCATGTCTGAAAGAGCTTCTCTTACGTCGTCTAATTTAAACGGTTTAATGATTGCGCTAACCAATTTCATTGGAAGTTCCTTTACACTAATAATTAATAAATGACATATTGCCTAGCATAGGGGGTTGCAGGGATTGTGCCAACTTTAATGCCTTAAAAATAACCAAATATCCACTATTTTTAACTTTAAACCCGAAGTAAGCCCTAAAGTGGCGCGAACGCTAGCCATTGCGCACTGAAATGGGGCGTGGCGTGGCACTGCCTAGTGCAGCATTGCAATCAGCTGCTAGACTTAAGTGCTATGATCAGACTGCCAAGGAAAGGCAATGTCTTATGCCATAACCTACAGCCGTGCTTATGTAGGCGTTGAGGCCCCATTAGTGAGTGTTGAAACGCACCTCAGTAGTGGCTTACCTGCGTTAACCATCGTTGGGCTGCCTGAAACCGCGGTGAAAGAAAGCAAAGACCGGGTGCGCAGTGCCATTATTAATGCGGGCTTTGAGTTTCCTGCCAAACGCATCACCATTAATCTTGCCCCTGCAGACTTGCCTAAAGAGGGGGCGCGCTTTGATTTGGCTATTGCCATTGGTTTATTGGCCGCCAGTGGCCAGCTGCCCGACGAAGCTGTGAAAGGCTATGAATTTGTGGCCGAATTGGCGCTCAGTTCTGAACTGCGACCTTGCCCTGCCATATTGAGTGCGGCAATCGCCTGCCATGCCAGTCAGCGCACCATGGTTGTAGCGCCGGCTAACGCCGCCGAAGCCATGATGCCACAGGCTAGCCGCGTTATCGCGCCAAGCCATTTAAATCAACTCAGCCAATGGCTGCACCAGCCCGAAAAACAACAACAACCTGAACATCTACAGGCAGAAGCTAAGTTTGTACCAGAGGCCGACTTAGTGGATGTTCGAGGCCAAGAGCAAGCCAAACGTGCCCTAATCATTGCTGCAGCGGGTAATCATAACCTGCTCATGTGCGGTCCACCTGGCACTGGCAAAACCATGCTGGCTCAACGCTTGCACGCTTTGTTAGCGCCCCTCACACAAGCACAAGCATTAGAGCTGGGGGCTATTACCTCGAGCCTTGGTTTGTTTAACCCCAACACATGGCGTCAGGCGCCATGGAGGGCCCCCCATCACAGCGCCTCGGCCGTGTCTTTAGTGGGTGGCGGACGAGTACCAAGAGCCGGTGAAATCAGCCAAGCCCACCATGGGGTTTTATTTTTAGATGAATTAGCCGAATTCCCTCGGCATGTGCTGGATAGTTTAAGACAACCCTTAGAAAGTGGTCAGGTTCACTTATCAAGGGCGGCTTATCAGAGCACATTACCCGCCCAATTCCGCTTAGTTGCAGCCACTAACCCCTGTCCTTGTGGGTATTATGGTGACGAGCATCAAGCGTGTCGCTGCACTCCCACTAAGGTGGCTAACTATTTACAACGCTTATCGGGGCCATTACTTGATCGCATTGATCTACAAGTGGCAGTAATAAGACCCTCCCCTGAAGTATTGTTAAAGCCACAGCAGGGGCTTAACACGCAAACAGCAAAACGGTGGGTGGCCCAAGCCCAAGCTATCCAGTTAGCAAGGAATGGCTTACTTAATGGGCATTTGCCATGGGCAGAGTTAGAGGCCTGTACAAAACTTAAACCTACTGACGAAAGCTTACTTAAAAATGCTATCTCAAGACTGCACTTATCTCCACGAGGTATTCATAAAGTACTCAGAGTAGCGCGCTCTATTGCCGATTTAGAAAATGCCAAAAATATCCAGAAAAGTCACTTACTCGAGGCCTTAAGTTACCGCAGGTTGGATGCCCTAAGTATGGAAATTGAACACAATTGATACCAGGCACTTAAAAATTGCGCCTTAGTTATTGCCCAACTAGGGGCTAATTTACGGCGCATAAAAAGCAAAAATCACCTATAATGCTGAGCTGATTTTTTGCCATTTACCCCGAGTTACTATTCTGTGAGCCGCCTTAATCCCCGCCAACAAGAAGCCTTAGAAGCCATTACCGGCCCAGTCCTTGTACTTGCAGGTGCAGGTTCGGGTAAAACCAGCGTAATTACCCAAAAAATTGCTTACTTAATCGCTGAGTGTGGCCTCAAAGGGCACCAAATTATCGCCCTGACCTTTACCAATAAATCGGCTCGTGAAATGAAAGAGCGGGTAGGTAGTTTGATGACCGGTAAAGAAGCACGTGGACTGACCGTATCAACCTTCCACAATCTAGGCCTTAATATTATTCGCAAAGAAGTGGTGGCTTTGGGTTATAAACCAGGCTTTTCCATCTTTGATTCGCAAGATGTATTGGCCCTCCTAAAAGACCTGACCCACAAAGAATTTGAAGCGGCAGAAGATGCGTGTGAACCCATTCAACACCTCATTTCTAATTGGAAAAACGATCTCATTAGCCCATCCAGAGCTATGGCAGGCGCCAATGGCCCTGATCAAGTGCTTGCAGCGCGTGTCTATGAGGCGTATCAAAAAACCCTAAAGCTCTACAACGGTGTAGATTTTGACGATTTGATCCTGCAACCCGTGGAATTATTCAAACATCGTCCTGATATCTTAGAAAAGTGGCAAAACAAAGTGCGCTACTTACTAGTAGACGAATACCAAGACACTAATAGTTCACAGTATTTGTTAGTAAAGCAGCTGGTGGGCCACCGTAGTAACTTTACCGTGGTGGGTGATGATGACCAATCCATTTATGCATGGCGTGGCGCAAGGCCAGAAAACTTGGCTGAATTACAGGCTGATTTCCCCTCCCTTAAAGTGGTTAAACTAGAGCAAAACTACCGCTCCACTGGCCGCATTTTAAAAGTAGCCAACCAACTTATTGCTAATAATCCGCACGAATTCAGTAAAGCGTTATGGAGTGATAAGGCCTTTGGCGATCCTGTTAGAGTGATTAGTTGCCGTAATGAAGATGCCGAGGCGGAACGAATTGCCACAGAGATACTGCAATTTCAATTACAAAATGAAGCCGAATTTAGAGATTTTGCTATCCTTTATCGCAGTAATCACCAAGCGCGATTGATGGAGCTAAAGTTGCAGTCCTATAAGGTGCCTTACAAAGTGAGTGGCGGCCAATCTTTTTTTGCTCGCACCGAGGTAAAAGACATTATGGCGTACCTCAAAATATTGTTAAACCCAGCCGATGACAACGCCTTTTTGCGCATAGTGAACACCCCCAGGCGGGAAATTGGGGCAGCTACCTTAGAAAAGCTGGTTCACTATGCCAACCATCGTGGTGAAAGCCTTATTCGGGCCTGCCAAGAACTAGGTCTAGAGCAGTTCATCAGCGGTGCAGCCCTAACCAGAGTGAGAGAATTTGGGGGTTGGATAGAGCACTTGTCACAAAAATCGCAGCAAGAAGACCCCATTGCCAGTGTGCGCCAAATGGTGCGCGAGATGGAGTATCAAGACTGGTTATTACAAACCAGTAGTGGTCCCCCAATGGCAGAAAAACGCATGGCCAACGTAGAAACGCTGATTTCTTCGTTACAAACCTCGTTAGAAAAAGCCGTGGCAAAAAACGACAATGCCGACATGGGTGATGCTGTAGCACGCCTTGTGTTGATGGATCTGCTTGAGCGTCAAGAGGAAGAAGACGAAACTGACCGAGTGCAGATGATGACCTTACATTCAGCTAAAGGGCTGGAATTCCCCCACGTTTTTTTAATGGGCATGGAAGAAGAGCTATTGCCCCACAGAAACGCCGTAGAAGAGGGCAACGTTGAAGAAGAGCGGCGCCTGGCTTACGTGGGTATTACCCGAGCCAAGCGCACCTTAGCCATTACCCTAGCGCGCAAGCGCAAGCAATATGGAGAACTCATAGAGTGTGCACCGAGTCGCTTCTTAGATGAACTGCCTGAAGCAGATTTGGAATGGCAAGGCCGAGGCGATGATGACCCCACAAAAAATGTCGCCCAGGGTCAAGCCACATTGGCAGGGCTTAAAGGTATGTTTGCAGACCTTTAAGCAGACGCTAAACGCCTTTGTTGCCATTGATAGAGGCTATGTAACAACAAGGTAGCAATCACCAGGCTGCCGCCTTGTAAGGCGGCAGAGCCAGGTTCTTCACTGAGTACCAGCCACACCCACAATGGGCCCACAGCTGTTTCTAAGAGCATTAACATGCCCACTTCGGCTGCAGGAATGCGCATTGGCCCCAAAGTAATTAAGAAAAAGGCAATGGGATTCACGAACAAGCAAAGGGTGATCATATAGCCCCATTGAGAGCCCGAAAAAGCCATAGGATCACCCATAAAGCCACTTATCAAGGCCACAGTAAGACCTGCAAGAATTAATGAAGGGGTCATATCTCGATGACTTACAGCTCGATCATTAACAAATTTTGCAGCCAAGGATAAGCAGCAGATTAAGGCCATTACATCACCTAGTAGGCTGGGTGTAGACCAAGATCCGGCTAACACCCATCCAATGCCAAAAACACAGATAATAATTGCTATCCAGGTCACTCTGGCGGGCATTTCACGTAAAAATAACCAACCTAAAACGGCAGCAAACAAAGGCTGAGAGCTAATAATAACCAACACATTGGCCACACTACTTAAGCTGATGGCCACCACAAATGTAATGGTTGATATAGTGAGGAAAAAAGAAGATCTAAGGGCGGCCGCATCCCGTGGTAAAAAGTTGCTATTAGGTTTGCGAACCACCAGTATCACCAACACCATCAAGCTCATTAATAAACCACGCCAAAAAAGCAGGTCAAAGGCTTCTACAGAAATCAAACGAATCAATAAACCATCAAAGCTAAGTATGATAACGCCTAGGGCGGTGAGAGAAATGCCTTTCATATATTCAGACATAAGCTGTGGTCCTTAGTTATGGTGCACAAAAAAACCCGGCAATAGCCGGGTTTTTTTTTGCAAAAAGCTACTTAGAATTATCTACCAAATAGACTACCGCATCTTTAATTTCGTCTTCGGAGCACTTCTTACACATGCCTTTAGCCGGCATGGAGTTATAGCCAAACCACGCATTAGAAAATAGTTTATCGATGCCCTTATCAACCCGAGGGGTCCAGGCGGCAACATCACCAAGTTTTGGTGCACCCGCTGCGCCACTATCGTGACAAGCAGCGCAACCGCTGGCATAAACTTCTTTGCCAGTCAGTGGGCCAGCTGCAACAGCGATAACCTTAGCTACCGGGGCTTTGCAACTTTCACCTTCTACGCACACTCGACCTGCTGCGCTAATACGGTCAACAATACTTCCGTTACTGTCGTGGTTAGCCACAACGGTGAGTGAACCAAGGCTCAAAATAATACCAGCAAAAAGGCTGAATAGGGCTTCAGGCTTAAATGTGATCACGTAAAATGCCTCATCATAAAGATTGAAAAGAAAGCGAAACGACAACAGCCGAGGGTCGCCTTAAAAAAATTTGAACCGTATTATACCGACATTACAACCCAACGGGAAAGGGCCAAAAGAGATTCCACAACATCTGTTGCACAAATACTCACAACCTGCCTCCCATGGGGTGTAAAAATGCGCTGTTTGAGGCCTTGAACCTCAACCTCAACACACGTATCATACGGCTTCTTCGCACTCGCTCTAACTTTCTTCAGGGCTGTGCAAATGCGCCAGTAGCTCAGCTGGATAGAGTAGCAGGTTCCGATCCTGTTGGTCGGGGGTTCGACTCCCTCCTGGCGCGCCACTTCAAGTTCTCTGTAAGACTCAACTACAAGTCTCTGGACGCTCTGAGTATTTCAATACGAGGGTAAGAAAAAACAGTATTTATGTCATCAAATGACTGGGTTGTAGGCCTATAGATCAAAACACTTCACTAGGCGCGGCTATTTAGCGTGACTGGTTAGT
>CAWUTT010000093.1:0-3794 GCA_963925635.1 uncultured Pseudomonadales bacterium | reverse complement strand
CTGTAGAAATTCGGCCAGGTACAGCACTGAGAATTTCCTTACCAATAGCCACGGCTAAGTAATCACAGGTGTTATGCATCTGCACTTGGTAATCGCCACCTTGGGTTGCAGCCCATTGCTTTGCTTCGGCGATTAAGGGTTCATAAATTGGCATTTGGGCCGCTTTCAGCACCAATGATGGGTTAGTGGTGGCGTCTTGTGGTTGGTATTGTTTAATGGCTTCTAAGTCACCTGTATCAGCAACGACTGTGGTCATGGATTTAAGCTGTTGTAGTTTATTCATTGCTGATTATTAATCTCTGTTATGGATGTGGGCACGGTTTCAATTAACTCTAAGGCCTCATACATCACCTGTATTTTGGCGCTAGAGCCATGAATGTTATCACTAATATGACGTCGAAGGGCGCGGGCACCCGGTAATCCCTGAAAAAGACCCATAATATGGCCACTCATGTGGTGCAAAGAAGTGCCTTGATCATGTTGTTCCTGCATATAAGCAAAGTAGCTAAGTGCGGCTTGGCGACGTTCCGGTATGGGCAGAGTGCAACCAAACAACTGTTGGTCTACGTGCGTGAGTAGGGCGCTGTTATGGTTAGCTGCACGGCCCAGCATAACGCCATCGACCTGGGTTAAATGCTGGTGGCAATCAGCAATGTTATCGATGCCACCATTGATGATAATTTCCAAATGCGGGAAGTCTGCTTTTAAGCGATATACCTTGTCATATTGCAGCGGTGGAATCTCTCGGTTTTGTTTGGGTGACAAACCTTTTAAAATTGCATTGCGGGCATGCACAATAAAGGTATCGCAACCACTTTGGCTTACCTGCTCTACAAAGCTTGCCAGTACATCATAGTCATCCACATCATCAATACCAATGCGATGCTTAATAGTCACCGGAATCTTAACCGTTTCAATCATAGCCTGCATGCACTCGGTAACCAGTTGTGGATGGGCCATGAGGCAAGCACCAATCATGTGGTTTTGGACCTTATCACTGGGACAACCCACATTAAGGTTTATTTCATCGTAACCATAGTCCTCACCAATGCGGGCACATTGCGCCAGTTCGTTGGTATTGCTACCCCCTAGCTGCAGCACTAGTGGGTGTTCTTGGGGCGTGTAACTTAACAAGTAGTCTTGGTCGCCATTGAGTATGGCACCGGTAGTGATCATCTCCGTAAACAACAAGGCGTGTTGACTCAATAACCTGGCCATAAAGCGATAATGTCTGTCAGTGACGTCAATCATCGGCGCCACACAAAAGCGTCGGTCTAAGCGAGGTCTCGATGGAGAAGATAACACAGCATTTGCACTCATAATTAGTAGCCCCGACTGCGATCAACAAGCCCACTCGGGTTTTGGTTTAGCACCACAGCCTGCAAGGTTTGGCCAATTCTTTCCACACAAGGCCCGCACTCAGACTGTGCTGAACTATGGGGGGTAATCAGCACCTTAGGGTGCTGCCAGAGTGGATGCTGGGCCGATAATGGCTCTGTTTCAAACACGTCTAAAGCAGCGCCACGTAAGTGCTGATCATCCAGTAACTTAACTAGGTCATCGACCACTAGATGCTCACCCCGGCCTGCATTAATGACCACTGCACCTTGGGGCAATTGGCTCATGTTTTGATGATTTAAAATACCTTTGGTTTCGGGCGTCAGAGGCAGCAGGCAACATAGGGCATCGGTGCGTTGAAGAAAGGGTTTAAGTTGCTCAAGGCCCGTGTAGTGAGTCACATTAGGCAAAGTTTTCTGACTACGGCTCCAGCCTGCCACATCAAAGCCATAAGTTTGCAGGTGCTGTGCTAGTTGAGCCCCCAGTTGGCCCAAACCCAAGATGCCCACCCTAAAACTAGCAGCAGATTTAAAAGGCTGTTCCTGCCATTGTTGGTTTTTCTGCTGCTGCTGGTACTGGTCCATATTGCGAAAGTAGTGGAGTAAGAAATAACTAAAATACTGGTTCATCTGTGCTGCCATACCACCATCTTCAATGCGGTATATATCAATATGCTCGGGCACGGCAGGGTTGCTTAAAATAGCATCAACGCCAGCACCTAGGTTAAACACGGTGGTTAAATTAGGCAAACGCTGAAAAAAAGCTGCTGTGGGTTTCCACACAATGCCATATTTAACCTCTTCTGGAGCGGTGATATGTTGCCAATCTTGTACCTTTAAATGGGCAAATTGGCGTTCAAATTCCACTTGCCATTGTTCGCTCGAATCATCGGGGGTGAATAGGGCACAAGTTGTCATTACATCATCATCCATTTAAATAATACGAAACTCACTAAACCCACCACAATGGTGGTTAATAAGTGTTGGCGCCAAAAGCCAATACCTGCCGCCACTAGTGCCGCCCAAAAATAAGGGTTGGCCAAGCTAATATCCAAATGCCCTTCAGGCATTAAAATAAGGGGTGCAATAATAGCACCCAACACCACGGGGGGTACAAAAGCTAAGGCTTGTTTAAGCCACAGGGGGAAACGAATACGTCCAGCCATAGCAAACATCACATAACGCACAGAAAAGGTGACCAGCGCCATACCCGCAATCATCATGGCTTCATTCATGGCGGGGTACCCTTGTGATTTGCCTTGGCTACTTTAGCGAAGTTTATTCTCAGCTCAATTTGTTGGCTGGCATAGCCTATACAAATGCCAGACAGTGCAGCCATCACCAAACCGAGTTGATGGGGTAAGTCTTGTAACATCATGGCAAAGACGGCAGCGCTGATCACCGCTAGCCACATGGGTTTATTGCGTAAATAAGGAATAATCATGCCTAAAAAAGTGACCGACATGGCAAAATCTAAACCCCAGTCGGTCATATCAGGGAATAGTTCACCCAAACCAATACCCAACCAAGTGCATAGTTGCCAGTTACCATACATGGCCACAATAGACCCCAAAAAGAACCAGTGGGCGCAGCTTGTATCTGTGTCGTCTAGGTAGCGGCTGTTAACTGCAGCAAAGGATTCGTCGGTTAAGCCAAACGCCAACAGTGCGCGCCAGCCATGAGAGAGATGACTCACTTTATCTACCAAAGCCGTGGCGTAGAGTAAATGTCGTAAATTAACCACCAAAGTGGTGGCAATGATGATCACAGGACCCACACCCGTGGCTAATAAACCCAGAGCAATAAACTGTGATGAGCCAGCAAATACAAACAGCGACATGGCCATGGCGCCCAAATATGACAAGCCACTGGATTCTGCCAAAGTACCAAAGATCACGCCAAAGGGAATAGCACCAATAATCATAGGAATAGTGGCCTTGGCCCCGTTAATAAATTCTGTAGATTGGTGACTTGGCATGTAAGGGATCGGAATTTAAAGTGTGAAACCTATTATACTGGGACTTAACAAAGGAGCAATTGTTTCTCCAAATTTTGCTATGCTTAGTGGGTTATTAATGACGCTTTAGGAACCTTAGTGAACTATTCAGACATTATTCAGTTTTGGTATGCTGAAATACCCCCGCGCAACTGGTTTATTAAAGACGCCACCTTTGACACCATGCTCAAACGCCGCTTTGGGGAAATCCACCAGCAAGCGGCTGCAGGGGAACTTTCGCACTGGAGAAAAAACCCCCTTGGGCGGCTAGCAGAAATTATTGTGTTAGATCAGTTCTCTCGTAACCTATTCAGAGATTCGCCCGCCGCCTTCGCTTGCGATGGCCAGGCCCTTGTATTAGCCCAAACTGCCATTGCTAGCGGCGCTGACCTAGCCTTGCTACCTAAGCAAAAGGCGTTTATGTACATGCCCTTTATGCACAGCGAATCGGCGCTTATACA
>CAWUTT010000092.1:0-5375 GCA_963925635.1 uncultured Pseudomonadales bacterium | reverse complement strand
CCTCATTTACGCCAAGGCGTGTCGATAAGCTGCTGAGTAATAGCCACTGTCATAATGATCTAGCTGGCGTTCTATATCACCCAACAAACTTGAGGCACCAAAGCGGAATAAATCGGCTTCTAACCAGCGACGACCCAACTCTTCTTGCATCATCGTCATATAGAGCAGCGCAGTTTTGCTATCGCTCACCCCACCTGCTGGCTTAAAACCAATATAAAAGCCCGTGAGCTGATGGTATTCTCGAATCATACGCACCATCACCAGACTAACCGGTAACGTCGCATTTTCAGGTTCTTTACCTGTAGAGGTTTTAATAAAGTCTGCCCCAGCCATCATACAAACCATTGAAGCCTTGGCAACGTTGGCCAAATGGCCTAACTCACCAGTGGCTAAAATGGTTTTTAAATGGGCTGAACCACAGGCTTTACGGAAAGCTTTAACTTCATCGTACAAGGCTTGCCAATTGCCTTCCAAAACGTGCCGACGACTAATAACAATATCAATTTCATCAGCTCCCGCGGCCACAGAATATTCAATTTCGGCAATACGTAATGGCAAAGGAGACAAGCCTGCGGGGAAACCAGTGGACACCGCAGCCAAGTGAATGCCAGTGCCTGCAAGACTAGAACACGCCACCTCGAGCATTTCGTGGTACACACAAACTGCAGCAGTGGAAAGGTTAATTGATTCAATGCCAAGGCGTCGCTGCAGATCTCTTCCCACAGGCGTTTTCGCCTTACTGCATAAACGTTTAACACGATCTTGTGTGTCGTCCCCCGCAAGCGTTGTAAGGTCTATTAAACTAATCGCCTTTAATAACCAAGCTGCCTGTTGTTGTTTTTTAATACTGCGACGAGCCCCGTAAGCAGCACACCGTCGTTCAACGGCACTTTTGTTAACCCTAATATTATCAAGCCGCTGTAAATCAAACGCCATACCTGGGTTACGCTCTAGGCCGGCTATATGCTCAGCTATAACGCCCGTCTCACCGGCACCGGTGGCATGACCTGCGGGTTTAACCAAGCTAATAGGTACTTGTGTTGCCATCTACTTAAACTCCATCAGAGAAACTAATTTGTCGGCCGTGGCCTCACCCGTCACCAGGTCTGTGACTAGGCCTGAGCGCAATGCCCCCAGCAAAGCCAACTCCTTACCTAAACCACCCGCCACTGCCACTACTCGCTTGCCCGCCATTTCTGCAGCATTAATGCCCAATCCGTGCCCGTTCAAAGGGTGCTCAACAAGCTTGCCATAAATATCGTAGAAGCTACCGATCAAGTCGCACACGGCTCCGGCTGATCGCAGTTCTTCCAAATCATTATCCGTTACTAAGCCCACACTATGAAGGTAATGATTGGTTTTAAGGCCACCAATACCTACCGCATAGACATCTGCTTTGCGTGCCAGATTTAAACTAAACTGCACACTAGCCTGGGCCATCAACATTTCATGCTCGGCGTCATCACGGGCCAAGTAGGGCACCGGCATAAAGTAACCCTCTCCCCCTGTGCGCTCTACAAATTGCTGCACTACATCTAGGCGGTTAGCAGAGAATTTACGGGTAAAACTACCTGAAACAGAAGCAAATGTCAGATCGTCACGATTGATTTTGGGTAGATTTTCTGCCAAAGCTGAAAGCGAGCGACCTTTACCAATACCCACGCAAGAGGAAGGCGGCAATTGGCTAAGAACCTTATAAAAAAAGCGTGCAGCACCAGCGCCAACTTCGTTGAAGCTGGCTTCATTATCGTCTGCATTAAGATGATTTGATGGGGTGATTAAACAAGAGCGAAGGCTAAACTTTTTCGCCAAGGTCTCTTCCAAAGCCACACAGCGAGCAGGCTCGCCTTCGATGAATATTTTTACCATGCCCTGTTGTTGGGCCAGCTGAATGAGCCGGTGCGCCTTAACAGGCGACACATCGAGCCGCTTAGCCACTTCGCCCTGAGTATAGCCGCCAATAAATGACAGCCATGCGGCCCTCGTCGCTAAATCTAGTTGCTCTGCATCAACCTGCTGTTTTGGATGTTTAACGCTCATGGTGAAAAATATTACACTAAGCGTAAAATTTATACCAGCCTTTATTTTACAGCAATGCCACCGCTACCTAAACGGGCCTCAACTAACTTCACCCATAGGCTTGCGCCGATGGGAATTAAGGCATCATTAAAATCATAACTGGGATTATGCAAGTTACAAGGCCCCATACCATGGCCCAGATCACGGTGATCACCGTCGCCATTGCCTAAAGCGAAATAGCATCCGGGCTTTTCTTGTAAAAAGAAACTAAAGTCCTCAGAGCCCATGGTGGGGGTAAAGTTGACCACCTGCTCCTGCCCCAACAAAGTCACCGCAACCTCACGCATGTATTGCGCTTGAGCAGCGTGGTTAATGGTGGCTGGGTAAGACCTTTGAAATACAAACTGGCCTTCACACTCAAACGCTGAACACAAATCTTGGCAGATTTTTGCCATGCGTGTTTCAACCGCTTGCAGTACCTCCTCAGAGAAACAGCGTACCGTACCTTCGATCATGCAATCGTCGGCGATGATGTTAGTGGCATTACCACAATGGATCTTAGTGACCGATAAAACCACAGATTGCAAAGGGTTGATATTGCGCGTAACGATAGATTGTAAGCCCTGCACCAACTGACAGGCCACCAACAATGGGTCTGCGCCCAACTGAGGCATGGCCGCATGGGCACCCTTACCCACCACTTTAATTTTAAATTCACTGGCCGAGGCCATCATGGCCCCTTCTGTAATCCCCACCGAGCCTTGTGAGTAGCCCGGCCAATTATGGTAGCCATAAATCTCATCAATCGAGAAACGTTCAAATAAGCCGTCGTTAATCATGGCTTTAGCACCCGCACCACCTTCCTCAGCTGGCTGAAAAATTAAATACACAGTACCTTCAAAATCACGATGCTTAGCCAGGTAACCCGCCGTACATAGAAGTGTTGCCGTGTGTCCGTCGTGGCCACAGGCATGCATTTTACCTGCATACTGGCTCACGTGGTCAAATTGGTTATGTTCTTGCAATGGCAAGGCGTCCATGTCTGCTCTAAGGGCAATACCAGCACCCGGTTTGAGGCCTTTGATCACCCCTACAACACCCGTTACACCTATACCCTGATGAACTTCGATACCCATTTCTGTAAGTTGATCAATGACAATTTGTGCAGTACGGTGCTCTGTGTAGCACAGCTCAGGATGAGCGTGAATATCGCGCCGAATCGCTTTAAAGGTTTCAGCAGCGGCAATGATGGGAGCAAGCAGTGTCATAAATAGGCCTTATTGTTGGACTGTATCTAAATCAAATTATTGTTGCTGCGTCTGTGCCCAATGCTGAGCTCAGAGACGCTCCAGCGCAAATGCAGCATAGACTAATTAGATCACCAGTCAATAGTAGACCAAAGCCACCCATTAATAACAACTAGGCAAAGCCACCAATGCATGAAAACCCGTTTGCGAGGCCTTTAAAAAACATACAAGCGCATTAACTGAACCTCAGCTATGGCTTTAATAGGCCCGCGAATGAGTTGCGCCAACTGGCATCTTTCTTTAAAGTAAGCCACCAATATAGCTCATCTAATTGTGCGCCTAGTGGTAACATGGGCTCAATTTCAATACGGTTTATTTAGGAACTACTATGGCCTGTGTATTTGTTCAAATTCGTTGCAATCCCGGTAAAACTTACGCGGTGGCTGATGCAATTTATGAGCGCGAAATTGCCTCTGAACTTTATTCCACCAGTGGCGATTATGACTTACTCATGAAGCTTTACATCCCCTCTGAAGAAGATGTAGGCAAGTTCATCAATGATCGTCTGTTAACTATAGATGGCATTTCTCGATCCCTTACGACCCTGACCTTTAAAGCCTTCTAGTTATGCCCCTAGTCGCCACCTCATTACCTATTGAAGAGGTGCTTCCGCAACTATGCGAGCAGTTAGAAAAATACCATGAAGTGGTTCTTGTTGCGCCCCCAGGCGCTGGTAAAACCACCCGCGTACCCCTAGCCATGCTCGAGGCGCCATGGTTAGGTGAGCAAAAAATACTGCTCATTGAACCGCGCCGTATCGCCACCCTTGCCACTGCACATTTCTTAGCCCAAAGCCTTAAACAAAGCTGCGGCCAAACCGTAGGCTATCGTATGCGCTTGGACACTAAAGTCAGCGCTCATACGCGTCTTGAAGTGATTACCCACGGCGTGTTACTGCGTATGCTGCAACAAGACCCAAGTCTTGAAGGGGTCGGTGCTGTGATCTTTGATGAATTTCACGAACGTAGCTTAGACGGTGACTTGAGTTTAGCCATGTGCCTGCAGGGCCGTGAGCTACTGCGAGACGAAGAACCCTTAAAACTCATTATTATGTCCGCCACCTTGGACGCCCAGAGCGTAAGTCAATTACTTGATAACGCACCCATTGTCATCAGCCAAGGTCGTCAGTTCCCAGTTACCACAGTTCAAGTGTGCCCTGCTCCAAGCCACGGGCAGCTCTATAACACTTTGTATGACACGGTAGCCCAAGCACTAGCCAACCACAAAGGCAGCGTGCTGGTGTTTTTACCTGGCCGTGGAGAAATCAACCGTGCTAAAGATCAACTAGCTAGTCTCTGTATTCCTCAAGGTGCATCTCAAGGCTCAGCTAAAATTGAAATTTTTCCTTTATATGGAGAGTTGCCTATGGAGCAGCAACAGCAGGCTATTAGCCCGCCTGCCCCAGGCCAACGTAAAATTGTTCTAGCCACTAACATTGCCGAAACCAGCCTCACGATTGAAGGGATAGAGTGCGTAATTGACGTAGGTTTGTCACGCCAAATGGCCTATGACACACGGACTGGGCTAAGTCGCCTGCAAACAGTGAAGGTGTCCCGAGCACAAGCTACCCAGCGCGCTGGACGTGCTGGCCGACTCAGTGCAGGCACCTGTTACCGTTTGTGGAGTGACACAGAACATCAAGGCCTTGCGCCTCACGCCACTGTAGAAATAAAACAAACAGATTTAACCCACTTATGTTTGCAGCTATACGCCTTTGGTTGTTCAGACCCTAGTGAAATGCAGTGGATGGACCAACCGCCCGCAGGCCCATGGCAAAAGGCCGAACAACTACTAGTGGAACTAGGCGCGCTTCATCTGCATAAGTCCCTTGAGGCTGTGAAACAGCTAGCACCGCTCACCAAGGGCTTTGTCATTACCCCTCATGGGCAACGCATCAATCTGCTGCCATTATCCCCACGCTTAGGTCATTTATTGGTTACTGCCCAACGTTATAATGCCTTGTTGTTAGGTTGCCAGTTGGTGGCGCTGCTAAGTGAAAAAGACCCTTTAGCAACAAACTCAGACAAAAACTATGATTTGATGCTGAGG
>CAWUTT010000091.1:0-12599 GCA_963925635.1 uncultured Pseudomonadales bacterium | reverse complement strand
GCTTTTGGCCTGCGTCATTGCAGTGCGCAGTAAAGGTTTGGGTTTTATATGGCTGGCCCTAATGGTGGTTGTGGCCGAGTTTTTAATCGTCATCACGCGTTTTGTTTTCTCCTACGAACAAGCCTTTATGGGAGATCTAGTTAGATTTTGGTACGCGGCCCTGTTCCTATTCGCGTCAGCCAACACTTTACTTCTCGAAGGCCATATACGGGTGGATGTAGCCTATACCCATTTCAAGGCGCGGACTAAAGCCTGGGTTAATATTTTTGGTGTGAGCCTACTGGGTTTACCCCTTTGTTTTACCATTCTCACCCTGGGTATGTGGGATAAAACCAGTAGCATTAACAGCCCGCTATTGAGTGTAGAAGTGTCTCAAAGTGGTTATGGTATGTATGTGAAGTATATTATGGTGGGTTTTTTGGCCATATTTGCCTTTTCTATGATAATTCAATTTTCAAGTTACCTACTCAAGCACTTTGGTGTGCTGCGTGGCGAAACAGCGACAACGACGGCTAACCCCTAGGACACTCGGTTATGGAACTTCTGTTTTTAGGGATTTTGGTCCTGCTCATGATTACCGCCCTTGTATCGGGCTTCCCTGTGGCTTTTTCCTTGCCTGGGTCCTCAATTATTGCCATTGGTTTAGCCGCTCTAGCCGGTTGGATGTTTGCTGATGATCCCAATGCTTACTTCCACGAAGGTGGGCCTGTGCAATGGCTCAGTGCCGGGGTAACCAACTTTAGAAGCCTTTATTGGAACGTTGAACGAGATACTTTAATTGCTATCCCATTATTTATTTTCATGGGCATTATGTTGCAACGCTCCAAAGTGGCGGAAGATTTATTGGTCACTATGGCTCAATTGTTTGGTCCAGTACCCGGCGGTTTGGGTATTTCGGTCGTCATTGTGGGTGCGCTGTTAGCCGCCACGACGGGTATTGTTGGTGCCACCGTGATTGCCATGGGTATGATTTCTTTGCCAGCCATGCTGCGAAACAAATACTCCCACTCGTTGGCTACGGGCACCATCTGTGCGTCTGGCACCTTAGGTCAGATTATCCCACCTTCGATTGTACTCATTATCTTGGCAGATCAGCTCAGTAGTGCCGCCGATCAAGCCAGCGCCATGCGTAAGGCTGCATACCGTGAAATTACCGGTGAGTTTTCCATGCCTTCAGTGTTGGATATCACCTCGGCCAGCGCCGGTGATATGTTTATGGGCGCCTTTATTCCCGGCCTTTTGCTCGTCGCTTTGTATATACTTTATATCTTATTTACGGCCATCATTCGACCTAAAATGGCACCCCCAGTAGGTTACTCGGGCGCCTACGACCGTGAATTTTTAGTGAAAGTGTTGATGGCACTATTGCCGCCCTTAACGTTGATTTTTGTGGTGCTGGGGTCGATCTTATTAGGTGTGGCAACGGTTAACCAAGCAGGAGCCGTGGGTGCCGTGGGTGCCATGTTGATGGCAGGGTATCGCTTGCATGATCGCGATGAAAAACGCTATTGGCCAGCTTTTATCGCCATTTTGTCGGTCATTGCCCTAGGGCTTATTACCGCCAATTTTGATCTTAATATTAAGAGCATCCATACCGACGAAGACCGCTTGGGAATGGTGCTTGGATTAATTTCTTCAGCTGCATTGCTAGTGGCCTTAACTTGGAGCGGCTGGCGGGTGTTCAAAACAGGCACCACTTTGCATGAAGTGATGGGAGAAACAGCTAAAACCACTTCTATGGTGTTTATTATCCTCATTGGTGCCGCCATGCTGACCTCGGCATTCCGTGCCTTTGGTGGTGAAGAACTGGTGAAACACATGCTCACCAGCCTTCCAGGTGGTTTTTGGGTGCAGTTCTTCGTGGTCATGGTCGTCATCTTTGTTCTAGGGTTCTTCTTAGACTTTATTGAAATTGCGGTAGTAGTAGTGCCTATTGTGGCGCCTATATTACTGGCAGACCCGAGCGCTAATATCACGGCAGTGTGGTTGGGGGTGATGATTGGGTTAAATATTCAAACCTCCTTCCTTACCCCGCCCTTTGGCTTTGCGCTCTTCTATTTGCGGGGTGTGGCAGACCAGGTGGTTAAGACTCTGTCCATCTATAAAGGGGTAGTGCCATTTATTGGCTTACAGATATTGGCGTTAATTATTACAGGCTTCTTCCCAAGCTTGGTGAATTACCTGCCTAACCGCACCTACCTTACCTCTGAAACTGCACCACCACCTATGAACCCTCGTATTCAGCCATGTTTAGAGGAACAAGTGCTGGTTCTGTACGCAAATCAGCAATCCAGCTTGGTGGCTGCTATTGATACCATGGCTGCGGTAGACGCAAGCTATTTGTCTTCGGCTGCAAACAACATGCTAAATGATAGCTTAGGTAAAGCGCGCGAAACCTTTGCTAAGGTAGAAGGCATCTATCAAGCCAATGCTGAGCTGACAGAATTTTCACAAGGCTATGAGGCCTTGCACCAGCAAGTGCGAGAGATTCAGCTGCATGTGCGCCGTAATATCCGCTTGATTAAAGATGCTGAGTTAGAACTACGTCGTCTAGGTGACAGTGACTTAAATGATAGCCGTAAGTCAGACTTAGCCAGCAAGATTGACGAGCTTGCGCAATTCAACCAGCAGTTAGAAGCCAGTATCCCTGCAGAATGGGCAACACAGAGGCCTATTTTTGAGACCTTGAATAAGGCTGAAAAGAAATCACGTAATGATTACCGTCGTAATGTGGATGACGCTTATGAGGGTATTGAGCAATTACGAGTATGGATATCACAAGCACCTCAAATTGAGCAGCTTCAAGTTGAGATCGCAGGGTTAGTTGCAAGCATTGACCAATTAGAGGCCAAAGAAGCGATGGACGCCATCAAACTGCAGGAGCAAAAATTGGGCGAGCTTTCTGGTGTCAGTGGGATTAAGTCTAAACTGTCTAAGTCACGCCGGGCCCTTAAAGGCAATAACTATAATCCAGAGAAGGCTAAAGGCTATCATAGCCAAGCCATGGAGCTGTTAACGGCAGAGATTTTATGGCGCCAGCGTGCTTTAACGGATATGGCACCAGCCCTATTGAGTTATGACATGGCCATTAGAGATAGCATTGGTTTACGTATGCAAAAGCGTATGAGTCTTGACTTAGCCACAACGGTGTCTGCTTGTATGTCGAGTCATAAGGACATCTCACTGCAGTTTTAAAAATAGGCGGTGGCCTGAGCCGAAGAGGATAGGGTAGAATGTTATTTATACCCTATTGCTTCGGCCCATTTAATGCCCACTGCTCATCACGACCTATTTAAAATTATCGCTCAAGCCCACTCCCAGTTGCGTAAATCTGAGCGTAAGGTGGCAGACTATGTGCTAGAACACCGCGCAAAAATTGTGCAAATGCGCATTGTCGATTTAGCTGCGGCTGCGGCGGTTAGTGAGCCTACCGTGGTGCGTTTTTGTAGGGCATTAGATTTTGATGGGTTTCAAGACTTTAAGCTTAATTTGGCGCAGTTTGTCGGTGCTAATACCTCATATCAGCAATTCCGTTTAGACAGCCGTGACTCAGTAGAGCAATTTAAAGAAAAGATCTTTGACGCCACCATGGGTAACCTCATGCGGGTTAAATCTGATTTAGATGCAGCGAACCTAGAAAAAGCCATTATGGCCTTAGCTCAGTCTAAGCGCGTTGATTGCTATGGTTTTGGCGCCTCTGCACCCATTTGCAGTGATGCACAGCACAAGTTTTTTCGCCTTAATATGTCGGCGGCGGCCTATTCAGACCCCCACTTACAAACCATGGCGGCGGTGACCCTAAAGCCAGGAGATGTGGTCATTGCAGTCTCGCAAACGGGCCGCACTAAAGACCTGCTTCACACCACACAACTGGCCATGGATGCTGGGGCAACAGTGATTGCTTTGTGCCCAAGTGATACCCCATTGGCGCACCAAGTGCAGATTCCGTTGCATATCGATCTAGATGAAGATAAAGAACTCAATACACTCATGTCCTCCCGCATCACTCAAATGGTAGTGATTGATGTTTTAGCTGTGGGCGTCACCATGCATTTAGGCGCAGAAACCATGGCCCACCTTAAAACCATAAAGCGCTCCCTGAGGAGTTTACGAATTCCGGCTAAGCGCATTAAATGATCCACTTAATAGCAACACTGGACTCGTAATATTGTAACGAGTTTGGTTAACTTAGAGGCATACTAAAATAGCCTGAGCCTGAGCCTGAGCCTGAGCTTGGGCTTGGCCATGCATGGTAAAAGGAGTACACAGATGAAATTTGAAGGAAATGTGGCCCTATTGCAACAAAAAATGGCCAACAGTAGTGCGGGGGTGGCGCGGCGTTTGGCTGTGATGAATGCCCTTAATTTACAAACGGGTAACACGGTGCTGGATGTGGGTTGCGGGGCTGGTCATCTAATACGAGAAATAGGCCTTGCTGTGGGCCACAGTGGTCAGGCCTTTGGCCTTGATCCAAGCGAAGCCCAAATCAAAGCGGCAAAGCGGCATTGTGAGGCCTTGGGTAACACACAATTCTTCTGTTGCTTAGCGGATCAGGTTGATCTACTAGACGCCTCGTGTGATGCCATTGCCTCCATCCAAACCTTAGACTATATAAAGGATGTAGGCGCCACATTAGACCAAGTTGTGCGCCTATTAAAACCCAAATCTAGCTTTGTTAATGTGTCTGTACTCTGGGATCACTTCAAATTTCATGGCGCCGATGAAAAGCTTAATGATCTCATTCATGACGCTTGGAAAGCCCATTGTCACCACCAAATGCTGCCGCTAGAATTGTCTGGTCGGTTGGCTAAGCGTGGTGTTGGCCATATTCGTACTGAGTCATTGGCGTTTGTAATCACCCAGCGCCACCAAAATTCGCCTGCAGCTTATGCAGAAACGACCCTAGCTAATTATGCCATTAGTCAAGGCGTAGACGAGGACAAAGTCCAAGCATGGAGGTCTCAGTTAGCCCAAGCAGAAGCAGACGGTCGGTTTGGCTTTACCAGTTTTCCAGTGCTCACTGTGGGTACTAAGCTCTAGCGCAGTGCCGTACATTAACTCAATGTGGGCGGACGACATGTACCACATTAATATGGCCCCTCGTTTTAGAGGCCAAATCAATGTCATTAATCCATCCGTGATGCACCTGTTTCAAAACGCACAACCTGGCCATTTTCAAGTGTTTGCACAAGGATGACTGACTCACGAGTGCCATCGCCAAAGCGCATGATGGCATGCTCTACTAAGATATCCTCGTTTTCGTAGATACATCGATCCATCAAACGATCAAAACCACCATTTTCCATCATGACTTTAAAATCCACTTTGAACTCGTCCCAAGTGACTGTAGTGCCTGATTGATGGCGCACAAATACACAATCATCGTGCATAAATGCAGACATTGCCTCGAAGTCCCTGTCGTCCCGTGCTTTCTTCATAGCGCGATAAATGGCCACTGTCACTCCCTTATAATTAGCCTAATGACCTTCTTATACAAAGGCTGCATTAGTGTTTAGCCTATAGTGAACACAAAATTTGGCGCAACTTTAGTTTCAGTAACTGGTGTTGTCGTCTGCATCAATGACGGCCACTGGCCTGCGCAATCGATGCGATCCAAAAAACATGTACTATCAGTGTATCAAACAAACCTCAACAGGCCAATTTTGCCTGTTGATGCTTAATCATAGGGAAAAATATTGCTCGGCTTAGTGGGCCATTTTAGAAATGCTGAAGCAATGGCTCAAGTCCAGCCCACACGTTGGTTAAGTGTTCAAGCGTTGAATTGATATACGAATTAACCTTGTGGGCCTTGGCCTCCTCTAAGTAGGCTCCCATACCACCAACACAGGTGGATTTAAGTCGCCAATTAGTTAGATGTTCGGCTTGGTAGCTCGATATGGCAGCAATCGTTGGAGCCCTTAAGCTGCCCTAAGCAATCCCTAAGCAGCCCCTAAGCAGCTTAAGCGTGGGCTGCTGTTGGCCATGGAGTGAGCCTTGAGTTTTATACCTTTAGGCCCTAGAGCGTTTAAATTGAATGACCGCAATCGGTAGCATAAGTACCAAGCCAATAGCCATGGTAGTTAACCCTGGAGCAATAAAGAGGAAGGAGACTAACGCAACCCACCAACGTTCCGCTATTTTCAACGGTGCTAATAGATACCCTGAAAAAGCCACACCAAGTGATGCAATACCTAACATGGCGCCCACTAATGTGACTGTGAATAGCCACCAAGTAAAGCCATCTGCGACTAATAGTAAAGCCGGCGAATAAACAAAAACAAAAGGCACAAGGGCCTTAGCAATACCCAGGCGAAACGCGGTGTTACCCGTTTTAAAGGGGTTTGACCCTGCAATTCCTGCCGCTGCATAGGCAGCCAGTGCAACAGGTGGGGTGATATCAGCCAGCACACCGTAGTAAAACACAAAGAAGTGAGCCACCAGTGGCTCGACCTGCAATACTGCCAGTGCGGGTGCGGCAACGGCGACCAGAATAATGTAGGTTGCGGTAGTAGGAATGCCTGCGCCCATAATGATGCATGAAATTGCGATCAAAATAAGTGAGGTGAATAACGCCCACTGTGTGACGGTAAAATAACCCAGTAGTGGCAAGGCGCTAAGGAAGGTGCCAATCTCAGTTGCTGTTTGCACAACCACATATCCAAGCCTAAAGCCGACACCGGTTAAAGTGACTACGCCCACCACTACTCCAACAGTCGCTGCGGCGGCACCAACGGCTAAAGTGTTCTTTGCACCTGCAGATAAACTGTCCCATAAATCTCTAACAGTAAGGCGGTGATTAGGATTTAAGAAACCCACAACGACACAGGCAATGATGCCATACACAGCTGCATAATCTGGCGTTTTACCAGATAAAATCATATACACCAGAATGATCAAAGGAATAAGACTGAGCCAATGATCTTTTAAAACCACACCCAGCTTAGGTAACTCTTCGGCACGCAGGCCCCGAAGACCCAGCTTCTTAGCTTCTAGGTGAACCATAATGAAAATGCCAAAGTAATGCAGTAAAGCCGGAAAAAGTGCGGCTGCCAGCACATCGCGCAATGGAATTTCTAAATATTCAACCATGATAAAGGCTGCAGCGCCTAGAATGGGAGGGGTGATTTGGCCACCGGTGGATGATGTTGCCTCAACCGCACCTGCAAAATGGGCAGGATAACCTACCTTTTTCATTGCGGGGATGGTTAATGCCCCAGTGGTCACGGTATTAGCTATAGACGAACCTGAAATAGTACCCATAAAAGCACTTGAGAAGATGGCCACTTTAGCTGGACCACCCGAATAACGGCCTGCGATTACCATGGCCATGTCGATAAATAGTTGACCTAAACCAATGCGTGTGGCGAGCACGCCAAAAAGGATAAACAGGAACACATATTGCGCCATAACACCGATCGCAATGCCGTAAATACCTTGGTTAGTCATGTAAAGGTGGTTAATAATTCCAAACCACGAGGATCCACCATGTTTTAATGCCCCAGGCATGAGTGGGCCAAAATAAGCAAAACCAATAAAAGCGAGGCCAATAATGGGTAAAGTTGGGCCAATACTGCGGCGCGCTGCCTCTAGGGTGAGCAAAAGTAGGGCAGAGCCCATAAAAATATCAGTAGTTGACGGATTACCCACTCTTTGTGCCAAAGCTTCCGCAGGAAGTAAAGGTAGGTACATAGCTGCGCCAACTGCCAGCAATGCTAATACAGTATCGATGATGGGCACGCCATCAAAACGATACCAAGCTTTGGGAGCCAAACTATTGTGTGTTTTACGCGCCCCAAATAGTAAAAATACTAGCCCAAGGACAAAGGATAAATGGATGCCACGATGCACAAGCTCGCGCACCAAACCAAAGCCAGAGGCGTAAAAGTGATATACGGACATCGACACCAAAATTGCAGCGATAATATACCCAAAGACCTTACCTGTTGGGCGAAAGGCTGTTTCAGGATCAAATTCCCGCTCAATTTCCGCCAGTTGTTCTGGGGTAAGTTCAGGGGTGTCATCTGCATGCATAGTGTAATTCCGTATCAAAATAAAGAAAAATGGCCCCAGACGCGTAAGCGACTGAGGCCAGTATTATCGAGTGTGTGAGTTACTCGATTAGACCCGCTTCACGGTAGAACCGCTCTGCGCCTGCATGTAAAGGTACACCGACACCCGCCAAAGCTGTGGCTGGAGTGATGGTTTTACCTTTGGCATGACCCACATCAAGCAACTTGCGGGTTTCTTTGTTCCACAACGCTTTAGTGATGTTGTAAATTAGCTCATCATCCTGGGTGGCAGAGGTAAACCACTGTGCACCAACGGCTACTGTAGTCGTAGCTGATACGCCTTCGTAGGTATCTGCAGGAATATCTGAAGCAGCAAAGAAACCATATTTTTCAGTCAGTGCTTTAGCACCTGCACCATCAATAGGGACCAGTTTAATGTCTGCAGCAGAGGCTAATTCAACCAATGAACCCGTTGGGTAGCCTGCTACCACAAAGAATGCATCGATCTTTCCATTACGTAATGCTTCAGCTGCTGCGCCACCTTTAAGAGCTTCTGCGGTCAAATCATCGGCTGATAAACCATTTGATTCTAGGATTAGATTAGCGTCTACATAGGTGCCAGAACCTGGCTCGTCTAAAGATACACGTTTGCCGGCCAAATCGGCCACGGAATTAATACCACTATCGGCTAATGCCACTAGGTGAATATGTTCCTCAAACAAAGCAGCAATAGTACGTAGGTCTGTAGCGGGTGCGCTACCTTCCATGGTGCCAGTACCGGTGAAGGCCCAATACGCAACGTCAGACTGTGCAAATCCAGAACTACGCAGGCCAGAAACAATGGCGTTCACGTTGTCTACAGAGCCTCGTGACGAAACCGCAGATGCGATTAGGCCATCAACGCCACACGAACCACCTTTGCCACATTCGCGGGATCCTGGTGGCTTAGAGATTGCATTTGCAATAACGCCGCCAACTGGATAATAAGTATAAGCCGTACCACCTGTGCCAATGGTAAAGAAATTCAGCTCTTGTGCTGAAGTATTGCCAACCACACCGAAAGCCAATACGGCACTTAAAGCGGCTGTTTTGAGTATTTTAATCATTGCTTCTTCCTTTATAGATTTTTTCTTCTGTTTAAAAATAAAGCTAATTTATTAATGTGCAGCAAAATAAGCCGGATGCAAACGAGTGTCAGTCCAGCAAAATCTTTATGATTCATCAATTTTGAAAAATAGAACATTAACAAACAGTCATTTAAACCAGACCATTTTCCTAATAATATCTTTTATGTCCATCGACACAGGGTGTAGTCTTATCCATTGCACCTAAACTTTTGTCGAGGCCACTAACAGTGTCCCACAAAGGCTAAGTACGAAACGGCGAACAAGTTACTATAATGGTACCTACGTCCGCGCCACAAATAATATAAGGGCCATTTACTTGGTCTAAAGTGGACTCGATTTCAGCGATACATCGCCACTGTTGCTCAGTAAATTCTACTCTATAATTCAATACTATTAAAGATATATGTAGTCATCGCTGATGATGTCATTGGTGGCAAAAATTGTTACCAATGCCTCACTTTCCTCAATTTGAAAAATACCAACGTCTTTTTTTAGGGCATTTAATAATGCGTTGGGGCTGGCAATAGAGGTTAATAAATTACCTCTTCTTACAAGTGTTATGCGTGCTGAATAAGTCTGGTGCTCAAACTAACAGGTCAGCGGTAAGGTTTATGTTAAGGACTTAGTCGGGTTAATGAAAATCGCGAGAATTGATGTTTAGCTGGTCTAGCAAGTGGCTGCAATCAATCAGTTTGCCAGCAATAATATGGATGACTTGGCTGTCTGGGTCGCGCTCTAAAATACCTTTTACTTTTAATATTTTGGCATTTAAATAGGCCTGTCTTTGGGCTCTCGCTGTGCCCTGCCAGACCACTAAATTGGTATTGCCTGTTTCATCTTCTAGGGTAATAAAGGTCACTCCAGAGGCGGTGCCGGGCCTTTGCCGACCCGTGACTAGCCCTGCTGCAGTCACTAAGCTTTGGTGGGGTTTATGGGCCATTTGGCGACTGCTTATGCAGCCCTTTAGCAAACCGGCTTGGCGTAATAAGGCAATGGGATGGTGTTCTAAACTCAGGTTTAAACTGGCGTAGTCCTCTGTTAATGCATTTAAGGCGACAGGCGCGGGCAGTTGTTCTGGGTGGATCTCGTGTATTTCTCTTAGTAATGGCAGGTCTTGGTAGTTATCGAGTAATTGCCAGCGGGCTTGATAACGGTGGCCACTGAAACAGGTAAGGGCGTTGGCGCTCGCCAGTGACTCCAGTTGGCCTTTAGCCAAGTGTAATGCCTGCACCTGTAAAAGGTCTTGAAACCCTTGTGAGGGACGCTGTGCTAATAACTCTTGTATAGGGCCTTGGCGTACACCTTTGACCTGACGTAAGCCCAAGCGTATGGCCAGTTCTGCCGTGTCAGTAGTTTCTAAACTGTGGTCCCATGCGCTGCGGTTAATGCACACGGGTAGTACTTGTACATCATGACGACGAGCGTCTTGCACTAATTGAGAAGCACTATAAAACCCCATGGGTTGGCTGTTAAGAATGGCGCAGTAAAAGGCCCCAGGATAGTGGAATTTAAGCCAAGCTGAGGCGTAGGTCAAAACGGCAAAGCTGGCGGCATGAGACTCGGGGAACCCGTATTCACCAAAGCCTAAGATTTGTTGGTATAAACGCTCTGCAAAAGCCTTGTCATAACCCCTTGTTACCATCCCCCCGACCAGCTTATGACGAAATTTATCTAGCTCGCCATGACGTTTCCAGCTCGACATGGCGCGCCGTAAAGCATCGGCTTCACCGCCACTAAAACCAGCTGCTACCATAGCTAATTTAATAACTTGTTCTTGAAAAATAGGCACCCCTAAGGTGCGCTCCAACACTTGTTTTACTTCTGGTGATGGGTAGTCTACTGTTTCTTTACCGGCTCGGCGGCGCAAAAATGGATGCACCATATCGCCTTGAATAGGTCCTGGGCGCACAATGGCAATTTGAATCACAAGGTCATAAAAACAGGCGGGCTGTAAGCGTGGCAACATACTCATTTGGGCGCGTGACTCCACTTGGAATACCCCCACGCTGTCACCCTGTTGCAGCATGGCATATACCTTGGCATCATCATCCATACGAGTAATATCTGCCAAGCTAAGCTGGCGTCCGTGGTGGTGTTGCACCATGTGTAATGCTCGGCGTATGGCGCTGAGCATGCCTAGGGCTAAAACGTCGACCTTGAGTAAGGCAAGGCTGGCTAAATCGTCCTTGTCCCATTGAATGACGGTGCGCTCAGCCATGGAGGCATTTTCTATAGGCACTAGTTCACTAAGAGGCCCTGCGCTAATAATAAAACCACCCACATGTTGTGACAGGTGACGGGGAAAGCCTTGCAAGGTTTCTACCAGTTGCAAGAAACATTGGCCCACATGACTTTGACCATCTAAACCTAAGCTTTGTAATTGCTCATGCCAACTGGTACTCGCGTCTTTGCGGTCTACATTTTTGATGAATAGTTCAAGCTGGGGCAGGTTAATGCCTAGGGCTTTTCCCACTTCACGCACGGCACTTTTAAAACGATAAGTGATGACAGTGGCAGCCAAAGCCGCTCGGTGACGACCATATTTTTGATAGATATACTGAATAATTTCTTCCCGTCTTTGGTGCTCAAAATCCACATCAATGTCGGGTGGCTCAGCCCGTTCTTTAGAAATGAAACGTTCAAATAAAACCTGTATTTGACGGGGGTCAACGGCGGTAATTTCTAAGCAGTAACACACCACCGAATTAGCTGAAGAACCACGACCTTGGTATAAAATTTGCCGGCTTTTAGCAAACTGAACGAGGTCATATACGGTTAAAAAAAAGTGCGCGTAACCTTCGGAGGCAATAAGGCTAAGCTCTTTATCTATAATAAGGGCAATGTCATGGGGCACCCCTGCTGGAAAACAAATGGCTTTCCCTTGCTCTACTAGGTAGTGCAGATAGCTGTTGGCGTCATACCCACTGGGCACTAGTTCAGCAGGGTATTGGTAGCTGAGTTCAGATAAACAAAAATCACATTGTTGGGCAATGGTGACACTGGCTTGTCTCCATGATGCTGGATAGAGTTTAGCGATTTTATCCAACGGTCGCAGGCTGTGTTCACGATTGGCTTGCAAGGCGTAGCCGCAGGCATAAACAGGCATGCCTAGACGAATCGCCGTGAGGGTGTCGTGTAGCATTTGCCGATCGGGACTATGCATAATCACCTGCCCTAGGGCCACTATGGGTAAATCAAAAGTATCAGCCATGCTTTGGCAGTGGGCGTTTAGGCTCTGGTCTAAGGCACTTAAGCGCCTGTGGCAACCTACCCATAAGCGTTGTTTATGTTGGCTGCTTAATATCTTTCCTAACTCAAAGCTATTGTTTGGGTGAGGGTTCCAGATAAGTAAGCACTCACTAAGGTCTTCAAAGTCATGGTGATAAACTTGATACTTACCCTTTTCACACCGCCGCCTAGCAAGGCTAATGAGTTGGCATAACTGGGCATAGCCTTGGCGGTT
>CAWUTT010000090.1:0-14733 GCA_963925635.1 uncultured Pseudomonadales bacterium | reverse complement strand
GTGAGATCAAGAGGGTGGCCCTATGGCTGAATAAAGTTTGGCTGTTGGAAAAGGCTCGAATATCCTATATGCTTTATAGAACCATACTTATAATTATTTGTTCCTATGACAAAAAGCCAAGACCTGCCTCAGTTTGAGGATCACTCGAACCAAGAACATCGTTACACTACCTGTTATATGTGCGCTTGCCGGTGTGGCATTAAGGTCACCTTAGAAGACGAAAAAATTCGTTTTATTCAGGGTAATCCAGATCACCCTGTCAATAAAGGCGTCCTGTGTGCCAAGGGTAACTCTGCCATTATGAAGCAGCTTTCGCCTGCTAAATTAAGCCAGCCACTGTTGCGTAAAGCCGGCACAGAACGCGGTGCAGGAGAGTTTGAGCCCATTTCGTGGGATGCAGCTTTAGATATGCTGACTGCTCGATTAGCTAATATTCGTGCCACAGACCCTAAAAAACTGGCTTACTTTACTGGCCGAGACCAAATGCAGGCCCTCACAGGCCTATGGGCGAGTCAATTCGGTACCATTAACTGGGCCGCTCATGGTGGTTTTTGTTCTGTAAATATGGCGGCTGCAGGGTTGTACACCATGGGGCATTCGTTCTGGGAATTTGGCGATCCTGATTGGGAAAATACGAAATATTTCATGATGTGGGGTGTGGCAGAAGATCACGCATCCAATCCTATTAAACTAGGCCTTAAGCGCATTAAAGAACGGGGTGCAAAATTTGTTGCGGTCAACCCAGTGCGCACAGGTTATCAAGCCATTGCTGACGAATGGGTGGCGATTACCCCAGGCAGTGATGCCATGTTTGCCTTATCTATGGTGCAAGTGTTGCTACGTGAAGGTCTGGTAGACGATGAATTTTTAATTCGCTATACCAATGGACCACAACTGGTGATTAATAACCCAGGTAAGCAGGGCGATGGTTTACTATTACGTGATGCTGAAGGTAACCCTCAAGTGTGGGATCAGCATACCAACGCGCTCCAGTCGGCCTTAAGCGCCGATGTGGCACCGGCGTTAATGGGTGAGTACGAAGCGTCTTGTGGTACACCCGTAAGAACGGCTTTTAGTATTTTAATGGATAAATATATGGCGCCCGAATATGCGCCTGAAGCCGCAGCCAAAGTGTGCGGTATTGATGCTGAAACCATTGAACGCATTGCCTTAGAAATGGCCCATGTGGCGTTTAAAGAAACCATTACGATCGACACAGAATGGACCGATTGGGCTGGGCGCAAACAAACTCAATTTATTGGCAGGCCTGTGTCTATGCATGCCATGCGGGGTATTTCAGCGCACTCTAATGGCTTCCAAACGTGCCGTGCTATTCACCTGTTACAGGTGGTTTTGGGAACCATAGATTGTCCAGGGGGTCATTTAGCCAAACCCCCATTCCCTAAACACATCGTGCCACCTATTAAACCGGCTAAAGGTAACGCACCTAATACACCCCTAGAATCTGCCCCTTTAGGTTTTCCAACTCAGCCAGAAGACCTGGTCATTGATGAAAATGGTAAACCTAGGCGCATAGACAAGGCTTACTCGTGGGATGCGCCTATTGCCAATCATGGTCTCATGCACATGGTGATTAGTAACGCCGTAGCAGGGGATCCCTACCCTATAGACACATTGATGCTGTTCATGGCCAATATGGCCTGGAACTCAAGCATGAATACGGCTCAGACCATGGACATGCTGCGGGCTAAAAATGATGACGGAGAGTACAAGATTCCGTTTATTGTGACCTGCGATGCGTTTCACTCAGAAACGGTTAATTTTTCTGATTTGGTATTACCAGACACCACTTTCCTAGAGCGATATGACACCATTTCTATGTTAGATCGGCCTATCTCAGAGGTGGATGCCGCGTGTGATTCGATTCGTCAGCCCATTCTTGCTATCGATCGTGATGTGCGCAGCTGGCAAGAAGTCATGGTGGACTTGGCTGGGCGACTAAAATTCCCAGCCTTTACCAACGATGAAGGTCAGCCCAAGTTCAAGGGTTATGAAGACTTTATCGTTAACTTTGAACGTGCCCCAGGTATTGGTTTCTTAGCGGGATGGCGCGGTAAAGATGGTGAAAAATCTTTACGTGGAGAACCTAATCCTAATCAGTGGAAAGCTTACATTGATAACCAATGCTTCTTTAAGTTTGAACTTAAACCTAATCAAAGGTATATGCGTCATGCCAATAGAGACTACATGGAACTCGCTAAGGAAGCGGGCTGGGTAGGCAGTACCGATCAAATCGTGATTGAACTCTATTCAGAAACGTTACAAAAATTCCGCTTGGCTGGGCAAGGCTTATATGATGGTCCTCAACCCACTGAAGAGCACCATAAAGAGCGCCTTAAAACCTATTTTGACCCGCTACCGTTCTATTACCCACCGTTAGAGCAGCAACGCACAGACGCCAAAGAATACCCATTTTTTGCCGTTAACCAGCGGCCTATGTTTATGTATCATTCATGGGATTCGCAAAACGCTTGGCTGCGCCAAATCATGTCTCAGAACTACTTATATATGCACCGCAGTAAAGGTGAAGCCCTAGGTATTAAAGACTTCGGTTGGGCTTGGGTAGAATCTCACAATGGTCGCATTCGAGCTCAAGTTAAACTCATGGAAGGGGTCAACCCCGAAACAGTTTGGACTTGGAACGCCATTGCCAAACAGCAGGGTACTTGGGGTTTGAGTGACGATGCCAATGAGTCGCAACAAGGTTTCTTGATGAATCATTTAATCAATGAGCTATTGCCAGGGGAAGCTGAAGCAGACGGTCATCGCATGACTAACTCCGACCCAATTACCGGTCAGGCGGCTTGGTATGATCTAAGGGTCAAGATTACTCCGGTTGGTGCTGATGAGACAGACCTCGCGGAGCAAAACCTCACATGGCCGCGTTTTGATAAGGTGAAACCATTGCCCAATTTTACTCCAGCAAGCAAGGTGAGCAGCTACAGCAGCCACCCCAATATCAACATAAGTCGCGGTTGGCGTGACATTTTTAGCCGAGGTGCAAAATGAAACTCGGTTTAGTGGTTGATTTAGATACGTGTGTTGGTTGCCATGCCTGTGCAACAGCCTGTAAGCAGTGGAATACCTCTGGCACTATAGGCCCTTTAAGTGATGAGCGGCCCCATGGCAAAGACCCCAGTGGTAGTTGGCTTAATCGTATCCATTCTTATGAAGTAGGGGACAGCCCCCACAGCAAAACAGTGAACATCCCCATGTCTTGCATGCACTGTGAAACTGCAGATTGCGTTACAGTTTGCCCTACTGGTGCTTCTTACAAGCGCGAAGAGGACGGCATAGTCCTGATTGACCAAGACAAGTGTATGGGCTGTAATCTGTGCTCTTGGGCCTGCCCTTACGGTGCTCGAGAGTTGGACTCAGATTCTGGCACCATGAAAAAATGCACCTTGTGTGTGGATCGTATTTATGACGAGCAATTACCAGAAGCCGAACGTCAACCAGCCTGTGTCTTAACCTGCCCAACTTCGTCGCGTGTGTTTGGAGATTTTGATGACCCGGATTCAGAAGTTTCAAGATTAACCAGAGAGCGTGCGGGCCAACAACTGATGCCAGAACTTGGTTATAACCCAGTCAATACTTATTTGCCGCCTAGAAACCCTAAGCAACAAGAAAGTATTGCGGTAACGCCCATGCAGGGTGTTAAACAGTTGGTCAATCGCATTATTAACCGTTAATTATTGCATCACTTTTAGGTATTTATTATGCATCCAGCTTTTTCAGTTCTCATTTTTACCGTCACATCTGGTGCTGGCTATGGATTATTAGCATGGCTTGGAGCGGGCCAGTTGTTGGGGTTTACCGAGACCCTAAGTATTAACCAACAAATCATTCTAGGTGTCATTGCTATGGTGCTTGTGAGTATTGGTTTGGTGTCCTCAACTATGCACTTGGCTAATCCTAAGAATGCGTGGCGTTCGTTTAGCCGCTTTCGCACTTCATGGTTATCGCGTGAAGCCGTATTTGCCATTTTGCTTTACCCCGTTGCTGGCCTTTATGCGGCACCGATATTTTGGCAATGGTCAGGTATTAATATTTTAGCTGGTTTGAGTATGATTTTGGCATTGGTCACCTTGTTCACCACGAGTATGATTTACGCCAGTTTAAAAACTATTCGCCAGTGGCATACACCCATGGTCCCTGCGTTATTCATGGCTTACGCCCTCATCAGTGGTGGTTTGTTATTTTTGGCGGTCAGTGCCTTGTTTGTGGTGCTCAAACCGCAGTTGTTGGCGGTAGTTATGGGGTTAGTGATTATTACCTTGGCGCTTAAACTGGTGTATTTTTTCTGGCAGGGCAAACCTCAAGGTGCCACCATTCAAACGGCAACAGGGTTTTCTCAAGCCAGTGTACGATTATTAGATGCAGGCCATAGTGCACCTACCTTTTTAAACCGTGAGTTTGGCTATCAGATCGCGGCAGACCAACTTTTTCGCCTGCGCATAGTCATGACCTTGGTGACCTTTATCGTGCCTTTAGGCTTGGTTTATTGGGTGTCTGGCGGTGCAGTAAGAATAGAGCTGCTGGGCTTAGCCTGGGTGATTATGATGGCTGGTTTATTATTGGAACGCTGGTTATTTTTTGCTGAAGCTAGGCACGTCGTGCGCCTGTATCAGGGCGAACAACGCACCTAAATGGGTAGCGTCAATCTAGACTGGTTTTACTTGCCACTGTCTACTTTAGAACTCGTTTATGCCCTTGGTATCGTCCTTTTTGCAGGCGTTATCAGGGGTTTAGCGGGTTTTGGTTTTTCTGCTCTGTGTTTTTTGGCTTTAGCGCCTATTCTTAGTGCTCTAACCATTGTGCCCCTTATGTTTGTAATGGAGGTAATGGCGAGTTTGCATTTACTGCCTAAAGTGTGGCATAAAATCCCATGGCGATGGGTCATGGTACTATGCTTAGGTATCTTGTTTGGCACCCCCTTAGGCGTGCTCGCATTACAATATTGGCAATCTGATCTAGTGCGTGGTGTTGCAGGTAGCGGGGTGTTGATTGCTTGTTTTGCGTTATGGCGTGAGTGGCAATTTAAGGCTGCTGAATCATTTAAGTGGCTAGTTATCGTAGGCGTGCTGGCAGGGTTTTTGAACGGTCTAGCCACGATTGGTGGGCTTGTTGTAGCAGCTTACATGCTGTCTTCAAAAATGCCTCTTGTTGCTATGCGTGCTGGCCTTATCCTGTTCTTCTTACTCACTGATCTGTATGGGTTTGCTTGGTTTCAAATCAATGATCTAGCGGCTCCTTATTTACCCAGCCTGCTGCTTGTCATGTTACCCACCATGCTGGTAGGTAACCACCTTGGTGCCCGATTGTTTAATCAAATAGATATGCGTGTGATGCGTCAATGCACGTTAGCTTTATTATCGGGGCTGGCTGCCACTGCCTTGTTGACTGCTTTGGTATAAATGCAGGCCTTTAGTACTTTAGGTACTAACACCTTGGAAAATAGCACCTTAGACACTAGCACCTAAGAAGCCACGCCGATATGTCCAACGCAGCCGGTTGTATTGACCATACTCAAACATTATTAATCCCAAAGTGTCTTTAATAAATCAGTCGTTCGAGCTGCTGGGTCTGTGCGAATTAGTTTCTCTTGGGCCGCAATTTTTAGAAATAAACCGTCTAAGGCAGCGCTCGTCACATGGCTCGTTAAATCTCCGTTGATCTGTTTACCGACGAAAGGTATGTTTGCTGCTTTCGATGCGAGGTCGTTGTAGTATCGCGTTGCTCCAACCTGGTTCAGCGCAGTGTCTACTTCGGTATTAAATAAGGCGGCAATCTGAGGCCCAGACTTTTTACGGAAGTACTGGGTAGCTGCATCATCCGAACCTTTATAGATCATGTTCACGTCTTCAAAACTCATGGTTCTAATGTTGTCTAGCAAAATATTAGTGGCATGTGGTGCCGCTCGCTCGGCGGCACGGTTAATTGTTTGTAAGAAATGATCGACCTGTTTACCCATGCCGATCTGGCGCAAGGGTTTGGCTAATTTGTCTAGGCCTGCTGGCAAGGGCACGCGTATTTGAGGATCATTAAGATAACCTCCATCTAATGATATAACGCTAATAGCCCGCTCACTGCCGACTGCTAGGGCGTCACGTAAACCGTTGATGATGGTGTCAGAAGACAGTGTTGGCTTGCTGATGTTGGCTGACGTGCTAGTGAGGGGTTGTTGTATTAGCTGACTACCTTTTTTCTTCACACTATCCAGTAGATTTCCCCAGTCTGCCTGGCTGGTATTGGCGGCCAGTGTTGCACTAACTAATAAAGCAAAAAGGGTTAACTTACGCATAATAAAGCTTCCGTTGTTAGGCTGGGATAAAGACGGTGAAACTGACATGGTACACAAAAAGTATAGTGCGTAATTGTGGCTTTGCCAGTTTCTTGTGGTCACTCGAGCCAGGCGTGTGGCAATGGAAGCCAAAAAAAAGAGCCATCCTTTATGGATCGCCCTTTTTATGCTTCTATGACTGGTAAATAAAGAGTGGTCTAGCCCTTACCACGCCAAGGAATCGTGCGTTTTATCACAGAGCGCATGATGAGGTCGAACATGAGGCCAAGCACACCTAGGATGATAATGGTGACCCATATCACTTCATAGTCTGATTGTTTGCGAGCCACGTTCTCCACAAAACCGATACCCGTAGTTCCTGCTAGCATTTCTGCGGCGACCAGAGTACCCCAACACACGCCTATGGAAATACGAATACCCGTTAAAATTTCTGGTAGGGAATTGGGAAAGATCACCCGGCGTAAAATTTGACGGTTACTTGCACCTAAGGAGTGCGCTGCGTGGATTTTAGACAATTGTGTCCCTGTAGCACCGGTGCGCGCAGAAATGACCATAATGGCAAAGGCAACCATGAACAGCAGAAAGATCTTACCGTCATCTTGAATACCAAAAATAGTTAAGATTAATGGCGCCCAAGCAAGGGGTGGGACAGGGCGGTAAAGCTCAATCATCGGATCAAAAAAGCCTTTTGCAAAGCGGCTTAAACCCATGTACAAGCCCAGTGGCACGCCTAGAACAATGCCAAAAAATAAACCAATCACAACCCGAATAATAGAGTCCCACATGTGCCCCATAGGCACAGGAATAGAAAAGGACTCATAATTTCCAGTGACAAAATCTTTGACGTTAGATTTGAAGTTACTGTTGATCGTTCCATTTTCAGTGTGGCGTGGATATTCTCCTGGAACTAGGTCAACCAGCCAATCTGGCAATAGGAAAGCCAACATGCCACCCACTGGCTGCCAACGGTACCAGAGTAAAGGCGTGTCTTTAAACCCGATATCTGGGTCAGAGATGCGCACTAATGTGCCTAAGGTGTCCGAAGGTTTAGGTAACCAACGTCCCGAACCTTGTTCACTACAGGCGCTATTACCTGCGATAATTCGGCCACCAGGCATCATCCACGTATCAAAAGTTCTTAAACTACCTTGCTGTTCGATATGACTTTTATCAAATGCCATTAAAGCCACTTGAACATCATTTAAACTGTTGGGTGGATAAATAGAACCATTGTCAATGCGCTTAAGCATCTTGTTCAGCTGACTGTATAGCTTTTCGCGGGACTCTAGCTCAGCGTCTGACAAGTTTAGGTTGGCTTTGGCGCTGGCTTTAGCCGCTTTAATGCGTAAGTTAATGTCGGCCACTTGAGCTAACAAATGGGGCCCGGTATTACGTAACTTAGCAAAGTCTTTTACAATTAAGCGTATTTCAGCTGCAATGGCTGCATAGCGGTAGCCAAGCGGCGTGGCAGGCTCCACAGGGATTTCTTTGCCCGTATCACCCCAGTCGGGTTGGGCCTCAGCAGCCGCTTTTTGAGCGCTAGTTGGAGGTCCTGGGAAGGCTGGGTCACTAAAACTAGCATTGACACTATTAATGCGCTCAGCAATGGCAGCAAACTCTGTGGTTAAACTTTGCTTGAGATAAGCTGGATTTGCCTGATCGACTAATGCACTGCTTAAACTAGCCAATATAGCCTTAGCTTCGAGTTCTTCCGCTGGCTGCAAGGCAAAGCTTTTTAAGCTATTGTTAATGCGCTCTAATTGGGCGCTATCCCTAGCGATAAGGTCTGTGCCACGCAGATTTTGTTTATCAATGGGAAATTGCGAGCGCATGGGTTTAATGGCTCTTTCTACCTTAGCCACTTGGCATAATTCGTTTGCCGAAGTGGGGTGGTAGGCACGCGCAGCGTCCCATGAAAAGTAAAACCATATCAGCAGTACAAAAGACATGCCCGTAATAATCCAATACCAGCCACCTAAGGCTTTAGCGGGATTACCAAACACTAAATCTGTTCTCTCTGTCGCCATAATTTGACGACCCTTAATGACTGAGAGGGCAAGCGCAATGATTAAGCCGATAATGAGAAAAGCAACGATGGTGTTGCGCTGTTCAAATAGGAAATCCATCATTATAGTGTTCCTCCACCCATAATTTCTTCTTCCATATCCCAAATCATGGACAGAATTTCTTCGCGAATTTCACTAAAGTGTTGTGTTTTTTTGATATCTCTTGGGTCTTGAGTTAAACCCATTTCGGCAAAAGGTAGGCGGTATTCTTTATGTAAACGGCCTGGACGTGGCGCCATTACAAATAGGCGTTCTCCTAACATCAGAGCTTCTTCTACCGAATGGGTAATAATCATAATGGTTTTGCCAGTTTCTTTCCAAATTTTTAACACTAGCGATTGCATTTTTTCACGAGTCAGGGCGTCTAAAGCGCCTAAAGGCTCATCCATTAAGATTAGATCTGGATCGTTAATTAAACAACGAGCCAAGGCAATACGCTGTTGCATACCACCGGAAAGTTGGTAAGTAGGGGTGTCTCCAAAGCCAGCTAAGCCGACTATTTCTAACCATTCATCTACTTTTTTGGCAGTTTCTACTGGATCTGCACCTTTCATGCGTAACCCAAAGTCTACATTTTGGGCAACAGTTAACCATTCAAACAAGGCTCCTTGCTGAAATACCATGCCCCGATCGACGCCAGGACCACGTATTTCCGTGTCACCTAGCTTAACTTCACCACCCGTAGGATTAAGAAAGCCTGCAATTATGTTGAGTAGAGTAGTTTTACCACAACCTGATGGTCCTAAAACGGACAATAACTCACCTTTTTTAAGGTTAAAACTCACATCTTTCAGGGCATGAACAACTAGCCCAGAAGGGGTAGTGAATTGCATATTTAAGTTATCAGAAACTAGGTCACTCATAATGGGTAACTCTTGATTGTTATAATGGGTGGGAATAAAGGCTTAGCTGTTATTGTAATCTTGTGATCATTACAAGAATGCAATAACAACTAAGTAACGATCTTAGCAGATCGCTAGGTAAAGCAGTAACTCGAAGAGCACCGCTTTCCACTAAGTATATCTTAGTCTAGGAAAGACGTATCGATAGTAACGTTGTAATCGGCAAGAGCTGGGCTGTCGCTAGTTGCAAACATGTTACCCATAAACGCCAGCATACTGCGAGCAGTGCCGTCTTTACCAAAGTAGTCACGTTTTTGCTCAGCAACTGTTGGGAAGACAAAGCCAGACATTTGAGAAGTGGTTGCTTCTTCAGTCATACCTGCATCCTTAGCAATTACACTCAGCTTAGACTGGTCTTTTGCCCAAGCAGCATTAGCTTGGTGAGTTACTTCTACAAAGGTGCGAACTAGATCAGGATGTTCCTGAGCAAAAGTCTCTGTTACAGAAATAATGTCAAAACTACTGATACCAGCGGCAGCTTTTTCTGCTGGAGTTAGCATAGGCGAGCCAACTTCCTTCATTTTAGCGAGGGAGTTAGCACCATAAGCACAAGCCATGACAACAGCGCCATCAGCTAAAGATACAGCAGCGTCGGCTGGTTCTTGGTCAACAATAGTCAGTTGAGAAACATCCACACCTAAGTTAGACATGGTCATACGGAAACCAAAGTCGGCCATAGTGTTTAAAGGCACAGCAACTGTTTTGCCTTCCAATTCTGAGGCGTTAGCCTTAGTAATGCCTGAATCACCACGCACAATACAGTCATCTGCAGCACCGTAAGCAACAGCGATGGCAACCATCTTGATAGGTGCGTTTGCGTTTACAGCGTTGGCAAAAGGCGTTAGACCTTGCGAGTAGGAGATATCAATATCGCCAGAAAGCATGGCTTCAGTCATGCCTACGCCAGAACCAAAGTTAGTCCAGTTAACTGTTTCGCCCATGGCATCGTCGTATGCTTTTTCTACCTTAGCAATTTGGTTGGGTGTAGCCCATTCTAAAAAGTAAGCGACGTTAACGTCGGCAACTGCATTACCAGCCAGTGCAAGTGCAATGGCTGCAGTTGATGTTTTTAATAAAGTTTTCATAACCTTGTTCCTTGTGTAGTCCTAACGCCTTGTGGCATTGAACCGTTATTGTAGTTATAGGTGCAGATCGATGATCTGGCACAAAGCTTCGGAAAGTTGGGTAACCTAAGGTGTTTAATCTCTACCCGACTGTGGCAGATCATAAAGAGGTTGCAGGGATTTGCAATAGAACCAGACACTTGTTTGATTGGTGCCAAAACATATTTTCTTTTAAGACTCGGCGTTTCCAAAAGCTACTTGTAAACATTAGGTTTACCTCTTAATTTGATTCAGTTATTCACTAAACGGGTTTGCCAGCCCCAATTGGGCTTGGCTAATTGAATAGAGAGCAACCTTCATGCCAATTGTTTTAAAACCTGAGTATGTATTTTTTATTTATATATATCAACTGGTTAGTGTTTATTAATTTATTTAAAATGGGTTCAGTGTTAACGCAGTGCACCTTAGTGAGTCGAGCAGTCAAGCCGATGCACCAAAAGTAATCACAAGGGTTAGTTACAACCAATCACCAGCAATGGATTTTTATTAATCTCTAAGGATGACCCTTAGAAACCATGATTAAAAAATCAAATCGGTTCTCTAATTAGATGCCAAGCTTGGCCTTGTGGCCAGCTTAGGTAGTCAAAATGACCGCCCCAGTCACCTAATACAATGCGTTCGCCTTGGTCTAGGTGGTGAACTTGTGGCCTATGAGTATGGCCGTGGATAAGTAACCGCACTTGATGCTGAAGCATCACTTGGTTCACTGTTTGGAGATTAACATCCATAATGTCGTTAGACTTTATGGCGGTCATGGCTTGGCTTTGTTGCCGGTAGTCCGTCGCTTGTTGCATGCGCAGTGCGGGGGACTGGGCTAAAAAATCAGTTTGCCAGTTTAAGCTGCGCACGAGTGTGCGAAACTGCTGATAGTCTTGGTCGTCAGTGCACAAAGTGTCGCCATGCATAAGTAGCACGTTTTGATTATCAAAATTGACTATAGTGGGGTCTTGAAGAAGGGTGATGCCTGTGGCTTGGCTAAATGCCTTACCTATTAAGAAATCCCTATTACCTGCCATAAAGAAAACTTTGGTACCGCTATCTGAAAGCTGCTTGAGACAGGCAATCACATCAGCATAAGTGATTATACCGACATCATCGCCAATCCAAGCTTCAAAAAGGTCGCCTAGTATATACAGTTCATCGTTAGCATTAACACGTTGCTGACAAAAGTCGATCAAGGCACGGCTATGTTCTGGCCGAGCCGGGTGCAAGTGTAAGTCGGCGATGAATAGGCGACGCATGTTGATTAGTCTTCGATCATGGTTGCAGAGTCGATCACTACTGGATCTGCCGGAACATCCTGGTGGCCTGACTTGGAGGTAGTGGACACTTTTTTGATGGTGTTAACCACGTCCATACCGTCTACAACTTTACCAAATACTGCATAGCCCCAGCCTTGTGAGTTTTTACCAGAATGGTTTAGGAAGGCGTTATCACCAACGTTGATGAAGAACTGCGCAGAAGCCGAGTGAGGGTCCATGGTGCGTGCCATGGCTAAGGTGCCTTCGTCGTTAGTTAAGCCGTTGTCGGCCTCATTCTCGATGTTGGCGCGAGTTTCTTTTTGATCCATGCTCACGTCAAAACCACCACCTTGAACCATAAAGCCATCAATTACGCGGTGAAAAATGACACCGTCGTAAAAGCCATCGCGAACGTACTGTTCAAAGTTAGCCGCCGTGATTGGAGCTTTTTCATAGTTAAGTTCAATGGTGATAGCACCAAAATTAGTTTGCATTAATACATTCGACATACGGCAACCCTAGAAAATAGTTGTTAAATAAAGAACGCGTATTATGAAGCCGGCAGTCTATAGATGCAATCCTTGGTACTAGTTTGGCGCTGAAATTCTAACGAATTTAGCTAGCAAGGCAGGCGGCAAAAGACATATAATTATCGGTTTTTAAGGGCAAACCTCAAGGAGACCCATTCGTGGCTGAAAAAACCGTCGTACAGGCATCAAACTTTGTTCGTAATATCATCGCCAAAGATGTTAGAAAGGGCAACAATGATGGCCAAGTTGTGACTCGTTTTCCACCAGAACCTAATGGTTATTTGCACGTGGGTCATGCGACATCGATTTGTTTAAATTTTGGTATGGCGCAGGAGTTTGAGGGCCAATGTAATCTGCGTTTTGACGACACCAATCCAGAAAAAGAAAGCGATGAATACATTCAGTCTATTAAACGTGATGTTGAGTGGTTGGGATTTGAATGGGGCAAAGAAGAGTGCTACGCGTCCAACTACTTTGATCAACTTCACAGCTTTGCCGTTGAGTTAATTAACAAAGATTTGGCTTACGTGTGCGACTTAAGCCCGGAGCAGGCGAGGGAATACCGCGGCAATTTGACTCAGCCAGGTAAAAACAGTCCCCACCGTGAACGCGGTATTGCCGAAAATCTAGACCTGTTTGCCCGCATGAAAGTGGGTGAATTTGCCGATGGCGCACGGGTGTTGCGGGCAAAAATAGATAATGCGTCTCCAAACATGAATATGCGTGACCCGATTATCTATCGCATTCGGCACATCGAACATCATCAGACCGGCAATCAATGGTGTATCTATCCCATGTATGACTTTACCCATGGGTTGTCTGATGCCTTGGAGCAAGTGACTCACTCTATTTGCACCTTAGAGTTTGAAGACCACAGGCCCCTATACGACTGGTTTATTGACCATGTCACCTTGCCCAGTGGTAAGCGTAGGCCGCGGCAGTATGAATTTGCCCGCTTGGAGCTTAACTACACTATTACCAGTAAACGTAAGCTTAAGCAGTTGGTAGACTCAAACACAGTAACGGCGTGGGACGATCCGCGCATGCCAACCATTTCGGGTATGCGTCGGCGTGGGTATACGCCAGAAGCTTTGCGCAACTTTTGCGCAGCAACCCCTGTGGCTAGAAGTAAAGGCATTACAGACTTTAGTCGTTTAGAATCGAGCGTACGTGATGACTTAGATTCAACGGTATCACGTGCCATGTGTGTGCTGGAGCCGTTAAAAATAACCATTTCTAATTGGCCCGAGGGCCAAACTGAAACCTTAACCGTACCCAAGCACCCCAAAGATGAGACCATGGGTGAACGCCAACTGGTGATGTCTAAGCAGGTCTTTATTGACCAAGCCGATTTTGCTGAACAGCCAGAGGGTCAGTGGAAGCGTTTAGCACCAGAGCAGTCTGTGCGTTTACGCGGAGGTTATATCATCACCTGTGAGCAAGTGATTAAGCATGCAGATGGCACGGTGATTGAATTGGTATGCCGCTATGATGAACACACCTTAGGTAAAAAACCAGAAGGCTATAAGGTGAATGGCGTGGTGCATTGGGTGAGTGCTAGTCACCACCAATTAGTTGATGTGCGCTTATACGATCGACTGTTTAATCATGTCAATCCAGACGGTGATAAAGCGGTGGACTTTATGACCCACATTAACCCCCATAACTTACGTTTAATTAAAGGCGCAATGGCTGAACCTTCACTAGCTTCGGCCGTTGATGGTGAACGCTTCCAGTTTGAGCGAGAAGGTTATTTTTGTGTTGATAAAGACTCCACAGCAGAGCGTTTAGTCTTCAATCGTACGGTCACTTTACGTGACTCTTGGGCTAAGAAGGCCTAACGGAAAAGTTAATTATGTTGCAACTACACAACACCTTAAGTAACAGCAAGGTCCCGTTCACGCCCATTGAAGCTGGCAAAATAAGTCTCTACGTCTGTGGCATGACAGTCTATGACTATTGTCATATTGGTCATGCGCGGGTGATGGTGTCGTTTGACGTTATCACGCGTTACTTGAGGCATGCTGGCTACCAAGTTGAGTACGTGCGCAATATTACTGACGTGGATGATAAGATTATTAAACGGGCGGCGGAAAACGGTGAGTCTTGTGAGCACCTGACCCAGCGGTTTATTGATGCTATGCATGAAGACGAGCTCGCCCTCAATGTATTGCCACCTGATCAGGAACCCCGTGCTACGGGCCATATTCCTGCCATTTTAGACATGGTAAAAACCCTTATCGACAAAAATTATGCTTATGCGGCCATCAATGGCGATGTGTATTATCGGGTGGAGAAATTTGATGGCTACGGTAAGCTGACTAATCGAAAATTAGAAGACATGCGCGCGGGAGCGCGGGTTGATATTAACGACGTTAAAGAAAACCCATTTGATTTTGTCTTGTGGAAAGCTGCAAAAGCTGGAGAAGTCTCTTGGGCTTCACCGTGGGGAGAAGGTCGCCCTGGTTGGCACATAGAATGTTCTGCCATGACTAAGTGTTGCTTAGGTAACCATTTTGATATTCATGGTGGTGGCCCAGACTTA
>CAWUTT010000089.1:0-4631 GCA_963925635.1 uncultured Pseudomonadales bacterium | reverse complement strand
CGCTTATTGCTCAATGCAATAGAAGATCAAGATGCTCCCAAACAAAAGGTACTACTGGCCCCTAAACTTGAAGTAAGGCAAAGCACTGCCCCACCCCTAGCACAGGCTATAGTGGCATAGGCGTCTGCCTGTGCGTTTCTTTCGCCCTACCCCAACCTAGTTCATAGATCATAGATCATAGCTACAATAGAATAAGGCCGTCTTAGGTCAGTTTACAACCAGTCATAAACAAGAAAAAGTTGAAAATTTGGTAGAACTTCTGGGGTGACACTCGCTTATGCAGATAATAACCCAAGCTCACACCAATGGGAGCCAAGGGTAACAATACCAAGGAAGTTAGTAAGTTTTGACTGTCGAGTTGCCCCAACCAAAAATAGGGGATCAGCTTTACATAGTTGGTAATGCCAAAAAATATGGTGCATGTGCCCATAAACACCGTAGGGTGTAGTTTTTGTGGAACCAAATAAAAGTTGACTGGGGGCCCACCTGAGTGAATGCCAAAACTAGTAAAGCCAGCAATGGTAGACCAAAAGGCACCCTTGATACGGTTGGGTGCTTGCTTGACCGACGACTCAGACTTAAACCAAAAGTTTAGGGCGAATGCCAGTGCTAGTAGCCCAATAATTAAACGCACATGAGATTCGTTTAAATAGCTAAAGGTTAAACTGCCTAACAGCACACCAACCAGGGCGGCTGGGAGCATTATCTTTAAGTTGTTTGAATCCCATTGACCCCAAAATTTGCGTACTGCAAACACATCCATGACACACAAAATCGGCAGCAAAATTCCCGCCGCTTGCATGGGACTGACCGCCAAAGCCATCAAAGGCACAGCAACCACACCGATCGCATTGCCAAACCCTCCCTTGGCCACGCCAAAAATAAGGATCGCAGGCACAGCAAAAAAATAAAATAATGGATCTGTGATCATTGAGTTACCCACCAGTTAATGACTCACCAATAAACGATACCAAAGACACTTAATGTGTCACTTTAGTCCTGAGCAGGCTCAACTAGTTTGCTTACTTTAATAACTAACCAAGGCAGTCATTTAACTTATCATTGCTGATGAGTTTTTGTTAGCGATGAGTACATCCTGTGACACAACCGCAGGCTGTGGCTGCTGCGCTCTTTTTATTAACTACTGTGGTGCGCTTTAAACCATTACGCCTTACGCCAATACCACCGGTAATGACGCGCTGTACGGCCAAACCCGTATCAGGGTCGTGAGTTAAGGCTTGGTCATTCATTTTTTGAAACTGTTCAAACCGCCTAGGTTCACCGCTTGGTCCGGCAACTATGGTTTGGTAAATGTACGTTGGCATGAGTAACTCCGTGGTATTACTGTGAAATTCGGTTTGCGTTAGGCGCTAATCCTGTCAGCGCATAAGGCCTTTATATGTGTATGGCACGACCATAAGCATCCAATACAGATTCGTGCATCGCTTCTGAAATACTAGGGTGGGCAAACACCGTATGCATCAGTTCCTGTTCTGTGGTTTCCATGTTTTTAGCCACCACAAACCCTTGTATTAATTCCGTCACGTCAGCACCAATAAGGTGGGCCCCTAAAAGCTCTCCTGTATCGGCATCAAATACGGTTTTAATCAGGCCCTCAGTGTCTCCACTAGCAATCGCCATACCACTGGCAGACAAAGGGAAGCGGCCCACTTTAAGGGTGTGGCCAGCTGCGAGTGCCTTATTTTCAGTTAATCCTACACTAGCCACTTGCGGGCTGCCATAGGTACAACCTGGTATTAAGTCTTTGTTGAGAGGATGCACATGGTCAAGGCCATTAATTTTTTCAACGCAAATCATGCCTTCATGACTGGCTTTGTGGGCTAAGCAAGGGGCTCCAGCAACATCGCCAATGGCATACACATTGGCTTCATGGGTCGCCTGCCACTGATCCACTTTTATAAAACTATTTTCAAGCTCAACGGCAGTGTTTTCTAGACCTAAGGAGTGCGTATTGCCCACCACACCCACAGCTGAAATCATGCATTCAACCTCGAGTTCCTGATGTGCATCTGCGGGGCTACTCCCACTCTTAAGGTGGACCTTTAGCCCACCTTCATGATGCTCAACTTTTAACACCTTAGTATCCAGCTTTATATCGATACCACGCTTGGTGAATGCCTTAGCAGCAAAGTTAGATATTTCTTCATCCTCTACGGGCAACACATGGTTTAAGGCTTCAACAACCGTGACCTGCACTCCTAAAGAATTATAAAAGCTAGCAAACTCCATGCCGATCGCACCCGCCCCCATTACCAACAAAGACTTAGGCATATGCTTGGGCGTCATTGCGTCTCTAGCACTCCAAATAAACTTGCCATCTGGCTCTAAACCAGGGATTGCTCGCGGGGTAGCTCCAGTCGCAATAATAATGTGCTTGGCTTGTAGCTCCTTAGACTCAGCACTCTTGCCGCCATGTGCAGGGGTAATAGCAATGTTACCAGCCCCCAACAATTTGGCAGTCCCGTAGACAACTGATACCTTATTCTTTTTCAATAAATGACCAATGCCTTTGTTTAAATTATCGGCCACTTGGCGTGAACGTTGTACCATTTTACTCAAGTCAAAGCTGTAATCATTGACGGTAATACCATACTTGTCTGCTTGCTTGATTTTATCGATTAGTTCAGCACTTTTAAGTAGTGCCTTAGTGGGAATACAACCCCAATTAAGACATACACCGCCTAACTCATCCGCTTCAACCACGGCCACAGACATGCCCAACTGTGCCCCACGAATAGCCGCCACATAGCCACCAGGACCGCCGCCAATCACCACCAAATCAAAACTTTTCATACCAAACCCAATTGTATATTTCCGTTTAAAACACGCCGAGTGCTCAACTGTGTTAACTACAGCATCAAATGCGCAGGTGATTCAACAAAGCGCTTGAGCACACTTAGGAATTGAGCCCCCACAGCACCATCGACGACCCGATGATCTGCTGATAAGGTTAAATTCATTAGTGTTGCAACGGCCAGTTCGCCATCCTTCACCACTGGTTTTTGCTTGCCCGCACCCACGGCCAAAATGCACGCTTGGGGCGGGTTGATGATGGCGCTAAAGTTATCAATGCCATACATGCCCAAATTTGAAATAGTAAAACCACCACCCTGATATTGATGTGCTTGCAACTGGCCTTTACGGGCGGTTGCGGCAAGCTGTCGAATTTCAGTGGAAATACTTACTAAACCTTTGGTGTCGGCCCGACACACGATGGGGGTAATCAGTCCAGCATCCGTAGACACCGCGATGGATATATCAATATCCTCGTGGTGCAACATCGCCGTATCACTCCAACTGGAGTTGACCTGTGGAACTTGTTCCATGGCCTTAGCGACAGCCTTCACCAAAAAATCATTAATGGTGAGTTTATAGGTGGCTTCTTTGTTGCCTGTAATGCTATTAATGCTCTCTGGGGCGTTAGCATTGAGTTCTTTAAGCATGCCTTTAAGGCTATCAATTTCGCAGTCTACAGATAGGTAAAAATGAGGAATATTTTGTTTCGATTCAACCAAGCGCTGAGCAATCACTTTACGTATTTGACTGTGTTTAACTTGGCTCGATTGAGACGTGGCTGGCAATGCCAATGCTGCGTGAGGCACCTTGCTACTCATCGCATGTTCAACGTCTGCACGTAAAATTCGACCCCGTGGACCACGGCCCTTTAGGGTCTGCAAATCGACTTGATTTTGATCTGCAATACGCCTTGCAAGAGGGCTGGCAAAGAGCCGCTGTGGCTGTTTGTCAGCAAGTTGTTGCGTGGGTGCTGTGACGGGTGCAGACGAGACCGACGCACTAGGGGTGCTTTGTGGGTTAACGTCTACCGCTGTCGGAGTGGCTTTAGCTTGACCCGATGCCGCAGCACTAGGAAGGTCTGCAATGGTTTCATTACCAATGAGTAGGTAACCAATTAACGAATGCACTGGCACATCATCAGTGCCCGCTGGTATTAAAATTTGTCCCAATATGCCCGCACTTTCAGCTTCAACTTCAATCACGGCTTTGTCAGTTTCGATGGCAACCAGCACGTCACCTTTGGCAACTTTATCGCCTACAGCGATATCCCAGCTGCTGATATTACCCGCGTCAAAGTCTGGGGTTATGGCAGGCATCTTAATTTCGATTGGCACTGTAAATCTCCTCAATGTACATAATTACTTGCTCCCTAAGAGCAAGCATAAACTAGTCAACCTATTGGTCTGGGTAGGCTGGATGCCACAATTTATGATCGTAGTCTTGCTCATACAGCTTGCCCTTTGGAAAACTTACCAACTCTAGCTGTAAGCCCCATGGGGCTTTAAAATAGACCCATGTTTGGCCACCACTAGGGCCTGCTGTGCGCACTACTGGTTCACCCATGACCTCGATGCCATTAGCTCTTAGGTAAGCTAGAGCTTGGTCAAAATCATCAACGTAGAAGGCCAAATGATGTCCTCCTATATCGCTATTTTTAGGCACTTGAGTATTTTGATCAGGGGAACTGTATTCAAAAAGCTCAAGATTGGTGCCATTTTTACAACGCAAGAAACGTAACTTTTTCATCACTGTATCAGGGTGAACATCTAATGTTTTAGACAACCATTCACTGGCTTCAAATGGGCCTAATTCAT
>CAWUTT010000088.1:0-10260 GCA_963925635.1 uncultured Pseudomonadales bacterium | reverse complement strand
GGGTCGTAGGTGAAACCCTGCCACATTGATAAATAGATTAACCAACCAAACATGTAAAAGGTAGGAATCATAAACGCGAAAGCGAGTACGTTTTTGGTACCCGAAGCAAGCGAGTGCTTAACTCGCGATGCGCCCATCTCGTACATGAGAAAGCCCGCGTGAATTAAGATCATTATGGCGGTACACCAATAATAAAATATTTCGAGGTTAGTGTTGCTTAAACCCTGCAACGCCTCTATTGCTGCCTGCATTTCTTCAGGAGTCATAGTCTCCCTCCATTTTTGTTGTTATTTTTAAGGTTACTAACGCATCAACCATGCGATGAGAGATACAAATATATTGATACAAGAGATATACTTATTTCGATCACCAATGATACTACCCATGAAACCCTAGCTACGTCAAACACAAAAACGACATCCTTTTTGTTAAAAAATCTAGGAAAAATTAGCGTTATGGCCTATATTAACTCGCCTGGCAAGCAAATGACCATGCCAGACAAAAGCGACACCAATTACAGAAAACCAAGTTGGTTGCAAAAAAACGTAAAGATTATTTACATAACTGCTCTTTTGGTGTTCCTGCCCAGCTGGTTGTGGATTAGCTGGATCACCTTAGACGAAAGAGCCCACAGGGAGCTATATCGAGAGGTGTTTGACGATTTGTCACTGTTTGCTGACAGCCTCAATAGCGAACTTGAGAAGTATCGATTTATCCCCAAGGTACTGATGCTCGATGCCAGCCTTTTAGCGCAAGCCAATAACCCAGATCTGGCCTCAGCCATAGACCAATCTAACCAGCGTCTGCAGCACATTCGCCTAACCACCAATGCCGATGAAGTGTTTATCATGGATCCTAAGGGCACCACGATCGCCTCCACTAAGCTGGATAATATTGGTGATCGTTATCAAAATAGTCCTTTTTTTAACTCCGCCAGGGCGGGCGAGTCAGGTGGGTTTTTCACTTTGGGTTTACACGCAGGCATAAGAGGCTATTATTTTAGTGAGCCCTTATTTCAACCTGACACTGACGAAGTGGCTGGCGTGATCGTGGTGAAGGTGAACATGGCGCGCCTAGAACGCGGCTGGCTCAATAGGGCCACCCCTATGTTAATTACCGATGAATATGGCGTGGTGATTGCTTCAAGCATTCCTACCTGGCTATTCACTACCCGCTCGCCTTTAACTAACCGACAAAAACAAAACATCCGTGCCAGCAGCAAGTACCCCATGGTGTCTTTTCCTCTATTACAGACACAAGTGCATAAAGTCACCCCTTATGGCCAAATCGTCAGCTTACCCAAGGCTGGCTTTAAGCGTGTGCTAGAAGTGACTAAGTCCATACCCGCACTCAATTGGACCATCTATGGTCAAGGCAATCTTACCGCAGCCAAACAAGGCGCTTATCAAGGCGTTGCTATTTCATCACTATTACTGGCTCTGCTATTAACTTTAGCTTATGTTGCGACGCAGCGACGCTTGCAGTTTCTGGAAACCTTGCATCGCCGTGAAATTAATCAAAACCGCCTGCAGCAAGCCAAAGACCAGCTGGAAACACGCGTAACCGAGCGGACTCAGGCATTAGAGTCTAGCAATCAGGAGCTCAAACAGGCACAGCAAGAGTTGATCCATGCTGCCAAACTTGCCACTTTGGGCCAACTTGCCACCAGCGTAACCCATGAAATCAACCAGCCCTTAACAGCTATTTTGGCGTCAGCGGAAAATGCCGAACAATGGCTGCTGCGACAACAAACAGACAAGGTTTTAGGTAACATTTTACAAATTAAGTCCTTAGCCCAAAAAATGGGTTTTATTACCTCACATTTAAAAACCTTTGGCCGCAAAACTGATGACAAAAATGAATGGGTCTGCCCCCAAACTGCCCTCGACAATGCCTTATCGTTACTGCAATCTCGTATCAGCCAAGAAGGGGTTGAAATCATTATTAAAGATATGTCGGCCCTGCAAGTGATGGCCAATGATGTACGCTTAGAGCAGGTCTTTATTAACTTATTAACCAATGCTCTAGATGCAATGCAAAAGAGCCCCCACAAGCGGCTTAGTATATACTTTAACAACGACTCCCTAGACGATCTAAAACAGCTCACCATTTATGTCACTGATACTGGGTCTGGCATTGATAGTGACCACCTACATCATCTTTTTGATCCCTTTTTTAGCACCAAAGACGTGGGAGTAGGCTTAGGTTTAGGTCTCACCATTTCCTACAGTATTATAAAGACCATGGGCGGCGAGTTGACTGCTAAAAATGATGCCGATGGTGCGACGTTTGGCATCCAGCTACAAGCCCAACATTGACCTTAGACACAGCCAGCAGAGAAAAATACATGAATTTATCCACTATTTGTGTGGTTGACGACCACCATGAGGTTCGGACTGCACTGGTTGAGATGCTGCAACTGGCAGACTATACAACGGTAGACTTTGCCAGCGCCGAAGATGCCTTAGCCAACCTTGACAGACACTGGCAAGGCATCGTCATTAGCGATATTCGTATGCCCAACATGGGCGGCTTTGAATTATTGGCAGCCCTACAAAAAATAGATGCCGATTTGCCAGTAATATTGATTACTGGCCACGGTGATGTAGAAATGGCGCTCAGCGCCATACGCAGTGGTGCTTATGATTTCATAGAAAAACCATTTCGCCGGGAACATCTGTTAGAGGTGGTGAAACGAGGGCTGGATAAGCGCCAACTGGTGCATGAAAACCGGCACTTAAAGGACACCATTACCGCCCAGGATAAGGAAACCATTATTGGGCAATCGCCCGTCATCAACAGCCTTAAAGAAAAAATTACCCTGCTTGCCAAAGCCGACGTGAACACCCTCATTTGTGGTGAAACAGGTACCGGTAAAGAATTAACGGCTCGGCGCTTGCATGAGCAAAGTAGCCGCAACAAAGGCCCCTTTGTGGCCATCAACTGTGCTGCCTTGCCCGAATCAATGATGGAAGCTGAGCTTTTTGGTCATGAGGCTGGCGCCTTTACTGACGCCAAAAAAGCCCGTATTGGCAAGTTTGAATATGCCCACCAAGGGACTATTTTTCTCGATGAAGTGGAGAGTATTCCGTTAGCGTTAGGTATTAAGATCTTGCGTGTACTGCAAGAACGCCAGGTAGAGCGACTAGGTTCTAATGCTTCCGTTGACATCGATATCCGTGTCATTGCAGCCACTAAAGCTGACCTTAAACAGCTGTCTGAGCAGGGTGCCTTTAGGCAAGACTTATATTATCGCCTGAATGTGGTGGAACTGCATTTACCGCCCTTACGCCAACGAGACCAAGACATCGTGTTGCTGTTTCGTTATTTTGTTAACCAAGCCAGTGGCCGTTTTAACATTAGCGCTCCTGAACTGTCGCCTCATGTGATTGACACCTTGATGCAACACGATTGGCCTGGCAATGTGCGGGAATTGATTAACGTAGCAGAACGCTTTGTGCTCACCGACACACTTATTGACCAGCGCACTTTAGCTAACTGGCAGTCGGACGTGAGCCACAGTAGTTTACCTAATCGTATGGAACGTTATGAAAAGCGCCTCATCGAAGAGGCTCTGTCGCAAGCCCAAGGTTCCATTAAGCGCACCTACGAGGGTTTAGGCATCGCCCGCAAGACCCTGTACGACAAATTGGCTAAACACGGCCTTGATCGTCATCGTTTCATGGATGACTAGGCACTTGAGTCCTGCCCACCCTTAGTCACCCTTAGCCATCCTTAGCCATCCTTAGCCATCCAAAAAAGTGTGTGGATATCCGCACACAGCCATTTATTAGTGTGTAGGTTACACCACATTATGCCTAAGTCTATATTAATATAATGATATTTATCAATGCGTTATGTTTTGGCACAGGAGTTGCAATATAGATAATCAGTAGTCTGACTACCGAATCACTAATAATTGTAATAACGAGGTTCATCATGAAATTTTTTCTAAAAACGGCATTAGCCAGCACTATGGCTATCGCCCTTGTGTCAACGCCAACCCAAGCTAGCGAAGTGTGTCAAGATGGCGAAATCGTCATCAAATTTAGCCATGTGACTAACACCGACAAACACCCTAAAGGTATTGCTGCAACAGCTTTTGCCGAACGAGTGAACAGCGAAATGGACGGTAAGGTGTGCTTGGAAGTTTACCCAAACTCAACTCTATACGATGATGGCAAGGTTTTAGAAGCCCTGTTGTTGGGTGATGTACAAATGGCGGCACCGTCTTTATCTAAATTTGAAAAGTACACTAAACAGTACCGTTTATTTGATTTACCCTTCATGTTTAAAAACATCGATGCCATTGATGCCTTTCAGTCTTCTGAAACTGGCCAAAATATGAAAAATGCGATGGTTAAGCGTGGTATTCGTGGTCTAGAGTTCTGGCACAACGGCTTAAAGCAACTAACAGGTACCAAAGCCCTCCTAGAGCCAAGCGATGCTGCTGGCATGAAGTTTCGAGTCATGGCCTCAGATGTATTAGTGGCTCAGTTTAAAGCCATCGATGCCGTGCCACAAAAAATGGCCTTTAGTGAGGTTTACCAAGGTTTGCAGTCTGGTACCATTCAAGGACAAGAAAACACTTACTCTAACATTTATGGTAAGAAGTTTTTTGAAGTGCAAGACAGCGTGACTGAGTCGAATCACGGTATCTTAGATTACATGGTGGTAACTTCAACAGAATTTTGGGATGACCTACCAAACGATATCCGTAACCAGTTAGAAACCATCTTGCGCGAAGTCACTGTGTCTCGTAATGCACAATCCTTTGCTGTGAATGAAGCTAATAAAGAGTCTATTTTAGCGACTGGTAAGACGATTCACACCTTAACAGATGCCCAACGCGCCAAATGGAAAGCTGCCATGCTACCAGTGTGGGATCAGTTTAAGGATGATGTTGGCCAACAAAATATTGATGCGGCGCAAGCCTTTAACGCTCAATATTAAGCATTGCTAGCAAGCAATCTCCTGCCCCAGTTTAGTGATCTAATGTCACTGGCTGGGGCATCTCTATTTAAGTGTAGGTATTACATATGTCCGCTCCCACGGGTTTAAAGCTTAATCTGGGTGATCGCATAGAGCGTAACTTTATTGCTCTTTTACTTGGGTTGATGACCATGATTACCTTTGCCAATGTGGTCATCCGAAAGCTACAAGAAATGGATTTTTGGCGCAGTGATTGGTTTGAGCCTTGGGCCGAACCGCTATCTACCTTTGGTCTGCAATCATTAGAGACCACCGTATTTCTTTTTGCTTGGATGGGTATCGTAGGCACCGCCTACATGGTGCGCATCAAGGCTCAGTTGGGTGTTGATGTGGCCCTCAACTACCTATCCCCCAGTTGGCGTAAAGCCGCCACTTTATTTGCTGTAGGGGCCTGCCTTTTATATACCTTACTGCTGCTTAAAGGTGGCTGGGATTACTGGGCGCCGTTTGCCAATTTACCCCCTACAGAAGGGCGTATTATCCCCGAAGGTTTTAAGACTCGTTATTTACACCAAGGTTATTACGAAGTTAATGACATCGTGATGCCGCAGTGGGCACAGTTTTTAGGTGACTGGTTTAATGATGGTGAAAAGTACGAAAAAATACCCCGTTTTATTCCCTATTTTGCCTTACCTTTAGGTATCAGTATGCTTTTATGGCGCTACCTAAGAGTGGCTGTGGAGGTGATGCAAGGCAAAGCTAACATGATCATTGCTAGCCACGAAGCCGAAGACTTAGTTGACCAAGCCGCCGCCGTAGCAGACAAGGATTAATCAGATGGAAGCCTTATATTTATTTGTATTAGTCATTTTATTGCTATTAGTGGGCGTGCCTATTGCCGTGTCCCTAGGCCTTAGCTCAATCTTATTTTTATTGGTTTATTCTGACAGCTCATTAGCCTCAGTGGCCCAAACCTTATTTTCAGCCTTTGAAGGGCACTACACCTTACTTGCGATTCCCTTTTTTATTTTAGCCTCTAGTTTTATGTCCACAGGGGGTGTTGCTCAGCGAATCATACGCTTCTCCATTGCTTGTGTGGGCCATTTCCACGGTGGCTTAGCCATCGCTGGCGTGTTTGCTTGTATGATGTTTGCCGCTCTGTCTGGCTCATCACCTGCCACCGTGGTAGCTATTGGCTCCATTGTCATCGCCGCCATGCGCAAAGTAGGTTACAGCAAAGATTTTGCTGCCGGGGTTATTTGCAATGCGGGTACCCTAGGCATTTTAATCCCACCCTCTATTGTTATGGTGGTGTATGCAGCGGCTACAGACGTGTCTGTTGGGCGCATGTTCCTGGCGGGTGTCATCCCTGGCTTATTGGCCGGCACCATGCTCATGATTAGTATTTATTTTTATGCCCGTTACAAAGGTATGCCCAGGGGTGAGTGGGCTGGTTGGACTGAAGTTTTTAGTGCTGCACGAGGTGCAAGCTGGGGCTTGTTCCTAGTGGTGATCATTTTAGGGGGCATTTATGGGGGTTACTTTACGCCAACCGAAGCCGCCGCAGTGGCGTCGGTGTATGCCTTTATTGTGTCTATGTTTATTTATCGTGACATGGGTCCACTTAAAACTGCCGAGGGCCAAGCGCCACTGTCCCTGATACATCATCCCAGAGCCCTTATTACCGCATGGTTTCACAAGGACACTAGAGCCACCTTATTCGACGCCGGCCGCTTGTCCATCACTTTATTGTTCATTATAGCCAATGCCTTAATTTTAAAACATGTCCTCACCGATGAACAAATTCCTCAAACTATCGCCACAGCTATGTTGGCAGCAGGTTTGGGTCCGATTATGTTCCTCGTCATGGTGAATTTGATCCTCTTAATTGGGGGCCAATTTATGGAGCCCTCTGGGCTAATTGTTATCGTGGCCCCACTGGTGTTCCCCATTGCCATCGAGTTGGGCATAGACCCCATCCACTTGGGCATCATCATGGTGGTTAATATGGAAATTGGTATGATCACCCCGCCCGTTGGCCTCAACTTGTTTGTCACCTCTGGGGTGGCTGGCATGTCAATGATGCGTGTGGTGAAGGCCGCCACTCCATGGTTAGGCATCTTATTTATATTCTTGATCATTGTGACTTACGTACCCATTATATCGACTTTCTTACCCACCTATTTTATGGGCCCAGAAATAATCACTCGCTAAGGCGTTGCTGCACCTGTATTGTTTAAGTTGAGATCATCAGGCATAGGTTGCTTGATGGTCTGCTGGCAATTTACCGGGGTAGGCGCACACCTGTTGCATTGATGTTGGAGCACTGTGTAGGGATGTTAAATCCTTGGGCTGAGTTTGTTAACGGGCTGTTTATGTGATTTTTTGCTGACCAGGTTTGATTAAAATAGGCCCTTTAATGCGCAAGTTTGCTTCAACAGCTCAAGCTCGACTGGCCACCAGACTTGCGTTTTTTGCAGCTGGGTTTGCAATGGCCTCTTGTGCGCCCTTATTCCCATTTATAAAACAAAATGTTGCCGCTGATGAGCGTCAATTTGGCCTTCTTTTACTCTGCTTCGGGGTAGGATCACTTATAGCAATGCCTATTGCTGGGTTGGTCGCTGCACGACATGGCCCTAGATCCATGGTGTTGCTAGGCGGTTTTGGACTGGTTGTTTTTCTACCCGCTTTAGCCATTGCCCACACGCCTTTGATACTGGCTACCGCCCTGTTTCTTTTTGGCGCTTCACTTGGCACCATCGACGTGGCCATGAATCTTCATGGCGTTGTTGTGGAAGCCCAAGAAAAACGCTCCTTAATGTCGAGTTTTCATGCTCAGTTTAGTGTTGGCGGACTATGTGGGGCTGGCCTGATGACCTTGCTTTTATCTGTGGGGGTGTCACTCACACTGGCGGCATTGGTAGCTAGCCTAATCACACTGGCGGCCATGGTGCCCACTATTCAGCGCCTCTTATGGGTCCGCAGTAGCCAACAGAAAACCTTAGTGTGGCCCCACGGCATTGTGCTTTTGTTAGGGTTTTTGGCGGCCATTATGTTTTTAGTAGAAGGTGCGGTACTCGATTGGGGAGCTCTGTTGATTATTGATCGTCAATTGGTAGCGCCACAAAATGCTGGTGTTGGCTATATTCTATTTTCGGCTGCTATGGTCATGGCACGTTTAACTGGCGATCGTATTGTGGGTGTTGTGGGTGAGTTATGGGTGCTTATTGCAGGCGGCATGTTAACCATCTTTGGTATTGCGGTAGTCTTGCTGTCAAGTTTACCATTACTGGCTTTGGCTGGCTTTGTATTGATTGGTTTGGGAGCGGCAAATTTGGTGCCTATTTTTTTCAGTGCTGCTGGCAGGCAAACGATCATGCCCCCTGGCCTGGCCATCGCCGCAGTCACCACAGCTGGCTACGCTGGCGTATTGGTGGGCCCAGCTATGATCGGTTTTGTGGCTGACATTATGGGCTTATCCATGGCGTTTTGGTGGCTGGCCTTGCTCATTGCACTCATACCTTTAACTGCCTACCTAGTGGTCAAGCATTAGCTTTGGGCAGTGTACAGCCATCACTCCCGCCTAATTAACCCGTGCTCTTTGAGTCACCAAAAAGGCTTTTAAGACCGTACATGCTAGCGGCAACTGATGGGCCTATGCCTAGGGCAAATAACACGGTGCCAAGGCCCACAGTGCCACCTAAAGCCCACCCAGCAGCAATCACTGTTAGCTCAATGCCACTGCGAACCCAAGCAATAGGTATGTCTGTCACCTTTTGCAGGCCGGTCATTAACCCATCTCTTGGTCCGGGTCCCAAATTGGCAATTAAATATAAGCCACCACCAAAACCAGTCACCAAGACGCCAAGGGTGGCTTCTGCAAGCTTTAATAAAAAGTGATCAAAGGTGGGCAAAAACGGCAGTACGAATTCAAGAACCAATGAAATAATCACAGCATTGAGCACGGTGCCAATACCTGGCATTTGTCTCAGGGGCACCCATAGAAAGAGCACCACAACACTGGTGAAAAATGTAGCAAAGCCGATGCTCCAATCAGTCACCTGCATAATACCTTGAGCCAAAACAGTCCATGGACTCACACCAACACCTGCGGCCACCAGTAACGCCTCTCCCAAGCCAAACAGGATAAGGCCTATGACAAGGAAAAAAACAGACACTAAAGGTGGCGTTAGGGTCAGTGCCTTGGGCGCGCTCCAAAACAGTGATGGGACAGCTTTAACCGATAAGAATTTTGGCTTTAATATCATTTTCCATAATGTCTCGTTGCAGTCAACTGCAACTCTAAATGAAGGGTTTTAATAGGCATCACAAAAGCACCTAACAGGTGAGTATGATAACACTGAGAGGGTGTCGTTGAGGACCATCATTTTCATACTTGATGAGTGATGGCCGCCCGTGGAATCTCCACCAGCTGGGGGCCAAAGGAAAATCCCATGGTGGCAACTCAGGTAGTATGACTCACTCGGCCTTTAAACCATAATTAACCGTTGAGATCAGACACTAAGCGCTTTATTTCTCGATGTTCTGGCATTAATGCAGACTGGGTGTTACTCCCCGTTGCAGCATCAATACTGAAGAATTTCATCAGATCATTAAGTTCAGCCGCTTGTTGCGTTAAGGCGCCAGCTGCTGCTGCCGATTCTTCTACTAAAGCAGAGTTTTGTTGGTTTAATGAGTCCAACTGGGAGACGGCATGATTAACCTGGTCAATGCCTGAGGCTTGTTCGTTGCTTGCCGTGGCAATTTCACCCACAGTAGTGGAGACCACCTCTAGCGAGCGGCGGATCTTATCCAGCGAGTCACCCGTTCGATTGACCAAAAGGCTGCCTTGTTCCACTCGGGCACTGCTGTCGTGGATAAGATCAGTAATGTCTTTGGCGGCCCCTGCAGCTCGCTGGGCTAAAGATCGCACCTCACCTGCCACAACCGCAAAACCCCGACCATGTTCGCCTGCTCGAGCCGCCTCTACTGATGCATTGAGTGCCAAAAGATTAGTTTGGAAGGCAATGCCATCGATCAAACTAATAATGTCCGCTATTTTTTGACTCGCTTGAGCAATTTGTCCCATCGCTTCTACTGCTTGTGTGACCACCATACCACTAGCTTGAGCTTGCTCCATGGAGTCCTTCATTAAGCCGTTGGCCCGGTCTGCATTGTCTGCATTCTGGCGCACTGAACTCGCCATTTGTTCCATACTTGCCGCCGTTTCTTCAAGCGATGATGCTTGGGTGGCCGTTCGATTAGTTAGGTCTTCACCACCACGGGCAATTTCATCTGCGCCGCGCCCAACATCTTGTGCCATCGATC
>CAWUTT010000087.1:0-3048 GCA_963925635.1 uncultured Pseudomonadales bacterium | reverse complement strand
ATCAAAAAAGTTTCGATACAATCCAAACCGGGTAAACTCATCATCAAATCTTAAACTGTTGTAACCTAGACTGCAGGTGCCAGGCTGACTCATTTGTTCATTAATGAGCTGCATGAATTCAACTTCTGGCAAGCCTTCTTGTAGGCACTTTTGGGGGGTAACACCGGTCACCAAACAGGCCTCTGGCGATGGAAGGTAGTCGTCCGCAGGACGGCAATACCACATCATGGGCTCACCAATTTGGTTAAATTCTAAATCAGTGCGGATCGCAGCGAATTGTGACGGGCGGTCCCAACGCGGATCTAAACCAAAGGTTTCATAATCATGCCAGAGTAAGGTTTGAGTTTGATCCGTTTGGTAAGCCACGCAAGCGCTCCTTAATTGCTGTGCCAGCGTTTACCGGCGATAGGTTTGTTCTACGAATGGCATTTTACACACTCTGCAGGGTAATTGCTTGCCACGCACTAGGGCAAACACTTGTGTCTCCATGCCACAGTAGGCACTGTCAAGATAGCCCATGGCCAGGGGAGCCAATAAGCTAGGGCCAAAGCCTCCAGAGGTCACCACCCCAATCGCATCACCGCTGGCTGTCACCAGCTCTGCACCCTCACGCACGGGCGCTTTACCTTCGGGTAACAAGCCAACACGTCGACGCGCTGCGCCGTTAGCCATTTCTGAGAGGATGATGTCTGCACCAGGAAATCCGCCTTCACGGTCTCCACCAGCCCGACGGCTTTTTTGTATACCCCAATTTAAATTAGCTGCAACGGGTGTCGTGTCTGGGCCGAGATCGTGGCCATACAAACACAGGCCCGCCTCCAGGCGCAACGAATCACGTGCACCTAAACCAATCCACTCCACTTCATCAAAAGCCAACAAGCGTGTAGCCAAGGCCTCTGCAAAATCATTGGCCACAGAAATCTCAAACCCATCTTCGCCCGTGTAACCCGCACGACCGATAAAACAGTCATGACCTAAAATGGAGACCGCTTGGGCATCCATAAAACGCATGCTCTCAACCTCTGGCGCCAAACGAGCCAACACTTTACCCGCCATCGGCCCTTGCAGCGCTAGTAGCGATCGACTATTCAAGACTTCGAGTTTAATATCAGTATTAAAGTGAGCACGCATATGGGCAATATCCTGCTCTTTACACCCAGCGTTGACAACCACAAAAAAATGATCGCCTGCGTTGGTCACCATAAGGTCGTCCAGTATGCCACCGCCGTCATTAGTGAAAAAGCCATAGCGCTGGCGCCCTTTAGCTAGGCTCACATAGTCGGCAGGAATTAGACTTTCTAAGGCCAGAGCCACTGCTTCCATAGACGGTCCGGTTAGCCGCACTTGTCCCATATGGGAAACGTCGAATAGACCTGCTTGAGCGCGGCAATGGAGATGTTCTTGTTTGACACCCATAGCGTATTGCACCGGCATATCATAGCCAGCAAAAGCCACCATTTTAGCTCCTGCATTAATATGCATGGTATGAAAAGGGGTGGTTAACAAAGAATCAGACATGGGCTTCTCGCAGCTTTGGTTGGAGTTAAGATCAGAGTTAAGATCGGAGTTAGGATAAACCACGATTATAAGCATGTTTCCTATAGGAAACAAATTTTCTTTGTTAGCTTGCTAAGATGTTGTGGTTTTATCGAGCCACTACCCACAATACTAGAGCATCCTTGTCACTTAGACTAACCAAAGCATGACCCATGTTGGCATCGTAGTACATGCTGTCACCCGCGACCATAGAAACTGGTTCATAAAACTCAGTGTAAAGCGCCAACTCACCCTCTAAGACCAATAAAAACTCTTCGCCTTCATGCCGCACCCAATCACCAAAGTCATTAAAACTTCGGGCCCGAACACGCGTTTTAAATGGCACCATTTTTTTGCGTGCAAGATCCGTGGATAAGAGCTCGTGTTCGTAAGTACTGGTTGGATGGGGCGTGCCCTCACCTGCCTTAGTAAGCACTCTGCGGCCAGAGGTCATAGTACTGCGTGGCTTAGCGAACAGCTGAGGGATATCAATTTGCAGGCCATTAGCTAGTTTTTGCACGGCCGTAAAAGTGGGTGAAACCTGCTCATTCTCAATCTTAGAAAGTGTTGAACGCGCCAAGCCTGTTTTTTGGCTCGCTTCTTCTAATGTTAAATTCAAGCTCTTACGAATTTCCCGCAAGCGCTTACCTAATTGCAATGGCTCCACATTTGTTTGCACACCAGACCCAGACTCAATTTTTAATTCAGGCCTATCGGGTTGTTCTAGGGACATGATATCGCTCGTTAACTTAACATAGTAAAGCCTATGCTATCACGGCGCCTGCCCGTCGTCATGCGACAGCATTGGGCCTTCTATTTAAATGAAAATAAATAGGGAAATATTTCCTATACGCTAATTTATTGATTGGAATCAATCAAAATGATATGCTTATCCCAAGATTCATGGGTGTAGCAAGTGCGAACCCTTGAGTGACTTAATAATTAATATCAGGAACCAAAAATCATGAGCAACATTCCTGCTGAATTGCTTTATACCAACTCCCACGAATGGTTGGCTGACAATGGCGATGGCACTGTTACTGTGGGTATTACCCACCACGCCCAAGAACTACTGGGCGATATTGTTTTTGTTGAAGCTGCAGACGTTGGCCGTAATCTTGACGCTGGCGAAGAGTACACGGTGATTGAATCTGTGAAAGCGGCTTCAGACTCATACGCTCCTGTAGCGGGCGAAGTCATTGCCTTTAACGAAGCCTTAGAAGATGCTCCTGAAACGGTGAATGATGACCCTTATAACGAGGGCTGGATCATGCGACTTAAATTAGCAGACGATGCTGACTTGAGTATGCTGCTTAGCGCCGAAGCCTACGCTGATGTTGTTGCTAGCGAAGATTAGCCACAACGCCTAACCTACAAAGCCCGTCTTGAGCGGGCTTTGTAGGTTGTTAATTGCACCCTGCAAGGATTCCCTATGTCTGCACCAACTTTTGCTAGAACACCCATTACCCAACTGCTTCAAACCAATGCCTTTATTGACCGTCACATTGGCCC
>CAWUTT010000086.1:0-20416 GCA_963925635.1 uncultured Pseudomonadales bacterium | reverse complement strand
TTCAAATAAGTTAGCCACATCGGTTTCGTCTAAATCTGCCGGTATGGCTTCGCGCTCGGTATCCATTACCTCTGATATAAGGGTATTAGGATCACTTACCAGCAAACTGGTGAGTGGCAATAAACCAATGTAGTTGTCTTTTCGTGTCACCACAAACAGGTTGTCAGTCATTTCTGGGATGCTGTCATGGCGACGTAAATAACGTAGCACAGCGTCTATAGTGAGATCAGGGCGAATGCTCACAACATCGGTATTCATAAGGCCGCCAGCGGTATCTTCAGGGTAGGATAGAGCTTGCTCTAGGCGCTCGCGATCCTGTTGCCCTAAACTATTAAGCACTTCTTGCATTACTTTTGTGGGCAATTGTTGCAAGATGTCGGCAAAGTGATCGGTGTCGAGGTTTTCTGTGGCTTGCAGTAGTTCCTCAGTATTCATTTGATTAACGAATTCAGCTTGAATTTCGTAGCTCAGGTGCTGCAGTACTTCGCCTTCTAACTCTGGATCTACCAGATTCCACAAGATTTCCCGTTCCCGTGGGGGTGAGGATTCCAACAGGTGAGCCGTATGGGCTGGTTTTAGGGTATGGTTAAGCATATGGCGCGCTTGAATGAAAGCGCCACTGTCTAGGGCATCGTTGAGTTCTTGAAGGCGAGATTTCATGTGGCTAGCGGCCTTACTCGCCTTCGTCAAAATAATTATTAACCAGTTGTGATACCTCGTCAAAGGCCTGCTGAGCACCATCACCAGAGACTTTTAGTTCTAGCACAGTGCCTTGAGCGGCAGCTAATAGCATCACCGACATGATACTTTTAGCGTCTACCATTTTGCCTTCATTACCAATTTCGATGCTGCAACCATGGCGACCAGTCACACCGACAAGCTTAGCTGCAGCACGTGCGTGCAAACCAAGTTTATTGATGATGGTGATTTGTCGGTGGATCATGCAGAAAACCTTACAGGCGGGGGCGCTATATACTGGTAAAGCAACGTGTGGCAAGGGCGGCCTAAACTTATCCACAGTAGCCTTATAGCATAACCTTTTTAGGGCATTTATGCGATAGCGATTTTGTACATGTCTTCTGCACCAGCCGCATTACGTAGGCTCTCCCTAAACTCAGGTTGGCTAAAGCGTTCTGCTAGGGTAGCTAAAATTTGCAGGTGTTCATCAGTCGCTTCTAGGGGCACCAAAAGCACGAATAATAAATCCACTGGCTGTTGATCTATGGCATCAAAATCAACCGCTTTAGCTAACCTCACTAAGGCGCCAGTCACGCCCGCGCACTTGGCTAGTCGACAATGGGGTATAGCGATACCATCACCAAATCCAGTACTGCCTAATTTTTCTCGGGTGATCAACGCATTGAATAGCTCATGGCCATTAAAAGTGGTCATTTGCTCGCCAAGTAAGTGACTAATAGATTCGAGTGTGCGTTTTTTACTGGCCCATTTTAAATCTGCAAAGGTACGTTCTGGGGTGAGGATGTCGCTAATGTTCATAGGTGGTTGTTAACCCTTTGGGGGAGGTGGACTTAGGTGAGCCGTTTACGTTCGTTAGAGGGTGGAATGTTCATGCTCTCTCTATATTTAGCAATGGTTCTGCGCGCTACTTTTATGCCTTGTGACTCAAGCATTTCGGTCAGTTTACTATCGCTTAATGGTTTGCGAGTTAATTCTGCCGCAATTAACTTTTTAATGAGGGCTCGAATGGCCGTTGAAGAACACTCGCCCCCATTAGCCGTGGCAACGTGGCTAGAAAAGAAGTACTTTAGCTCAAAGATGCCTCTTGGGGTGTGCATGTATTTTTGGGTAGTGACCCGAGAGATGGTTGATTCGTGCATTTCTACATGCTCTGCGACTTCGGCAAGCACTAGTGGTTTCATTGCTTCTTCGCCATGATCGAGAAAGCCTTGCTGTATCTCACAGATACGCCCTGCCACTTTTAATAAAGTTTCATTGCGACTCTCGAGGCTTTTTAAAAACCAGCGGGCTTCTTGTAAATGACTTTTAATATAGCTTTTGTCGGTACTGTTGGCGCTACCACCAAAGTTAACATATTGCTGATTGATTCTGATTTTTGGTGCTGAGTCTGGGTTTAATTCAACTCGCCACACGTTATTAACTTTACGCACCATAACGTCGGGAATCACATATTCAGCTTGGCTTGAGGCAATACCAACACCAGGTTCGGGATGTAACTTAGTAATAAGTTCGAAGATGTGCTGCAGCTCATTTTCTTTGTATCCTGAACGTCGCCGTAAAGAATTATAGTCGTGACTGCCCAGCAGATCTAAATGTTTATCAACCACAGTAATGGCGCCTTGCCGCCAAGGGGTGTCGGCTGGCAGGTACTTTAACTGAATAAGTAGGCATTCTCTTAGATCCTGAGCCGCAACACCGATGGGATCAAACTGTTGAATCAAGGTTAATACAGCTTGCGTTTCATCTTCTTCAATGGCGTCTTGGTGCTGCTGTGCCAGATTACCGTTGATGCCGTCTGTGATTTCACTCAAGGTTTGGCTCAGGTAACCACGTTCATCCACAGCATCAATAATACTGGCACCAATGAACTGGTCAAGTTCACTCAAGCGGCTAACGTTTAACTGCCATTCAAGATGTTCTTGTAAGCTAGGCTCGTTAGTATTGTGGTTGTCAAAGTCAAAGTCGTCTCCAGGCCCCGTCGCTGGCGTTGTGGAGCTTTGGTAGACATCATCCCAAGAGCTATCAGTGGCTAATTCAACTGGTATTTCCTCACTCCAGTCACTGTCAGCTTGGCGCTCATCAGCAAGGTGCTCATCAGCAAGGTGCTCGTCAGCTGAGTCATTAAGCAAGGTGTCGGTGTTGTCTTTTTCAGAGCCATTAACGTCAGGTAGGTCGAGGTCTTCTTCAAGTTCCAGCAGGGGGTTGCTGTCTAATGCTTGTTGGATTTCTTGCTGTAGGTCTAAGGTAGAAAGCTGTAGTAAACGAATAGCCTGTTGCAACTGTGGCGTCATGGCCAGTTGCTGATTCATTTTGAGCTGCAAAGATGCTTTCATAATTATGCTAACGTATTGGTTTTTTTGTTGTTTTACTTGGCTACAAAGTAAAATCTTCGCCCAAGTATACCTCTTTTACTTGCTGGTTCGCTAAGATATCGTCACTCTTTCCGTGGGCTAAAATATAACCTTCACTGACAATATAGGCTAAGTCACAAATATCCAGGGTTGCGCGCACGTTATGGTCGGTGATTAACACCCCAATGCCTTTGTCTCGCAGCTGTTGGATGATGTTTTTAATGTCTTTTACAGAAATAGGATCGACCCCAGCAAAGGGTTCGTCTAGCAGAATAAACTGCGGTTCACTAGCCAAAGCGCGAGCGATTTCTACACGGCGGCGTTCACCGCCAGATAAACTCATGCCAAGACTGTCACGGATATGGCTAAGGTTAAACTCTAATAAAAGGTTTTCAAGGTTGGCTAGCTGCTGGCTTTTAGTCAGTTGTTTTTGAATTTGCAAAATGGCTAGGATGTTTTGCGCTACCGTTAGCTTGCGAAACACTGACGCTTCTTGGGGTAGGTACCCTATGCCTTTGCGCGCTCTTCCATGCATGGGTTCAAGGGAAATGTCTTGTTGATTAATGATAATTTGCCCCCGGTCCGCATGGACTAGGCCTACAATCATATAAAAGCAGGTCGTTTTTCCAGCACCATTGGGTCCCAGCAAACCCACCACCTGACCTGCATCAACGCGAATGCTGACATCTTTTACGATGGCTCTCTTACTATAGGATTTAGCCAAATTCTTAGCTTCTAGGGTGGCCACTTTAGTTGTCTTATTGAGCATTTAATTAGTGTCGTATGGATTCAGTAGAGGGTTAGTTGGATTTAGGTAAGAAAATCATTTTGACACGCTTATCTTCCCCACCAGAGGCCTTTACGTTGTCTTTAGGTACGTCAAAAAGGATTTTATTACCACTGAACTGGTTGCCCCGCTGAATGAGTTTAGCGCTGCCCAGTAGGGTTAAGTATTCCTTCGTAACCTGATAATCGATACTCTTGCCCCAAGCCTCCATCAGGCTGCTTTTGCCGTCCCCAGTGGGTTCGGACTGCTGGCGCATATAGGCTAATCCATCGTCCTCTTCCTCGATGGCCAACATGGTTTGTATGCCACTATCATCAAAGGTAATTGTAATAGTAGAGGCCTCAATTTTCATACTACCTTGAGTGATGACAACGTTGCCAGAATAAATGGAAAAGCCTTCACCTTCGTTCAATTCAGCACTGTCAGCGTTAATTTCTAAGGGCTGCAAACGGTCACTATCAAGCGCCCATGTCAATGGGCTTAACAAGGCCATAAAGCAGATCAAGAGGCCATGCCAATGGCGCAAACGAGATGCTCTTTGAGGCGGTTGAATGGACAATAACATAACTAATTCCTTGGCTTGGAGTGAGTGCTCTTGACTTGATTCAAGAGCAGTAAACGTTGATCGTCGAGTGTGAGCCGCATGCCCTTACCCGTCAAGTGAGTATACTTGGCTATTAGTTCTACCTGCTGGTCTGACTCTGCGTAATTTTGTTTGGGAAATAACCGTAAGCTTTGGCTGTTGAGGCTCAGTGGGCGATTAATATCCGGGCCGTTGGTGACAAGAGCATTGCCAGTTAGGTTGATTTGGGCGCCAGAATCTAATATCAGGCCTTCGTCTGCTTTACCAAACCATGCAGATTGGCCACCTTCGATAAAGACATTAAACCTAGGTTGTAGCATATCAGTGGTGCCAAACTCTTGAATGTGAGTAAATCGCTGGGCGCTAATGTTAGACGATAACATACCTTGTTGATCATATTGGCTAATGGTGGCATTCGTCATGTAATAGTCAGGGATCCACTGGGCTTCTGGTGTGATGGTTTGCAGTACTGTTTGCTGCCACCACCAAAATCCTAAGAGCGCGGCTAGTGCCAGTGTCACTAGGTTGATATATAACCAGCGGCCACGTAATAAAGCCATCATTAGGCGCATGTTGGCACTTCGGTGCTGAGGTAAGGTACGAGTGCAGCATCCCACGTGCCTTGTGCTTGCATGATTAAATCGCATACCTCACGCACCGCGCCCTGGCCACCGCAGCGCTGTGTTACGTACTGGCTATGCTGGGCCATAGGGTGGGCTGCGTTGGGCAAAGTGATGCCTAAGCCAACTTTGATAATGGCACCAAGGTCTGGCAGATCATCACCCATGTACGCCATCTCTGACCAGTCGAGCTGCAGATGCTGGGTGAGCTCATGCAGTGCGGCAAGCTTATCCTCTCTGCCTTGTAAGACTAATTGAATACCCAGTTGTTGGGCGCGTTGGGTGACGATGTTGGAGCTTCTGCCAGTAACGATGGCGATTTTGACACCGCTAGCTTGGAGCATTTTGATACCTTGGCCATCCAAGCTATTAAAGGCTTTGATCTCTTCGCCCTGGTTGCCAAAATAGAGCTGGCCATCACTTAATACGCCATCGACATCTAAGGCTAATAGGCTCACTGAACTGGCTAACTGGGTGAGCTTTGCGCTATTAACTGGCACTATATCACTCCCGCTTTAAGCAAGTCGTGCATATTAATGGCCCCTATAGGCTGCTGGTTTGCATCGCACACGATGAGCGCATTAATTTTGTGTCGTTCCATTATTTGTAGCGCTTGAGCGGCTAGCATATCGGCTTGCGCCTGCACTGGGTCTGAAGTCATTAGTTGGCTAATGTGGCATTCACGCAGATCTTGGCTATGGTCTAAACTGCGGCGCAAATCGCCATCTGTGTAGATGCCTACGAGTTGGCCTTGGGGGTTTACCACAGCGGTCATACCCATACCTTTTTGGGTCATTTCCATGAGTGCATCGGCAAAGCGGGTGTCTTGAGAAACCAGAGGCAGGGCTATACCAGCGTGCATGATATCGCTAACTTTGAGTAATAGTTTACGACCTAATGCGCCCCCAGGGTGAGAAAAGGCAAAATCGTGAGCACTAAAGCCTTTGGCCTCTAATAAGGCAATGGCCAGTGCGTCACCCATGACTAAGCTGGCTGTGGTGCTTGAAGTAGGTGCAAGATTTAATGGGCAGGCTTCGGTACTGACTTGAACATTAAGATGCACGTCTGCTGCTTTTGCAAGAGTAGAACTTGAGGCGCCAGTCATCGCTATAAGTGGCGTGCCCAAGCGTTTTAACATAGGTAATAAAGTAATGATTTCGTGAGTCGTGCCTGAGTATGACAAGGCAAGCACCACGTCTTGAGCGGTGATCATGCCCATGTCGCCATGACTCGCTTCACCGGCATGCACAAAAAACGCCGGTGTGCCCGTACTGGCTAATGTCGCTGCTATTTTATTAGCAATATGGCCTGATTTGCCCATACCCAGCAACACCACGCGAGCTGAACAATCCATTAATATCTGGCAGGCCTGCTCGAAGGCGGCATCAATGCGCGTGCTTAGCTCGGCAATAGCGGCCTGCTCAAGGCTAATGGTGCGCAAGGCCGATTGAGCAAACGGTGTGGTCTGAGTTTGGCTAGGCCGGCCAGTGTTTTTATGGTTCAACACGCCTCCTGAGGCAGGTCGGTGAATTATGTAGCGTTAGTATAAAGTAAAAACATATACATAACATAGATCAACAACAATAGGCTGCCCATAAGCCTAGAAATAGTGCCACCGCGGCGGGCCTTAAAGCCAAGTGCGAGAATGAACAAAGTCAGCAACAGCATGAGTCCATAATCACGCCACAAAGCGTCGGCTTCGATAACCACGGGGTTAATAAGGGCGGGAATGGCCATAACTCCCAATAAGTTAAAAATATTAGAGCCAATAATATTGCCAAGAGCGATGCCGTGTTGGCCCTTTCGAGCGCTCATGATAGAGGCAGCAAGTTCAGGTAGGCTAGTGCCAATGGCGATAATTGTAAGGCCAATAATCATTTTACTTACGCCCAGGTCAGTGGCAATGTAGATGGCGCCGCCCACCAAAATCCTTGATCCTAGAGCCAATAAAACTAAGCCCACGATTAACCAAATAATACCCAGTTTTAAACTCATGTTAGCTAAAGGTTGTATTTTATCTTGCACATGATCTTGCTGATAACGTTTAAATAAATACAAACACACCACTAGCCCAAGTAATAACAGGGCGCTGTCTATTATATCAAGGTAATAGTCTAACAAGAGAATGCCCGCGCCAAGGGTGGCGAGGGTTAATATGGGTAACTCTAGGCGCACCAAGTTGCCTTTAATGGGCATTGGAGAGACTAGGGCTGTGGCGCCAAGAACTAGGGCGATGTTGGCGATGTTGGAGCCAATGGCATTGCCAATAGCCAGACCTGGTGCGTGGTCTAGCGCCGCCATGGTAGACACTAGCATTTCTGGGGCTGAGGTACCAAAGGCAACAATAGTTAGGCCAATCAGCATAGGGGACATGCCTAAATGGCTGGCAGTGGCAGAAGCGCCATCAACAAAACGGTCAGCACTCCAGATGAGTAAGCCTAAGCCAACTAAAACGGCAGCAATTGCAATAAGCATAGTTAAGGTCTAATAAAGAGTGGCAATAAAGGGTTAATTGAAGCCCTAATCGGGGCTAGGCGCAACGGCGAGGCGCAATCAAACCAAGACTAGACACAATTTGCAAGTTTCTTTGCACTTAAGCGAGTCAGTGCTAAACTTGGAGCTAGACACATTAGCCACTGCTGGGAACTCTACCTATGGCCACAAACGACATTATTAACATGCGCAATGTTAGCTTTTATCGTGGTGATCGGACCATATTCAAAAACCTTAACTGTACCATCGCTGCGGGCAAAATCACGGCGATTATGGGCCCAAGTGGTACTGGTAAAACCACGCTATTGCGCTTGATTTGTGGCCAGTTGCAACCCGATCAAGGTGAGGTGCTGGTTTTTGATCAGGACCTTGCTCAGCTCAAACGTAAGCAGCTTAACCAGTTGCGCACGCGCATGGGGGTGTTGTTTCAGAGTGGGGCCCTATTCACCGATTTATCTGTGTTTGAAAATGTCGCCTTTCCCTTGCGAGAGCATATGAACTTGTCGGCTGATGATTTGTATAACCGAGTGTTGTTAAAACTAGAAGCTGTGGGTTTGCGTGGGGTCAGAGATTTCATGCCATCAGAGCTTTCTGGGGGTATGGCTAGGCGGGTGGCTTTAGCTCGAGCGGTGGCCATTGAACCTGAAATTATTCTTTACGACGAACCTTTTGCAGGCCAAGACCCCATTGCGATGGCCGTGCTACAAAGGTTGATAAAAAACCTTAATGCGCAACTGCAGCTTACCAGTGTGCTGGTCTCCCACGACATTGCAGAAGCTTGTGCTATTGCCGATGAAGTGATTTTATTAGGTGAGGGCAGGGTGTTAGCGCAAGATACTCCAGCCGCTTTGCAAGCCAGTAATGAACCTGCAGTCAAGCAATTTATTCACGGTGAGGCAGATGGGGTGATTCCATTTCACTTTGCCGCACCGCCCTTGCAAGACGAACTGCGGGCCCAATCACAATGATCAACTTTATTGCTAACTTAGGCGCAGGCTTGTTGAGTAAATTGGTTCAAATGGGCCATGCCTTACTCATGTTGATGCAGGCCATTGTGGTGCAACCTAAGTCGTCTAGTCTGCCTCGGTTAATACAGCAGCTTTATGTAGTGGGTGTGCAGTCGCTTATTATTATGCTGGTGTCGGCGTTATTTATTGGTATGGTGCTGGGGTTGCAGGGTTATACCCTATTGTCTGCCTATGGTTCCGAGCAAGCGGTGGGCCAAATGGTGGCTTTAACCCTGGTGAGGGAGCTTGCTCCGGTGGTGGCTGCCTTGTTGTTTGCTGGCCGGGCTGGGTCTGCGCTAACTGCTGAGATTGGCTTAATGAAAGCCACCGAACAGTTGGCGAGTTTAGAAATGTTTGGCATAGACCCACTGCACCGCATCGTTGCACCTAGATTTTGGGCAGGCATGATCTCCTTACCCCTATTGGTGGCCATTTTTAGTTTGGTTGGTATTTATGGTGGGCACCTTGTGGCAGTGGATTGGCTGGGGGTTTATAGCGGTTCTTATTGGGGCAATATGCAGCAGGCCGTTGATTTCAATGAAGATGTCATCAATGGTATGATTAAAGCCATGGTCTTCGCTTTTTTGATTAGTTGGATCGCCTTATATCAAGGGTATTCATGTGTTCCCACCTCCCAAGGGATAAGTGCTGCGACCACTCGTACCGTCGTTTATAGCTCCTTGGCTATTTTAGGATTTGATTTTATTTTAACAGCGCTAATGTTTGGAGGCGCAGTATGAACAAGAGATGGTTAGAGCTTAGTGTAGGCTTAATGATGGTGGCTGGATTGGCGGCTCTAGTGGCTTTAGCCTTGCAGGTGAGTGGTGGCAACATGTCTCGTAACGACGATAATTATGCCCTGAGTGCTTTATTTGAAAACGCGGCAGGCCTTGGCCCAAAAGCTAAGGTAACTCTGGCTGGGGTTACCGTAGGAGAGGTGGTTGCCATTGGCATAGACCCCAATACCTTTATGGCTGAGGTACACATGCAAATCCATGGCCAAGTGAATTATTTATCCATCGACTCCAGCGCCAGTATTCTCACGGCTGGGTTATTGGGTGAAAAGTATGTGGGTCTTACGGTTGGTGCAGAAGAGGATATGTTGGTTGCTGGAGATGTGATCGAATACACCCAATCCTCATTGGTGCTAGAAGAGCTTATTGGCCAGTTTTTGCTTAACCTTGGTGACAATAAATAAGGAGTGACATGTATGCTGAGTTTTAATGCCGGCAGTAAAAAAATAGTCTTGGGTGTGGTACTGCTGTTGTGTGCTCTGGTCGTCAAGGCAGATGAGTGGAAAGAAGCAGGTCAGGTGGTTGAGAAAAGCACTCATGCCATGCTTAGCCTACTTGAACAAAGCCGTTTGGAAGCGGCTCAAAAAAGTACAGCTGAGGGCCAAGCTGTGCCCCTAGATGAACCCAAACTACTCTTGGCTATCGACCTAATTTTAGACTCAGTAATAGATTTTGACAGCATCGCCAAAGGCGTTATGGCTAAATTTTATCGTCGAGCGTCGCCACAGCAAATTGATGACTTTAGGGTGGCTTTTAAGCGTTCGTTACTTAATACCTATGCGCGGGCTTTCCTGTCTTTAAATGTTAATAGCTTTGAAATTCAAGCTAACCCCAGTAGTAGTAGTAAACCTGGGCGGCAAAAAATTTGGGTAAAAGTTTATGCCAACGGCGCAGCTTACGACCTTAATTACGCCATGAAAAAACGTCAGCAAGGTTGGCGGGTGACTAATGTGACCATCGACGGTATTAACTTGGGTTTGGCATTTAGGCAACAGTTTGCCAGTGCTATGGCACAAAATGAAGGCCGTATGGATGACGTGATTGCCTCTTGGAATGGTCCATCTTGAGCCTGATTTTTTACTCGACGGTAGTAGCGATAGCGGCGAGTATTTTGCTATAATTGGGCCCCAAATTAGCCCATGGAGAATATTGTGGATGCAGCACAAGTTAAACAAATTATTGAACAACAGCTAACGGGCACGCAAGTGATTCCTAGTGGCGAAGGCTGTAGTTTTCAGGTCACTGTGATTGGAGACCTGTTCGTCGGTTTATCACCGGTTAAAAAACAACAACTGGTTTATGGTTGTCTTACTGATCAAATTGCAGACGGTTCTATTCACGCTTTAGGTATAAAAGCTTATACCCCAGACCAATGGCAGCGCTTAAGCGCTTAATTGTATTCTTTCACAACTAAGACAGATCAATATTCGGCGAACAATATTATGGATAAACTAAGTATTACCGGTGGCGTACGCCTGGACGGAGAAATTCGAATTGCGGGTGCGAAAAATGCGGCGTTGCCTATCTTGGCCGCAACTCTACTAGCCCAAGACCCGGTGACTATTCGTAATTTACCGCATTTGCATGACGTCACCACCATGATTGAATTGCTGGGCCGCATGGGTGTGTCTTTGTTAGTGGGTGATAAACTTAGCGTAGAGATTGACGCGACCACCTTAGACCATTGCATAGCGCCTTACGATTTGGTTAAAACCATGCGCGCTTCGATTCTGGTGTTAGGGCCTTTGGTGGCCCGTTTTGGCGAAGCTGAAGTCTCTTTGCCTGGTGGCTGTGCCATTGGCAGCCGTCCAGTGGATCTACACATTCGCGGTTTGGAAGCCATGGGTGCCACCATTACGGTGGAAGATGGTTATATTCGTGCCAAGGCCGATCGCCTCAAAGGTGCGCATATCTTTTTTGACACGGTGACGGTCACGGGTACTGAAAATATACTGATGGCAGCTACCTTAGCCGATGGTGAAACGGTATTAGATAACGCAGCCCGCGAACCTGAAGTGGTTGATTTGGCAGAATGTTTGATCGCCATGGGAGCAAAGATCACGGGCCATGGTACGGGCACAATTCGCATCCAAGGTGTTGAAAAGCTGCATGGCTGTCACTACGATGTATTGCCAGATCGCATAGAGACGGGCACTTACCTAGTGGCTGCGGCGGTGACTGGTGGGCGTATTAAAGTTAAAGACACGCGCCCAGATATTATGGAAGCAGTGCTGGTTAAGTTAGAAGAGGCGGGTGCAGACATCGTCACAGGCGAAGATTGGATTAGTTTAGATATGCATGGCAAACGGCCTAAAGCGGTTAATTTGAAAACCGCACCTTACCCTGCATTTCCCACCGACATGCAAGCTCAATTCTCAGCCCTCAATGCGATTGCCCTAGGCAGTGGCCGTATTACTGAAACTATTTTCGAAAACCGTTTTATGCACATTGACGAAATGGCGCGCATGGGCGCTCAGGTAGTCGTAGAAGGTAATACTGTGATCCAGCAAGGTATTGAGCGCTTAAAGGCAGCGCCAGTCATGGCCACAGACCTTAGAGCTTCGGCAAGTTTGGTGATTGCCGCCTTAGTGGCAGAAGGTGAAACGGTTATTGACCGTATTTACCATATCGATCGGGGCTATGATTGTATTGAAGAAAAAATGGGCGCTTTAGGTGCCATCATCAAGCGCATTGCTTAACCGAGAAACTACACCATGCCCAATAGTCTGACCATTGCATTGTCTAAAGGTCGTATTTTAAAAGAAACCTTGCCTCTGTTTGCAAGTGCTGGCATTGAGCCGCTGGAAGATGTTTATACTAGCCGTAAGTTGGTGTTCGAAACCACTCAGCCTGGGGTCAGGTTTTTAGTCATTCGTGCAACCGATGTACCAACCTATGTGTCATACGGCGCTGCTGACATGGGAGTGGCTGGTAAAGATGTATTGCTAGAGCATGGTGGTAGTGGCTTATATGAGCCCTTGGATCTGCAGATTTCCAAGTGCCGGCTCATGACTTGTGCGCCGATTGGTGCTGCGCCAGCAGGCCGGCGCTTACGAGTGGCCTCTAAATTTGTCAACATAACCAAAGCCTATTTTGCTGAGCAAGGTCAGCAAGTGGATATCATCAAGCTTTATGGGGCCATGGAATTGGCTCCTATCCTAGGTTTAGCTGATCAAATTGTAGACATTGTGGACACTGGTAACACCCTAAAAGCTAACGGATTAGAACCGTTACAAGAAATTGCGACTATTAGCAGTCGGTTGGTGGTTAGCCAAGCGTCCATGAAGCTTAAGCATGGTCGCATAGGTCCACTTATTGAACAGTTGTCTGTGGCGGTCAACGCCCTTCAGGGGCGTTAATATGCAATGGCTAAAAGTTACTCGCTTAGATACCCAAGAGGCCCATTTTGAGGCTAAGTTGAGTCAATTACTGGGTTGGGAAAGTGTGTCAGATCAACGGGTACAAAAGACCGTTGCCGATATTATTGAACGCATAAAAGTACAGGGCGACACCGCCTTATTGCAACTCACTAATCAGTTGGACCGCACGCCCTTTAAAACCGCCGCGGAACTTGAAATACCTCAGCAAAAGCTGCAGCAAGCACTAGCCGATATTACGGCCCAAGAGCGTGATGCATTGCAAACTGCGGCTGATCGTATTCGCGCTTACCATGGGCATCAAAAACAAGATTCATGGAGTTATGTTGAAGCCGATGGTACCTTACTTGGCCAGCAAATAACCCCTATGGATCGGGTGGGCATTTATGTGCCAGGTGGTAAGGCGAGTTATCCTTCATCGGTATTAATGAACGCTATTCCAGCCAAGGTGGCTGGGGTCAAGGAAATCATCATGACCGTGCCCTTGCCTAATGGTAAGGTTAATCCCTTAGTGTTGGCGGCGGCAGCCATTGCAGGTGTAGATCGGGTGTTTGCTATTGGCGGGGCACAAGCTATTGCAGCCCTTGCACATGGTACCGCTATGGTGCCCAAAGTCGACAAGATCGTGGGCCCTGGGAATATCTATGTTGCCACTGCCAAACGCGCAGTGTTTGGTACCTGCGGTATCGACATGATTGCTGGGCCATCAGAAATTCTCATCATTTGTGATGGTCAAACTAACCCAGACTGGGTGGCCATGGATTTGTTTTCCCAAGCCGAGCATGATGAACAAGCCCAATCTATTTTGTTGTGCCCAGATCTAGACTACTTGGACCAGGTTGAAGCAAGCTTTAAAGCCCTGTTCCCTACGCTGGAGCGCAGAAGCATTATCAAGGCTTCAATTGAAGATCGTGGTGCTCTTATCCATGTCAAAGATATGCAAGAAGCCATTGATATCTCTAATCGCATTGCCCCTGAACACCTAGAATTATCAGTGGCTGACCCTGAAGCGATGTTGCCTAAAATTCGCCATGCAGGGGCCATTTTCATGGGTCGCCATACAGCCGAATCCTTAGGTGACTACTGTGCTGGGCCAAACCACGTGTTACCAACATCGGGGACGGCTCGTTTTTCATCCCCCTTGGGCGTTTATGACTTCCAGAAGCGTTCTTCGGTGATCATGTTTTCAGAGCAAGGCGCCAGTGATATGGGCAAGGTGGCCTCGGTACTGGCACGAGGTGAAAGCTTAACAGCTCACGCACGGTCTGCCGAATACCGTATCCTTGACTAAACTTCGACGTGAGGTGTTGGGTCCCATGCTAGGGTTTGGTGGCGACTAAGGTGGCTCGCAAGGGCGCCGGATGACCTTCTGCTGAAAGCTTGGGGTCGTTGGGATCTAGAAAATCTGCTAATGAATGAAAGCTCATCCAGTCTGTGGCTCTTTGCTCTGCGGTGGTGGTTTGATTAACGTCGACCGTGTGCACATTGACTAAACCGAGTTTACGCAGCATGTTTTCCAAAGCCGCTGTGCTTGGCAAAAACCAAACGTTGGCCATTTTTGCATAACGCTCTGGAGGCACAAAGATGGTATTGACGTCGCCTGGTACCACCAAGGTTTCTAATACTAATTCGCCGCCTGGACGCAGGTAAGACATGAGCTCTTGCAGATGGTCGATGGGCGAACGTCGGTGATACAAAACCCCCAAACAAAATACCGTATCAAAACTGCCAAAAGCAGGTAAGTGTTCGCTGCGCAGGGGTAGTAAATGAGCTCCGTTGGCGGGCAATAGTCTTTGGGCGGCGTGAAACTGGTAAAGGAAAATTCGGGTAGGATCGATGCCGAGTGCGAGACTCGCTCCAGCCCCCAGCATGCGGTATAAAAAGTAGCCGTTGCCGGTGCCTATATCCAGTACTTGCCTGCCTTTTAAGGAACTGATGTGAGGTTGGATGCGTTGCCACTTCCAATCTGAATGCCATTCTGTGTCTATCTCAACACCTAGCAAATTCCATGGGCCCTTGCGCCAAGGCATAAAGCTTTGCAATTGTTGCCTATAGGCAGACTCATCTAACTCGAGGTGATCTGGTTTGACGACACATACACTGTCATCGGTAAAGCTATAGTCGGCATTGTCTAACTGTGGCATCGCATCAAGGGCAGTGTCCCACTCGATAGAGCGGCCGTGGCTTTTGTGTTCATAGTGTTGTTGCAAAGCTTGTTTGAGCTGTGGGTGAAATTGCGCTAGATCGGTGTGTTTAGTCTGTTCAAAAAAGGCCTCTAAATTTATGCCCATGGTGGTCTCGCAGGTCAAATTAAATTGGAAGTAAACTGGAAGTAAACTGGAAGTAAGTCGAGTCTCAGCTGGCGTTGCTTGCTAAGCGTTATTTAAATGCCAGTAAGGCGCAAAAATTAAAACATTGCATGCAGGTTTCAACCCGACTAAAGCCTGCGTCAAACAAGCGCTGACGATGCTGTTCCAAGGTGTTGGGTACTAATACATTCTCTAAGGCTGCACGCTTTTGTGCAATTTCAAGATCGCTATAGCCCTGATAGCGCTTAAAGTCATGATAAAGATCAACCTGCAGAGCTTGCTGTTGAGGGTCGTCAAAACAGACCTTTTCGGCCAGCAGTAATACACCATCTGGGCGCATGCCATCAGCAATATTTTTGAGAATGCTCGGCCTTTCATGATCGGCAATAAATTGTAAGGTAAAGTTGAGAATGACCATGGAGGCATTTTCTATTGGGGTATCCTGCAGATTTTGCTGGAGAATCTCATAGCTTGCTTGGCTGTGGTCGCGAGCCATATTGTGTTGACACCGGCTTACCATGGCAGCAGAGTTATCTACACCAATGACGTGGGCATAGGCTGGTAGGTTTTGGCGCAAGCGCAAAGTCATGGTGCCAAGGGAACAGCCTAGGTCATAACAATGGCTGTGGGGTTGCCCATACCGAGCTGCGAGTAAGCCAATGACATCCAGTAAAAAGTTGTAACCTGGTACTGACCTTTGAATCATGTTCTCAAAAACGTCAGCCACTTGAGCGTTAAACTCAAACGGTGCCAGGGTTTCAATGGGTTGAGAGAAAATAGTGTCGTGCACTGGTGGTTTGTTAGTGTCAGTCATAATGATTAGTTTACTTGGCGCTGGGGCGAGTGCCAAGCATGGCCGTCACCGTAGAGGAGGCATTACCACGGCGATAAGTGATCTTAAGTTCACTGCCTGGGCTTAGTTGGGTGACATAATTTAACGACTCATTCCAATCTTCAATTAAGTTGCCATTAAAATGGGTGACTAAATCGCCTGCTTTGAGCCCCGCAATGTAGGCCGGACTGTTGGCGTATACGCCTGATAACATGATGCCTGTGTCTTGTTCTGAGGCAAACGCATTCTGGCTGTATTGGCGTTTAAACACATTGAAGTCTATGCCCAACCAACCGCGCACTACACGGCCTTCGGAAACAATGCTGTGCAACACTTTAGAAGCAATATCAATGGGTATGGCTAAGCCAATGCCTTGGCTGCGAGCACTCGTTGCTGAGTTATAAAAGTGGGCTGTGTTAATGCCTACCAGCTCACCTTGAGTATTAATCAGAGCGCCACCTGAATTGCCCGCATTAATGGCAGCGTCGGTTTGGATGAAACTTTCAAAGGTATTGAGGCCTAACCGATTACGCTCTTTGCCACTGATGATGCCCATAGAAACGGATTGTCCTAAACCGTGGGGATTGCCAATAGCAAAGACGATGTCACCCACTCGAGAGTCTAGGTCGGCTGGGACTTTAGCTGGGGTTAAGTCAGTTAGTTCAATTTTAATGACGGCTAAGTCGGTGGCTGGGTCGGTGCCAACCAAGGTGGCTGGTGCAGAGCGGCCATCGGCTAAACCGACTTTAATTCGTTGAGCATTTTCAATAACGTGATTGTTGGTCAGTATATGACCTTCTGCACTGGCAATCACACCAGAACCTAAATGAACTTCATTGTTACTGGAGTCAATTAACTGGCCTTCCAGCAGGCTGGCATAGTGAGGGTCTTGTAGTAGTGATACGCTGGCCAAGGGAATTGTGGTCTGATTGTATATGCGCACCACAGAACCCATGGTGTGCTCCAGCAAATCAGCATAGCCGTGTACTGAGCTGAGCTTGGCGTCGGGCGCGCTCTGGGACCACAGGTCAATACCAGTCTGGCTTGCGAACCTCTGGGGCGCAACAAGCATCAGGGTAGTGGCCACTACTATACCAGCAAGGGCAAAGCTTAATAAATATTTGATAAATGAACGGGTCATGTGATTAAAGAGTCGCTGATGCCATAAAAGGTTGGCAGGTGTATGCCTGTAATGCTTACCTATAGTGTAAACTTTGGTGCAGTTAAAGGCAAAAAAACACTAGAGATATTTGCATGGCTATTAAGCGTCAGAATTTAATGGGTTATTTGGATGGGTTATTGCAGCCTAACCAATTTAATGATTATGCACCCAACGGTTTGCAGGTAGAAGGGGTGGAGTTAATACAAAGAGTTGTCACTGGAGTAACAGCGAGTCAGGCCCTTATTGATAAAGCGATCGCCTTTAGGGCCGATGTATTGTTGGTGCACCATGGGTATTTTTGGCGTAACGAAGCCAGTCCTTTAGTGGGGATGAAAAAACGCCGCATCAAGGCGCTGATGGATCACGACATTAATTTAATCGGCTATCATTTACCATTAGACTGTCATGCTGAGCTAGGTAATAATGCCCAGCTGGGCAAGCTGTTGGGCTGGGTGTCTGAGGCGCATATGCAGTCTAGTGGTGTGACGGGCCTTGGGCTATATGCGACCTTACCAAAACCACTCAGTGGTATTGAAGTGCAGCAACAACTGACCAAGGCGTTGGGGCGAGAACCTCTGCACATTGATATCCCAACCAAGCCAATCAGACGCATTGGTTGGTGCACTGGGGGTGCGCAAAGCATGATTGAGCAGGCGGTGAGCTTAGGTTTAGATGCTTATGTGTCTGGTGAAATATCCGAGTCAACAGTGCATGTGGCGCGGGAGAACGGGGTGCATTATTTTGCTGCGGGGCATCACGCCACGGAACGTTATGGCGCTCAGGCCCTAGCCCTGCATTTACAGCAAGAGCTTGGTTTAGATTGTGAGTTCGTGGATGTGCCTAGCCCTGCTTAATCGACCTAGTTGGTCGAGGCCGGTGTAACGGGTATGTCGTAGGCTGGAGGAGCCGTTGCCTCTGGTTTAGGCTTAAGACCGTAGCGCTCATCTAAGGTACCGTGCTCTTTGCTACTATTTGGCGCATAGTCCATGGGTGGGCGGATAGTGGCGGCAGGCTCTATTTGGTGCTCTATCGCACTCTCAGCTGGACCCGCAATGGTTTCTAGGCTGCTAGCCGTGTCTGGGTCATCACACAAGCTTTGAGCGCCTTTTGCGAGTTGTTCGTGCACGCTGCGATAACTGTCGGTGAGTTGATTAACAGCCGCGGCAGTATCGGCAAAGTGCAGGTTAACTTGCTCTTTATATTCTGCCATTTCAGTGTGAGCAGTTTGTAATTGTTTACTGAGCTGGTTCTGTCGTTTGAGGTCGCTATTGTTGTTGCGACCTAATAAAAACCCGATACCTAAACCGAGTAAAAATAGTACTAACCAAAAAAACCAATCGTTGCTGAGTAAATCCATCAGCAGCTCCTTTCAATAAAGCGTCTCAGAAGCTACTATTGTAATGTAATTAGTTCATGAGTACATCTCAGATATCACCCAACGGGTTCATTTATTACCATTATTCACTATTTTGACGCATATATGCCTTCACCTATAGAGCAGTACCGTAACGATCAGCAGCAATTACATTTTTCCACAGATCCAGCTCAAGCTAATGCTATTGAGCATTTGCAGCGACTTTATCTTGAGCTGTGCGCGCTTGAAGGCGGGCAGGCTGAGCCTAGGCGCTGGTCCCAGCGATTGCCTGTATGGGCCGGTGGTAAGCCTAAACAGCACCTACCTGCTCAAGGCTTGTATTTTTGGGGAGGGGTAGGGCGTGGTAAAACTTATCTAATGGATGTGTTCTACCAATGTCTGCCGTTTGAAAATAAGCAGCGTACCCACTTTCACCGCTTTATGCGCCACGTTCATAGCCGTTTAGCGGTGCATAAAGGCATCAAAAACCCCTTAACTGTGGTGGCTCAGGAGTTAGCTGATGAAGCTAGGGTTATTTGTTTTGACGAGTTCTTTGTCACTGATATTACCGATGCCATGATTTTGGCGAAGTTACTAGAAAGCTTGTTTGAATTAGGCGTAGTGCTGGTGGCCACGTCTAATATTGAACCTCAAGGTTTGTATGAAAACGGTTTACAAAGGCAGCGCTTTTTGCCGGCTATTGCGTTGTTGCAGCAGCATACTGACGTCATCAACGTGGACGGGGGCGTTGATTACCGCTTGCGCACTTTGGCCCAAGCTGAATTGTACCACTGGCCCCTCGATGCAGCGGCGGATGTGAGTCTGGCAGCAAGCTTTGTGGCGTTAGCGCCATTGCTGCCAGCGCCAGCAGTGGCGGGCAGTGATAGCGAGGGTGGTGTGGTTAGTATCAATGGGCGCGGGTTTAGCTATATTAAGCTGTGCGATGACATTATCTGGCTTTCATTCGACCAGTTGTGTGTGCAACCGCGTTCGCAAAATGACTATTTAGAACTGGCGTATGAGTTCCATGCCTTGATTATTAGCAACGTACCTTGTTTGAGATCGGGAATGGAAGATCAAGCGCGGCGTTTTGTTAACTTAGTGGATGTTTGCTATGACGCCAATTTAAAGGTCATCATGTCGGCTGAGGTGCCTTTGTTGGAGTTGTATGCCGGTGGTCAGTTGGACTTTGTATTTCGGCGCACCTTAAGTCGATTGCAGGAAATGCAGTCCCATGAATACTTGGCTAGGGGCCATGTTTCAGGTTAAGTTTGGATTAAAATGAAAAACACTTAAAAACATTTACTTTAAGGCTTAACAAGAGGCTCCTTTGTCCTGTATAATTTGGCCTCGCAGTTTCTGTGTTGGCTTTGTGTGGGTGCCTTTAGGTAACTCAATCTAGGGCTGTTAGGGGCATAGACTGCTAGGCACGTTATTGGCAGCTCTTGTGTAGTTTGCAAGGCAGTGCAATAACTCAATAATTATAGGTAGGCCTAATCAACTGGGCCATTAAATAGGTTATTCACATGAAAACCGTAAGTACTAAACCAGCTGACGTCACCCGTGACTGGTTCGTCGTCGATGCCGAAGGTAAAACTTTGGGTCGTATGGCAACTGAAATCGCTCGCCGCCTACGTGGCAAGCATAAGCCTGAATACACACCTCACGTTGATACGGGCGATTATATTATCGTCGTTAACGCTGAAAAGGTCCGTGTGACTGGTAATAAGGCAAAAGACAAAATGTATTATCGTCACACTGGTTACCCAGGTGGCCTGCGTTCTATGTCTTTCGAAAAAATGGTTGATCACGCTCCTGAGCGCACCGTTGAATTCGCTGTTAAAGGTATGTTGCCAAAAGGTCCTTTGGGCCGAGCTATGTACGCCAAGCTTAAAGTGTATGCTGGAACTGAGCATCCACATCAAGCGCAACAACCACAAGCATTGACCCTGTAAGGAGACGATCATGGCAGTTACTCAATATTACGGTACCGGTCGTCGTAAGACCTCTACCGCTCGTGTGTTCATGACTCCTGGCACTGGTGCCAT
>CAWUTT010000085.1:0-4517 GCA_963925635.1 uncultured Pseudomonadales bacterium | reverse complement strand
AAAAACTATTTCCTTAAGTTCGTTGATCCGTTTGTCCGATACAACGATACCTTCACCCTTGCCATCGTCTATGTAGCGACAGGCTGCCTTGGCAGAGAGGCGTCCTTCAGTGAAGGAGCCCGACGAGAAGGCGTGCGGCGTTCCGCCAACAGCGTCACCAGCACCGAACAAGCCTTCAATGGTCATCATACGGTTGTAACCCCAAAAATATTCTGGTGGGGAAACATCCTCAGGGCCAGAGCACCAAGCTCCACTACCCGTTGCATGCGAACCCATGACGTAGGGTTCTGATGTAGTCAGCTCTGGATTTTCATGTTTGGGATCCACATCTGTTGCGGCCCAAAGTACTGCTTGGCTTATCGTCATCCCCAAGAAATTTTCCCAGCCTACTTCCTCTAGGTGTGGATCTTGGAAGGCTTCCATGGTGACCATGTGGATTGGGCCTCGACCGGCGTTTACCTCAGAGATCATGGCATGGTTGCGTAAACACGTCGGGATTGGCCGGTGTGTCTTGTGAGACAGTTCCGGATCAAGATATTCCTTGCCAACCATTTCTTGCAGTTGTGGCCACCACTTGGATTCGAACTCTTCGCCCAATCCATTTTGGGTATAGGTTTTAAGATGCAGAAAGTAGGCTCCCACGGGACCAAAACCATCCTTGAATCGGGCCAGCACAATGCGGTTTTCCATCTGAGTCATTTTAGCGCCAGCTTCGATCATTAAACCGTAGGCAGAACCAGAAGACCAAGGGGCATACCAAGTACGCCCCATCCCTTCACCAGTCGAACGGGGTTTAAAGATGTTTGAGGCGCCACCAGCCCCACAAATCACCGTCTTAGATTTAAATACGTGGAAGTCTCCAGTCCGAACGTTAAATCCTACCGCTCCAGCAATGCGGTTTTCCTTAACTTCGTCCATGAGCAAGTGGGTAATACAAACACGGTTATAAACCTTGTCAGCATTCTTTTTTGCAGCCTCAGCCACAATCGGTTTATATGATTCTCCATGGATCATGATCTGCCAACGGCCTTCACGCAAATAAGAATCTTTTACAGGATCCTTCATAATGGGCAGGCCCCACTCCTCAAACTGATGTACAGCTGAGTCTACGTGCCGGGCCATATCAAATAACAGATCTTCACGTACCATGCCCATCAAGTCGATCCGCGCGTACTGCACATGATCTTCTGGGTTATTCTCACCAAAGCGCGTACCCATATAACAATTGATCGCATAGAGCCCTTGGGCAACGGCACCAGAACGGTCTATATTAGCCTTTTCGGCAATAATAATTTTCTTATCTTGGCCCCAGTACCTAGCTTCAAAAGCGGCACCGGTGCCGCCTAAACCTGCTCCGGCAACTAAAACGTCAATATTGTCTTCTACAATTGTCTTGTAAGCCATTAGTAGTAAACTCCCTGTTTCAACGTGAGGCCATTCGATTCAAGTGTGTGTAGGCCGCCATCGTCAAAACGGATGTATTTCGGTTCGTTAAATAATAACTCGCCATCTCGCTGTTCTTGGGTGGGCCCTACAACTTCTTTAAGATTAGGTGTACAGCTACCCCACGGCTTGGTGGTAATGGGAGATAGGAAACTCTTTTCCCTGCCATCTCTATACTTCACGCTCCAGGCTATGGTGCCCTTATCCTCATCTCGGTCCACTCGAACACTATGGCCAAGGGGTGCAAAGTCCGCATAACCACGCACGTCAATGGCATTTTGAGGGCAGGCTTTTACGCAAGAGAAACATTCCCAACAATGGGTGGGTTCAATGTTGTAGGCACGACGGTTGGTCTTATCAATGTGCATGATGTCCGATGGGCAGATATCTACGCAATGTCCGCATCCATCGCAGCGGGTCATGTAAACAAAAGTGGGCATAATATTTTTCCTCTCACAGGTATATTTGGAAGGTTTTAATTACCGTGTTTTAAGCCTCAGGTTAATAATGACTAGGCTTTTCACGCTTGATGCCCAGTCCCATAGAGAGGGGGGCGTCTTTGAGCAATTCCATGGAGTGACTATCGCGGATCGCTGGATTGGTGCGGTCAACAGGCTCGGGGAGGTTATTACGCGATCCGTTTGCCTCAGACATTTTTTTCTCTAAAGCCGCAGCTGGCTTAAAGAACATATGGGAAAACTTAGACCACGGAACAGATCCAAACAGCACTGTCGTTGTAAAGATATACACAATCAGGGATAGCATGGTCCAGGTGGAACTGCCATTGACTTGGGTATAGGCCCAGACCAGAGCGAATGTGGTACTTAGGGTGAGTGACACCACAAACAGGTCAGCTCGCACAAGTCGAAACGGTGAGTGCCCTTCGGCAGAAACATCAACTCTGATGAAAAACCAGAACCAGTAACCGCCTAAACACACCATAAAGGCACCGAGATACCAAAGATTGGCCACAATTGCCGGTGTTGCCGACGCTTGATAGCCAAACACCATCATGGCTGTGGTGGCAGTGTAAGCAATAAATCCATACATTGTTAATAGGTGAGCCAGCTGTCGGCGGGTGCTACAGTCGCCTAATTCGGCAGAAGTCAAACCATCTATGGCTGTTTTAACAGCCACCGAGGCCCTTTCGCTCCCACTGACTTGGCGTTTTGCATTAGCCTTGGATTTCTGCCAGTTATTAAAGAAGTACTTGGCACTTCTTTTGTGCACGACATCAAATAGAGTTCCGCCGGCTACTAAGAGCGCCATAATGATGACGTAAACTTGCATAATAGAGGGATCTATCATGGCCGAAAGTTCGGCAAAAGGATTGGTGTTAAACATTAAACTTCCTCTTTTATTATTATTCAGTTAAATGTTTATCATCAATCTTTAGATTTGTATAAGAGGTTATTTTTATAACTTAGTAGGTCTGTTCAATCAGACCCGTGAGTAAATGAAGTCATTGATATACTTAACTTTTCACTTTTTAGGTCTAAGCTTATAATTTAATGGGGATAAATGAGTTTGAGGCACTTTTGAATACGGCCACAGAGCCATTAAAAAAAGCCCTGTAGATCAAAGGTTAGAAAATATAATTAATCGCAGGGCTAAGCGAAAATTAATCTGGCTGGAACAAGTGACAAATTACCCAGACTAGAATTAGGCAGGCAGATTCAAGTAAAAAACCATCAATGGATTGATGGTTTCACCTCCGATCATGGGCCCATAACAGCAGCGCAATTTTACGGGTGCAGGTATGGAAAAACATGCTGACATCTTTTAATCGCAGGTTAATATTCAAGGTAAAATGAAGCTTAATTGGAAATAAAGCTTTAGTTAGGCTAACTTAACCAGTACCAAACCAGAACAAATAAAGCCTGCTGCAAGCCACCGATGACGGCCAAGCACTTCTTTAAACATGTAGGTGCTTAGCAAGGCCGCAAACAGCACTGACGTTTCACGTAAGGCAGCCACTATCGCCACCGGCACCTGTGTCATTGCCCACAAACAGATCCAGTAAGCTGCCATCGACATGACACCACCACCTACTGCAACAAACCAGTACTGAGTTAAACTCGATACAAACACCTTAGAATTGTAGTGATAGGCCCACAGGGTAGCCACCATTCCATCCAAAAAGAACAACCACACTACAAAACTGTGCAGGCCACCAATGTGGCTCACCACATAGCCGTCTACCATGGTGTAGGACGCAATCCACATGCCCGTAATTAAAGCATAATAAAACCCAGTGCCTAGTGGTTTGACTGATTTGAAGTGAGCTAATAAAGCCACCCCACTGGCGATTAATAGTAAGGCTATAATTTGCACGGGAGTGAATTGAGCACCTAGAAATATCACACTCACCAACAACACCCATACCGGCGCGCTGCCGCGTGCAATGGGGTAAACTTGGCCAAAATGCCCTTGGGCATAGGCTTTAACGAGGAACACTTTATAACCAAAGTGCAGCACTAGTGTGAGCAGTAACCATGGCCACATTTGCCCAGTGGGGAACGCCACAAAAGGTAAAAAGCATACTGCGACAAGGCTTGTGCACGCCATAATCAGACCCATAGCGATAATGGGTTTGGCATTTATTTTAACCAGCGCATTCCAACCGGCGTGCAAAGCCGCAGCAAGCAGTACTGCAAAAAACACCTCAATGGGCATAACTAAAACGCCTTTATGGTTTCTGGCTCAAATAATGCGCATAGACTACCGCTAACGCCGCTGAAGCCAGTCTAGCGGCTGGAGGATCTGCTCTTGAAGTAAGCATCACAGGCACTTTTGCACCCATTAATACGCCTGCAGCAGTAGCACCATTAAAGTACACCATCTGTTTAAAAATAGCGTTTCCAGTTTCAATATTAGGCACTAATAATACGTCTGCGTGCCCAGCTACTGGGTGCTTAATACCCTTTAATTTAGCAGCTTCTGGGGATATTGCTCCATCAAAAGCTAAAGGCCCAAACACTTCGGCGGCCTGGTGATCTTGTGCTGACATAGCACCTAAGAGTTCCTTAGCAGACAGGCTTGAAGGCATCGCCTCAGTCACTAATTCCGTTGCG
>CAWUTT010000084.1:0-6846 GCA_963925635.1 uncultured Pseudomonadales bacterium | reverse complement strand
AGCGGCGGTAAATATGCTCACTAACGCAGCACTTGACCCGGTGGGTAAAATCCCTGAGTTTAAATTCTGTGCCTCGCGCATTGAGTTAGTTAGCTAATTATCTGCTAGCTACTACAAAAAAGACCCGCTTATTGCGGGTCTTTTTTTGGACGTTTTATAGGCGTTAACCGATTCCTAGAGGATTAGGCTCTCAGCGCCCTAGTGCGCAGTCTGATCGTCAAGACTGCGCACTAGCTATAGACGCTAACCACCATGTAAATAAGCTAACGCAAAGACTTACTTATAACGTTTTATTTCACCTGATTTAACCCGGTCGCTAAACGACTTAAGTTCAGCTTTTACAATGGGCATTAAGAAATATAGGCCGGCAATATTGAAGATAGACATGGCAAAAATAGCTGCGTCTGAGAAATCAATGACCGCACCAAATTTAATGGTGGCACCAACGATAACAAACACACAAAATATTAACTTAAAGGTTAGTTCAGCAGTTCCACTTTCACCAAACAAGAAAGTCCACGCTTTCAAACCATAGTAAGACCAAGAAATCATGGTGGAAAATGCAAACATGATAACGGCCACCGCTAATAAATACTTAAAGATACTCGAAGTAGCTTCAAATGAAGCCGCAGTGAGGGTCACTCCTGTTAAGCCAGTACCATCAAAGGGGGCCACATTTAACCCCGCAATAGTAATGACTAATGCGGTCATGGTACAAATGACGACGGTATCGATGAATGGTTCAAGTAAAGACACTAAGCCTTCGGTCACTGGCTCATTGGTTTTTACCGCGGAGTGGGCAATCGCTGCCGAGCCTACCCCTGCTTCATTGGAGAAAGTGGCGCGTTTAAGTCCTTGAATCAGAGCTCCAATAAAGCCACCAGCAACACCAGCACCCGTGAATGCGCCCGCAAAAATAGCTGCAAAGGCAGGGCCGACCTGAGATAAATTAGCCAATATAACGATAATGGCCATACTAATGTATAAACCTGCCATCCAAGGTACAACCTTCTCTGTGACAGAAGCGATGGAGGGCATACCACCTACAATGACTGAAAAAACTAAGGCCGCAAGTACTGCACCCGTAATAATTCCATACTCTAAAGGAATGCCAAAGGCATAATTGAGCATTGCATGTGCTTGGTTAGCCTGAAACATATTGCCACCACCGATGGCACCAAAAATACACATGATGGCAAAGCCTACTGCAAGAAATTTGCCTAATCCAGCCTTACCTTGCTCTGCCATGGCGTCACGTAGGTAATACATTGGCCCACCAGAGATAGCGCCTGAAGGCAAAACAGTGCGGTACTTTACTCCTAGGGTACACTCTACAAATTTTGATGACATGCCCAATAGGCCTACGACAATCATCCAGAAGGTGGCACCTGGCCCACCAATAGCTAGTGCCACACCAACACCTGCGATGTTACCCAAACCAACCGTGCCTGAAAGGGCGGTTGTTAACGCCTGAAAGTGTGACACTTCGCCATCTGTCTTTGCATTAGGGTCGGAAAACTTACCACTTACAATGTCGATTGAGAGTTTGAACTTCCTAAACTGTACAAAACCAAAATAAAAGGTAAAGATAAACGCAGCAATAAACAACCAACCGACGATGAGAGGAAATTTGGTACCTCCCATAGGTACACTAAAAAAAATAGTATTAACAAACCAACCAAAATAAGTATTAAAAAAAGCATCAACGCCGGCACTAAAGTGGCCTAAAGTTGCAGCAAAGCCGCTGGCCTCATCTGCTAAAGCATGGCTGCTAGTGAACAACGATAGCAGTATGAGTAATTTTTTTGTGTTCATTTTCTTCATGGTCCTTCCTTATTATTAGTAAAGCATACAAATTGATACTTTCAGTAAAACTATAGTCTATAAAGACGGATAAACTCATGTTTGTAAATGGAATGTGTATGATTGTGCTCTTGAGTCGCCAGAGACAGATATTCAAAGGGGCTCAAGCAAAGTATTGGCTAGCTCACTAGTGCAATCAAACGCCGGTTCTACTTATGATAAGGGAGGGTGTATTAGTGGGTCTGGCCAGAGGTGTTATTGTCTAGGCATGCGCTTAAGTTAGGTCTGTTAGGGCTTTTTTTTGTCAAAATCGATGCTTCAAAAGATGATTAAACCTTGAGTTAGATCAATGAAAATAGCTATTATTGGTTAACAGAACATTTTCCTATAGGCCTTCAGGAACACGCTATGATGAAAATTAAAACTTTAGATCTCGACTTTGTTCGCCGCCAGTTTCCAGCCTTTAGTGAGCCGAGTTTAAAAGGTACAGCCTTTTTTGAAAATGCAGGTGGCTCCTATATGTGCCGCCAAGTGATGGATCAGTTAGACCGTTACGTGCGGCAAACTAAAGTGCAGCCCTTTCACCCATACCCGCAGGCCCAAAAGGCTGGGGCACACATGCAAAGTGCTTATGGAAAATTTTCAGATTGGTTAAATGTGGGCGCAGAAGAAATCTACTTTGGTCCCTCCACAAGCCAAAACACCTATGTATTAGCTCAGGCCATGTTAGGTTGGCTCACTGAAGGTGATGAAATTATTGTCACTAATCAAGATCACGAGGCAAACTCTGGTGTTTTTAGAAGACTGGCACAGCAAGGTATTGTGGTTAAAGAGTGGTGTGTTGATGCAAACAGTGGCAGTTTAAATGTGGACCATCTGCCTGCTTTGTTTAATCAACACACTAAACTCCTGGTGTTCCCCCATTGTTCTAATATTCTCGGTGAAATTAACCCAGTGGCCCATATTGCAAGTTTAGCGCGAGCCAAAGGCGTTAAAACCCTTGTTGATGGGGTCTCTTATGCCGGGCATGGTTTACCTGACGTAGACGCTCTAGGTGTAGATATTTACTTATTTTCGCTCTACAAAGTCTATGGTACCCATCAAGGGGTCATGGTTGTGCGTCAGCAAATGGATGCGTGTTTGAGTAACCAAGGACATTATTTTAATGACCATCTGCGTGAAAAGCGCTTAACTCCTGCAGGCCCAGACCATGCACAAATTGCAGCAGCAGCAGGCGTTTGTGATTACCTAAGCACAATTTACCAGCATCATGCGACCACCGATAATGCCCATGACCAAGACAAAAATAAAGTCGTTCACGACTTATTGAGACAAGCCGAGGTAGAGGTATTAGAGCCTCTATTAGAGTTTTTCAATGAGCATCAAAAAATAACACTCATAGGCCCCAAGCAGGCTGCTAATAGAGCACCAACCGTGTCTATTTTGGTGCAAGGTCACAAAGCCTTTGATCTGGCCAGTGCTTTAGGCGCAGAGGGATTAATGTGTGGGGCTGGGCATTTTTACTCAATGAGACTTTTACAAGCCATGGGCATTGATGCAGAAGAGGGTGTGTTGCGCTTCTCTCTGGTGCACTATACCAGTGCGCAAGATGTACAAAAACTAACCCAAACACTGGCTCGTATGATCGCCTAGGCAGGTGTTTCTCAGGCAACTGTGTTTATCGTGGGGGTCGTCTGGTTCTTAACGGCACTTTGGTGCACAATGAGACCATGACCTACCTTTTATTTTGATAACTATGCCAATTTGGGTTGATGCCGATGCCTGTCCGGGTGTCATTAAAGATATTTTATTCCGTGCGGCTGAACGCGCACAAATTGCCACCACCTTTGTGGCTAATCAATACATTAAAACACCGCCATCTAAAGTGATTACCAGTATTCAGGTAGGCCAAGGTTTTGATGTAGCGGACAATGAAATTGTGCTGCGGGTGAGTGCAGGTGATTTGGTGATTACTGGCGACATTCCACTGGCTGCCGAAGTGGTGGAAAAGGGCGCCCAAGCCTTAAGCCCCAGAGGTGAAGCCTATACCAAGGAAACCATTCGCCAACGCTTAAATATGCGTGATTTTATGGAAACCTTACGCAATAGTGGCGTGCAAACTGGTGGTCCAGCCACTTTGAATCATACAGACCGCCAAACTTTTGCTAATAAATTAGACCGCTGGATCGCTAAGCAACAAAAGGCATGCCCATGAAACAAGCCGACCTCTCTGGTTACCTTATTTACCCTAATCCAGATAACGCATCGCTGACCAGTGAGGTCACTGGGCGTGATCATACCGGTGCTGAAGTGGACGTGGACGTGGTGACTGAACGTGGCTTGACGGTGTATTTAAATAAACAAGAAATTGTCACTCTTATGACTTTGGGTGATCATGCCCAATACCTTGCAGTGGGGTTTTTGCTTAATCAAAATATGCTGCAAGCTGATGATGTGATTACCGCCATTGACTATGATGAAGAGCTAGAAGTGGCCATAGTGCGCACTCAGCGCGAAACTGATTACGAAGATAAGATGAAGAAAAAAGTGCGCACGTCTGGTTGCGCTCAAGGCACTGTGTTTGGTGACATCATGGAGAAGTTTGATACCATTGAGCTAGCTCAAGACGCCCACGTCCAGACCAGTTGGCTGTACCAGCTTGCTCGGCACATCAACACCACCCCAAGTATTTATCAAAAGGCGGGTGCGATTCACGGCTGTATCCTGTGTAAACGAGAACAACCTTTGGTGTATATGGAAGATGTAGGCCGTCACAATGCCATTGATAAAATTGCAGGCTACATGCACATGCATAACATAAGCCCACAAGATAAATGTTTTTACACAACGGGGCGTCTGACCTCTGAAATGGTCATTAAAACCGTACAAATGCGTATCCCTATTCTTATCTCTCGCTCTGGCTTTACTGCTTGGGGCGTTGATTTAGCCCGCAAAGCAGGGCTCACATTAATTGGCAGAGCCAAAGGCCGAAAATTTTTAGTATTAGCGGGCTTTGAACGTGTGCATTATGATATTGATGTCAATAAGATTGCCGACGAACCCAAACATGCAGGCCGAAAAAATGGTGATTAAAGCAGATCAACTAGTGGGTGTTATATTAGCGGGTGGTCTATCTAGACGCATGGGTGGCGGCGATAAATCCATGTTACTCCTGGGTGGTCAACCTATCCTTAATTATGTTGTCGACCTAGCGCAGGCTCAAGTGGATACCGTATTACTTAATGTGAATGGCGATGCCCAGCGCTTTGCGGCCTTTGAGTTGCCGGTTCAAGCCGATATAGTGCCAGATTTTGCAGGCCCACTGGCGGGTGTTGTCTCGGCTATGGCATGGGCCAAGCAACATAAGCCAAGCGCCACCCATATTATTACCATGGCGGCAGATACGCCGTTTTTCCCAGCAGATTATGTGTCTCGCATGATTAAACAAATGCAGTTAGGCGGGCAGCGCTTAGCCTGTGCTAGTTATGGGGGCCGAACTCAACCGGTGTTTGGCTTGTGGCCAGTAGATCTATTTGATGACCTATACCGGGCTATTGTAGAAGAGGATATGCGCAAGGTAGACCGCTTTACTGCCCCTTATGGGGTGGCAGATGTGACGTTTGATGAACTGATAGATAATCCATTTTTTAACGTCAATCGGCCAGAGGATTTAAGCCTTGCAGAGCAACTATTAGCCCATGCATAACGGGCTCGACACTTTAACAGCGCGTCAGCGAATAGATGCTATCCACTGCATTCTGCGCGAACGCATCTGCTTGCTAAAATATAGGCCCCTGTCATTGTTACGAGAAGCTCAACTGGCTGATGAATTTGGTTGCAGCCGCACGCCTCTTAGAGAAGCCATTAAGCGACTAGAATTTGAAGGCCTGGTGGTCAGTAAAAATGGGGTAGGTACCTTGGTCACTGAAGCCGATTTCGATAAGTTACGAGATGTCTACGACATGCGACTTAAAGTGGCTGAGCTCATTGGCAGTATGGCAGTCTCCCATGTGCCCGCAGACATTATTGTGGGCATGCAAGAGTTGCTGAGGGCTGCCAAACAACTGTCGCCTGATCATGAGCAAGCATTGGAGTTAGCTGAAATAAACCATTGCTTGCACGGTTTTATTTGTCGGCTCATCAGTAATCAAGCGCTCCAACAACTCCATGATTTGTATTACCACCAAACCATTCGGGTTTGGTACCAGCAAATGCCCAACTTTTGGGTTAGCGAAGTGCATGCCTTAGTGACTGAATTAGAACAATTGATTGCCGCAGCCAAACGCCACGATCTAGTTGCATTGGGCTATGTTAAACGCAACTACATTGCCCGGGCCATAGGCCAGTTGCAAGCCTGAAATACCCTTAAAGGATCGACCTTAGGTGCTCAGTCGAGTGGTTATTGAGCCACTCTAGTCTCATTTTAGACGCTTAACCTATAGCTGTATACAGCCACGGGTTATGTGGTTAGAATCAAATTTTGGAGCCAGAGGATGCATCATGTTATCAGAAGCTAAACATCGCACGCACCGTTTACAAGCCCAGATGCAAGCCCAAAATATTGCCTTAGCAGTGTTTACCGATGAGAGCTCTATTGCTTATCTTGCAGGCTTTTGGGGTTATCTAGGCATCGAGTTTGGCCGCCCAACCATGTTAGTTGTGCCCGCTGTTGGTGCCCCATCCATTATTACTCCACTGATGGAATCAGAAATGGTGGGGGCCATGACTTGGGTAGAAGACATTAGGGTATGGGAAGATTTTGGTGATCATAGCTGGCAAGCAGCGTTGGCCAATATTTTAGGGCCAAAGCCTGAAACCATTTGGCTGGAACTGCCAACCGTGCCTGCGCTAGTGCGGCATTATATTGAGCAAGATTATGCGGCTGTGCCGGTCAAAGATATCGCCCCAGTATTGGGTCGGTTACGCTTAATTAAGTCGGCTTTAGAAATTGAAGTCATGTCTCAGGCTGGCAGTATCGCTGGGGCCATGATGCAGGCGGCCCATGAATCCTTGGCAGAGGGCGTGCCAGAATATGAATCGGCC
>CAWUTT010000083.1:0-7223 GCA_963925635.1 uncultured Pseudomonadales bacterium | reverse complement strand
ATGGGTTAATGATGGGTTGATGGATTAATTGATTGCTAAAGCCTTACTGACCACTTCAAATACATCTTTGCTAAGTTCGGCTTGGTTTAATCGCTCAAGCTGAGCCTGCATTAACTGCTGACGATGTTGAGTATGGCGTTTAAAACGGCCTAAGGGTTTGGCTAAATTAGCCGCCATCATAGGATTACTCGCATCCAAACGTAACACCATATCAGCAACAAATTCATAACCACTGCCATCGGCCGCATGAAAGTTAATAGCACTGCGGATAAAACTACCCACCACACTACGCACCTTATTAGGGTTACGAATATCAAATGCTGCATGCTCTAACAGAGCCTTCACATAAGGTAAGCGGCCGGTTAAGTTAGCCCCAGCCTGCATGGCAAACCACTGATCAACCACTTGTGCATCACCCTGCCAACGTTGATAAAAATCCGCCAACAAGGGCGTGGCTAACTCGGCAGGCTCTTGGCCAATTAATATATTTAAGGCGGCGCCTTCATCGGTCATATTGGCCTGCAAGGCGAACTGATCTTGAGCTATAGCTTGGTACTGCTGTTGGTTTAACCTATTAAGATAGGCCAAACAGGTGTTCTTAAGGGCGCGCTCGCCAATCGCTTTGGCTGTTTGACTAAACGGCCCCACATCATGACAACGCTGATAACAGGCCAGCAGTTCAGTTTCTAAAGCTGAAGCGATCGCATGGCGCATGGTTTCACGACCCGCATGAATGAGATCCACATCCACAGTGGTTTGGGTTTCAGCTAAATAGGCCTCACTAGGCAACTGCACTAGTTTGGCGACCATAGCTGGGTCTAAGTTATGATCAACCAAGCTACTTCGCAACATGGCCACTAGCGCGGGGGCCAACTGATAGCTGGCTTTTTGTGCCATGGCTTGCTGCGTGGCTTCGATTAACAAACGTTGGCACGCCTCCCAGCGGCAAAAACCGTCCTGATCCTTACTGGCAAGAAACAGGAGCTGTGCTTGGGTATAGGCATAGTCTAATTTAACTGGCGCTGAAAAACCGCGTAATAACGATGGTGTTGGTGCTTGTGTGACGCCTTCAAAAACGAACGTTTGCCGCGCCTGAGTAATATTGAGCACGCAGCTAGACCCTTGCACTGAGTCATCACCCAACAGCTGTAAAGGTATCTCTAAACCTTGGTTATCTAGCAAGGCCATACGCAAGGGTAAGTGAAATGGCAGCTTTTGCTGACATTCTGCCGTTGCGGGTGTGGACTGCTCTATGGTCAGGTGATATTGCTGGCCCGTTTCGTCGTAGCGATCGGTCACGGTTAACGTTGGGGTGCCCGCTTGGCTGTACCAGTGTTTGAATTGGTTCAGGTCTATGCCACTAGCATCAGCCATGGCAGCCACAAAATCATCCGTTGTTACTGCTTGGCCGTCATGACGGTCAAAATACAGATCGCTGCCCTTACGGAATAGCTCATCGCCCAGCAAGGTATGTATCATACCCACGACTTCTGCGCCTTTTTCATACACAGTCACAGAATAAAAATTATTAATTTCCATATAGGATGCAGGACGTATGGGGTGAGCCATGGGACCGGCGTCTTCGGCAAACTGGTGGGTGCGCAATATGGTCACATCATCAATGCGCTTGACCGCCGCAGAGTAAGTGTCTGCGGTATATTGTGCATCACGGTAAACGGTAAAGCCTTCCTTTAAACTCAGCTGAAACCAATCGCGACAAGTCACACGGTTACCCGACCAGTTATGAAAATATTCATGGGCGACTATGCCCTCGATACGTTCAAACATAGCATCACTGCTAGTAGCTGGGTCGGCTAATACACAATCAGAATTAAAAATATTGAGGCCTTTGTTTTCCATGGCCCCCATATTGAAGTCATCCACTGCCACGATCATGAATAAATCGAGATCATATTCTCGGCCATAAGCCTGTTCATCCCACAACATAGAGCGCTTAAGAGACGCCAGTGCGTGACCACACTTATGGCTGTTATGAGCTTCTACAAAAATTTGTAAATCGACCTTGCGACCCGACACGGTGGTAAATTCTTCGTCTTGACGCACCAGGTCGCCAGCCACCATGGCAAATAAATAGGCTGGCTTAGGAAACGGGTCATGCCACACCGCAAAATGCTCACCATTATTTAAGTCGCCCTGCCCCACTGGGTTACCATTAGCCAATAAAATAGGGTATCTGGCTTTCTCAGCACTGATCCGAGTCGTGAACACCGATAAGGCATCGGGCCGGTCTAGGTAATAGGTAATATTGCGAAAACCCTCCGCTTCGCACTGAGTGCAATACATGCCACCAGATTTATACAAACCTTCTAAACTGGTATTCAATTGCGGCTGAATCAGGCACTCTGTTGTTAATTCAAAGGCTTCTGGGCATTGATAAATCGACAGAAGAGTGTCTTCTAGGTCATAGTTTGAGTCATCTAGAATGAGTCCATCCATGATGACTTCTTGCAGTTTAATGTGTTTGCCACCTTGCAGCTCAAGTACCGACGAGGTGGCACTGGAGGCTGGATTACGGCGTACTTTTAGACGTGCAAAAACAGAGGTGTATTCATCGCCAATACGAATATCTAAGTCCGTGGTGTCGATGATAAATATGGGCACCTGATAATCTTTTAAGTAGGTTACTTGAGAGTTTTTAGTCATGAGCTGAATTGCACCAAATAGGATGTGTATTTGCGGACATTAATCACCGCCGTGTCGAGAATAAGGTATTGGCCCTTAATACCCATCAGTTTACCTTCCAAAATAGGCTCTTTATCGAGGTTATGAGAATTGATTTTTTCAGGGTACTCTAATACCGGGTAGCGCATGCTAATGGGCGCCGTATCTAACCACTGATAGTCTGTATGACTAAGGCCACCCAACAAGGCCTCTAGATCAGCCTCTGAATCATTGAGCAACAGGTCTGCTGCTTGGTTCATATTAATATTCGTCGCATCACTTTTCAGCAGTTTTCGCCAATTAGTTTTATCAGCCACATATTGCTTCAGCACTGTCTCCACTTGTCCCGACAATTTGCGAGTCGCCACTTGCATAATAGGCATCGCTTGGCAGGCGCCTTGATCAAGCCAACGAGTCGGCATTTGATTAACTCGGGTAATACCCACCTTAAGACCAGAAGAATTAGCCAAGTAGACGATATGAGGCTGCATACAGAACGCTTGCCCCCATGCTTCATCGCGGCAAGTGCCTGCATCAAAATGACATTTTTCTGGGCTCATAATACACAGGTCACATTGGGGTAACTTTTGCATGCAAGGGAAACAATACCCTTGGCTGTAACTTTTTTTAGTTTTGCGACCACAATGGCTACAGTTGATTTGCCCGAGATGTTCTAAGCGAATTGTTTGACCTATGAGCGGATTAAGGTGTAGCTCTTGATCCCCCAACATGAGGGTATACTGCACCTGGGCATCAGGCACAGCATCAATGTGGGTAGTTAGCTTTGCCAGATGCCCAGTAAGCAGGTGAGGTGTTTGCATCATTAGTGTATTTTAATCACTTGTTCGTCGGTTTTATTGGGCGCAGGATTGGCGCTAGAGGCACATTGGTCTGGCATAAAGCCTGAGTGTTGTTCGGCATCGAGCTTCATCGTTTGGTAACGCAAAACGGCTTCCATGCAGGAGGCTTTTTGATCTTTACTGAGCACCCTACCATCAGGCCATTTGCCAATCTCAATAGCGGTCTTTAACCGAAGGTAGACTTCTGGCGTTAGTTGGGCAATGAGTTGATTGTATTCCATCAGCCAAATCTCTTAGATAAAACGTGAGCGAAACAATAGCATAAATCACCTTATTCGCCGACTCTTTTTTAGCGCTTGTTAGATTCGATACGGTATAAAAAGGTGTGCAAAAACCCCCAGCCAACACCCGCCAACAAGCCACCCAGATGGGCTAGGTTAGCCATGGCGCCAAAGCCAAGCGCTGCAAACAACCCACTAATGCCTAGCAACAACCATATCAACATGAATAGCAAAATATTTTGTGGCAGGTGATAGCGCGGTGCATTGTATCGGTCCATGACCCAAATATAGCCAAGTAATCCATAAATGACCCCGGAAAAGCCACCAAATAAACTGGCTTCTTGCCAGGCTTGAGCAACATTACCAGCAATGCTAGTGACCAATAATAAAGCCACCAATAGCGACTTAGATTGGTGCTCAATACGGCGCCCTAAATCCAACCACCACAGCAGATTAAACACCATATGTAACCAACCAAAATGTAACAATATTGGGCTAATCAAGCGCCACGGTTGTTGCCATAAATGCTCAAATCCGCCAACCAGGTAGGCTTGTGTGTCGAGTACCAGAGGAAAAAAGCTCAACCAGGCCACTATTTCTAGTTGAGTACCCAATCGAGACACCAGAGTAACCACTAGAGTGAACAAAAGCATGCCAATAGTGATGGGGGTTAAGCTAAACCAAGTCTTAGCATTGGTCCAAGTAAGTGATGCTGAGCCTGCAGAGTGATTAGCAGTGAAAGTAGACTTGCTTGCAGGTGGCAACGGCTCCGACCAAGCATCTTCACCAGGCTGCTGTTTTAACATCGCCTGTAGGAGCAGCTGAGCGGCGTCGTGCTGGGCCGCATTATGCAGCCATAGCTGTTGTTCGCCGTTGATAAAACGCACACGATGGGGCATTTTATGTTGCCACAAGGCTTGGGTAATTGGAGTGAGGTCAGTACTGCCTGGAAAACTTTGTAACAGCATCACTGGCCATCATCACTGGCGCGAGCGTGCCAGCCTAATTTACTGCGACAACGATCATAAAAATGGTGACCTAAAGGATGTAATACCTTGAGCTGCGTCTCATGACGTTGGATATGCACCTTATCACCCGGTTCACAGACGATATGGACTTGACCATCACAACTAATAGTTGGTTGGGTGCTGTTGTCTTGGCCAATAAGAATTTCTAACACCGCATCTGCCGCCACCACTAAGGGCCGGCTACTGAGGTTGTGTGGGTTCATAGGTACCAGTGCAATGGCGTCTAATGCAGGATGCATAATGGGCCCACCGGCTGAAAGCGCGTAAGCAGTAGAGCCTGTAGGAGTGGCTATAATCAAGCCGTCGGCTCGATCAAAATAAACAGCAGTGCCGTCGATGGAAAGATCATAGGCCAACATGCGCGCCGACTTTCCAGGATGTAAGACGATGTCATTTAAACCACTACCGCGGCCTATCTCCTCGCCGTTACGTAACACATGGGCAGACAGCATAAACCGATGAGTGGTTTCAAACTGTCCAGCTAACACCGCTTCAATGGAAGCTTCTACATGATCTGGGGCAATGTCTGTTAAAAAGCCCAATTTGCCTCGATTAATGCCGATGACGGGCACACCATAGGTCGCCATAACACGAGCTGCGGAGAGCATACTACCGTCGCCCCCAACCACGATCACTAGATCGCAATGCTGACCCAAAAAGTGCCGGTCGCCAGTACCATAAGTACCACCGTTAAACTGCTCACTAGTTAGTGAATCAGCAATGCGCTCATCGACCCATACTTTGCATTGGCAAGCATTAAGGCAAGCAATGACCCGGTGTAACGTTTCGATTACGGCGGGGCTATGAAGTCTTCCAATAAGACCAACTTGTTTGAACTGTGTCACAAACTACCCTTTTAAGCTGAGGCAAGTGGCCACTAAGATAAGGTTTCTTGCACCAAACCCATGAGTTCATCCTCATGATTAAAGCGCTCGGTCAGCACTTCACCTAAGCGTGAAAGTCGGCCACTGAAGTGGCCAATATCTTGAATGGACAGTTTTTCTACGGCGCCATATTCGTCATCAAAAATGATGATCTTGTCCGTAGTATCATGAATTTTACCCAGCAGGACATGGGCATTGGCTGCATGTAAGTTATTGTGCTCGGCAATATGCATTAATAACTGTTCGTAAACGTTAAAGTGGCCGCGCGAACTGTAATCCACCATGGCCTCACAAAAGCGGTGTAGCTCTTGGATTATGTTATCAGTTACGTTCATTTGTGGAAGTGCTACAAATTGAGTGAGTAACGCCTGCCGCTCTATTAACCATGCATCAATAATGGCATCAAAAGCTTCATCCAAGCTTTGACCTTGTCCCTGCATCATCTGATGATCTCCAAGTAATACAACAGCAAAAACAAAAGGGTACCTTGTTACTCTTCCATGAACAAGACTATTTTTTTAGTTGATGACGCCTATTGGCGCCAACTTAGCCTAACTTGTTAAAAAAAAAGGCGAAGCCTTAGCCCCACCTTTTATTAACTCGATCTAGACCGCTTTTATTACCACCATCTAGACACCTTTTGGTGTGACTTAACCAAACTGGTTCATGGTGTTGTCTTTACCTGAAGCTTTAAGGGCTGCATCACCAGAAAAATACTCTTTGTGATCGTCACCCATGTCAGAACCCGCCATGTTTTGGTGCTTAACACAGGCTATGCCTTGGCGAATTTCCTTGCGCTGAACACCCGCCACATAACCCAACATACCTTGGTCGCCAAAGTACTCTTTAGCCAAGTTGTCTGTAGACAGGGCCGCAGTGTGGTAGGTAGGCAAGGTAATTAAGTGATGGAAGATGCCCGCTTCACGCGCCGAATCGGCTTGGAAGGTGCGGATCTTTTCATCAGCAGCCAAGGCCAAGGCACTGGCGTCATAAGATTCGTTCATTAAGTCAGCGCGCGTGTAGGCAGAAACATCTTCACCTGCGGCAGACATGGAATCAAAGATCTGCTGGCGAAAATTCAAGGTCCAATTAAATGACGGCGAATTGTTATAAACCAATTTAGCATTGGGGATCACTTCACGAATGCGACTTACCATGCCACCAATTTGTGACACATGTGGCTTTTCAGTTTCAATCCACAAAAGGTCTGCACCATTTTGCAAAGACGTAATACTGTCTAATACACAACGGTCTTCGCCGGTGCCCTTACGGAACTGGAATAGGTTGGATGGCAGACGTTTAGGGCGCACGAGTGTGCCATCGCGATTAAGCACAACGTCACCATTATTAAGCTCTGCCGTAGTCACTTCATCGCAGTCGAGGAAAGAGTTATATTGGTCACAAATCACCCGGTGTGTTGGTGACTGCTATTTGCTTGGTCAAGCCGGCACCCAGTGAGTCTGTGCGCGCTACAATAATACCATCGTCCACACCTAGTTCTAGGAAGGCATAACGTACCGCCCGAATCTTACCTAGAAAATCTTCATG
>CAWUTT010000082.1:0-16814 GCA_963925635.1 uncultured Pseudomonadales bacterium | reverse complement strand
TGCCACAATGAGTAAGCCCTTGGAGGTTGAGGTGCTAGAGAAAGAGCTTAAGCGCATACTTAAACTAGGCTAAAAAGTATCTGAGTTGACACTGGATTCGGCCATCATAAACCTCGTAATGTTGTTTTTTGGGTTACGGGATCTTGTCATATTTGCTCACAAGATTACCCTTCAGGTAGGTATATGCGGGGTGCTTAGGGGGATTTGTGTCATCAGTTATGTCTACCGTTCCATTGATTGGAGTGAATTGCGGTAGATATATCAACAACTTATCTGGGCATTGCTAGTGAATAATGGCGGTGAGGGAGGGATTCGAACCCTCGGTACCTTGCGGTACACACACTTTCCAGGCGTGCTCCTTAGACCACTCGGACACCTCACCATTTGGACGCCGAGATTTTATGCTTTTACTCCATAAAAAGCAATAAAATTCAACGCATTAATGCCAGTGTTTAATAAAATCTTGGCTGCTAACTGTGGGTGCAGGTCTGGGCGCTACCGATGGCGTTCCCATATAAATCATGGCAATGATTTGCTCATGCTCTTTAATATCAAATGCCTCTCGGATCATGGGATGACTGACTACCCAACCGGTGCGCCACACGGCGCCAATATTCTGCGCGTGGGCTGCCAATAGAATGGCACTCCCCGCAGCCGCAGTAGCTTGTATTTGCTCCGCTTCGGGCACTTTTGGGTGCTCCTTAGGACTGGCAACCAACACCAAAATGCTAGGCGCTCGGTGAGGCATTTTGACACACCGTTCTAATGTTTGTGCATCACTTTCTGGAGCTCGCTCGAGTTGCGCTTGGTGCAGGATTTGCCCCAACTTTGTAAGGCCTTCTCCAGCCACCATAACACTGCGCCATGGCTTTAGGTTAGCGTGGTCTGGCGCCCTCAAAGCAGCCTGCAGCATCATCTCCAACTGAACTGAGGTTGGTGCTGGAGATTCTAAGCGTTGAATCGACACGCGATTGAGTAAACCTTGTAATAGTTCCATAAAAAGTCCTGCAGATGCCTATTGGCGTTCGGTACGGTGATTGCTAGGTGACAAAGGCCGGGTAGAACGGTAGGGGTTAATGTCTAAACCACCCCGTCTGACGTAGCGGGCATACACAGTGAGTTGACCTGGCTTACACTGCGCCTTTATGTCGAGGAAGATTTGTTCTACACATTGCTCATGGAAGTCTCCATGTTCACGATAAGACACGATGTAAGCCAACAGTCCCGCCCGATCAATAGTAGCACCTTCGTATTCGACAACCAAGGTTGCCCAGTCTGGTTGCCCTGTTACGGGACAGTTACTTTTAAGTAAATGACTATGTAAAACTTCCGTACGATAGCGACTAATGTCAGACGACAACAAACTGGCATCAGGCGAGTAAGTGGTGATATCAATATCTTGCTCATCGATGTTTACTCCAGGGGTTGGCAATACTGGCATGGCCTTATCCCCTAGGTTAAACAAAGTGACCTGCACTGGCACACCTGCTGCGGCGGTTAAGTCCTCAGTCAGGTGCTGCTGCACTTGCGCTGTGTCAGCCATGACGCTTTGATTAAATGAGTTCAGATACAGTTTAAATGATTTGCTTTCAATAATATGTGAGCTATCGGCCGGTATACGGAATTCAGCCACCGCCATGATAGGTAACCCTTTGGCATTGAGCCAAGACACCTCAAAGGCGTTCCACACATCAATGCCGTAGAAGGGCCGCGAGGAAAACTCTGGATGCCAAGGCTTGTTGCGCGGAATAGGAAACAATAAGCCTGGCGTATATTCACTGACATAGGCACTTTTGTCACCTAAAGGTGAGGCCTCTATAAAGTCATTTTGTTGCATTTTTATCTCCAAAACACAATGCTATTTTCGAATGCCCTTGCCCGTATTTAATAGGTGCATGCAGTAACTAAAGAGGGCCACAATGAACACACTAATAACCAACAACGCATAGCCCACCGCAATATCAGAAACTCCTAAAATACCATAACGGAAGGCATTGACCATGTATAAAATAGGGTTTAATAGTGATGCTCCAGCCCAGAAATTAGGCAGTAGATCAATGGAATAAAATACGCCACCAAGGTAGGTTAACGGCGTTAAAATAAAAGTAGGAACAATGGATATATCATCAAAGCTATTAGCAAACACGGCGTTAATAAAGCCCCCCAAGCTAAACAAAATGGAGGTCATTAGCACCACGAGTACGATAATGCCCAAATTATAAATTTCCAGCTGGGTGAAAAACAATGACAGGCTTGTGACGATGGTTCCTACGGCCAATCCGCGGGCCACACCACCTGTAATGTAACCCGCCAATATGACCCAATTAGGCATGGGCGACACTAACATCTCTTCCAAACTACCTTGATATTTAGTGCTATAGAAGGACGAGACCACATTGCCGTAGGAGTTAGTGATCACCGACATCATGATTAAACCGGGCACAATAAATTGCATGTAATCAAAGCCACCCATTTGGCCAATTCGAGTGCCAATTAAGTTGCCAAAAATAATGAAATACAGCACCATAATAATGGAAGGTGGCAACAAAGTTTGCACCCATATACGCATAAAGCGCTGAATTTCTTTGCGTACAATAGTGGCGTAAGCAATATAGATTTCATAGGCCGACATCAGGCGTTTACTCCTTTCAAATCGGTCTTGTTATTAGTAACTAGGTTAACAAACAGTTCTTCTAATCGGTTGGTCTTATTACGCATGCTAGTCACTTGTATACCCTCAGCGGTCAAGGCTACAAACAAACTATTAATGTCTTGGCCTCGGTGCAAGGTGACCTCTATGTGCGTATTATTTACTAACAGTAAGCGGTAGCCTTCTATTGTTGGCACTTGTGTGAGCGCTTGTTTCAAATCTAGCACAATGGTTTCGGTTTTAATGGTTTTTAGTAGCTCCCTCATAGGGCTGTGTTTAATAATGTCGCCCTGATCGATGATAGCAATATTGCGGCACAGATTTTCAGCCTCTTCTAAGTAATGGGTGGTGAGAATGATGGTGGTGCCTTGCTCATTAATACGGGTTAGGAAGGCCCACATAGAGCGACGTAGTTCGATATCAACCCCCGCTGTGGGTTCATCTAAGATCAGTAACTTAGGCTGGTGCACCAGTGCGCGGGCAATCATCAAACGGCGTTTCATACCCCCTGATAGATTGCGCGAGGCATCGTCACGCTTGTCCCATAAGCTTAACTGTCTAAGCAGTTGTTCGGTGCGCCTTAAGGCTTCAACACGAGGAATGCCATAGTAGCCAGCTTGCTGCACCACCACATCTTGCACTTTCTCAAACATATTAAAGTTAAATTCTTGCGGCACCACACCCATCATGCATTTAGCCTGACTAACGTCGATATCTAAGTCATGGCCAAAGACTTTTACCGAGCCTGAGGTTTTATTCACCAAAGAAGACACCACGCCTAGGGTGGTAGATTTACCCGCTCCATTAGGGCCAAGTAAGGCAAAAAAGTCACCCTGCTCTACTTTTAAGCTAATGCCTTTTAAGGCCTCAAAGCCATTGTCATAAATTTTGTGTAGCTGGCTGATTTCTAGGGCGTAAGTCATAGGCGTTGGTTTATCATTGAGTAAGTCAGTAAGCGCTCCAGTATAATGGGGGCTATTAACCTATTTTTAAAGGGCTAAAGACGAGTGTTGGTGGGTTCACCCGCACTAAATACCTGACACTAGACGACACCTCCTTTATGCAGCCGCCTGTGCCACGGGACGGGCAACGGTAGCTAGCATTGGCACTGACGTGCTGGGGAAAATCTGCTATAAATATGATTAATAAAAACAGGCTACACGTGTTAAATGACAAAGAAAAAACAATACAGCGCATGGAATCCAGGTTTAAGTGCCAATTTGCCCAAAGAGCTGTGTAGCCTCGAAACTATTTTTCAGGCGCCCAATGTTTATACTTTGTACGATGAAGTTCAAGAGATCGCTCACCTAACCGGACTTAAACCAGAACATCTTGTGGGCTTCACTTCACGGCGCTTGGTGATGCATGAGCTTATTGTGCGTGTGGGGGCCAATATTCACATTCCAGAGGCTGAGCAAGAAGAAGACTTTGGCATTAATTTTAGGCGCATTATCAACAACATCTTGGACCAACACATTGCCCCTTTGTACGATGATATTGAAGATGCATTTCAAAGCTTGTCTGTAGCGGTTAAGTTAGAAGTGGACCGTTTACTGGTTGAAGAAGTGATGTTAGATCCACAACAAAATACAACCATAAAAAAACGCTTATGGCCTTGGAGTAAAAAGCAGACCACCAAGAAACTGCCCCTTAGTGGTGAAGAAATCCAATTTAAAGCCATTAACCAACTTAAAATATCAGGTTTTTCCCAAGTCGATCCTTTGATTAAAGCGGTCTACAAAAGTAGCTATCAAATACTAGGTTCTGTGGCCTCAACACGAGGTTTAATTGGTAATGATCGAGACTTCATGAGCCGCATTATTTGCCGTCATACGCTCAACAACTATGGTAGTTTTATGGTGGGAAAACTGATTGAACCAGCCATCGATCTAGCCGTGGCCGCCCATTCATACCAGCTGTTACCAAGGGTATCGAATCCTGTCATTATTAGTTTAAAAGGCGCCTCTGCTGCGGGTAAGAGTACCCTCAGGCCTTTATTAAAGAAAACCATGGGGCAACGTGGCATCAAGTCCTCCCTATACGGCATTATTAGCCCAGACATTTGGCGTCGCCAATTATTAGACTATGAATCACTTGGCCCTCATTATAAATACTCAGGCCGCTTTACTAGCAATGAAGTCAACATTATAGACGCTAAGTTAGACCGCTACATTAGGCGCAATGGCCAACAAAACCAAACCATCCCCAATATTTTAGTTGATCGTTTTAGGTTTGACAGCTTTTCGACCGAACAGGTCCGAAAGGTCTTGCACGGCACCTATGCCAAATACGCTCATACCATGTACATGTATTTTGTCATTACACCACCAGAGGAAACCGTAGAGCGAGGCTGGATACGAGGTCAACAACGTGGCCGATACAAATCTGTGGAAGACTTTTTAGGACACAGTGTAGAGGCTTATCAAGGCATTCCTAAACTCATTTTTAAGTGGTTGGCACATACCAGCCCACGCTATGAGTTCACTTTTTTTGACAACAGCGTGCCCAATGGACAATTTCCCTTAACTAGCGTCACAGGCAATCAAAAAGGCATGCAGGTGTTTGACCCTATGGTCTTTATTAACATTGTGCGTTATCAAAAAATTAATATTTATGCTCAAAGTTTGCAGCAGGTCTACCCCACTGGTGAGCGCATGTCGATCGCCAATAACATCAGCTTTTTTAGCCAATGCCTGACCCGCTTTCCTTATGTGGCCTTTAGCCTTAAGCAAGGAGCCGAACCCTACTTAATTATCCGCCAAAAAACCTATTCGGTAACTCAACAGCAAGAGTTCAACCAACAACTTAAAGACCCAGAGTTAAACTTGCTTTTCGAGCACATATTAACCACCCGCATATTACGCTAACAACGTCTAAGTATTCCATTCAAATAATAGTTACAAAAAATATTCTCTATTTACTGGCATGTATCTGAAAACAGAGATATCATTTAAATGATAATTTTGATTAAAGGAGAAGTATCATGTTAATAAAAAACTATTCAAGTATCGCTTTGCGCATTTCTAAAGTTATTCGCACCAGCATACAAGCTGATAATAGCGGCGGCTTAGACGACCGAGAATTACAAATCTTAGAACATGTGACGCGTGAAAGTAGCCAAGGCAGGCGTGTCTTTATGGAAGATGGCATGAGCCTAAAACACCTAGGCTCGCGCTACACATTGCGTAAATCGATTCAAGTATTAATTAATTTAGATTACCTACATATTGACCCAACACAAGATTCTCGGCAGCGCTCCTTGGTTCCTTCAGAGCGGGCCTTGTCTTTATTTGAATCCATAGGCAAAAGCATTAGCCATATTTTGGCGGCTTAAAGCCTGCAGCACTCAGTCGAGTGGTTAGAGACAAAGGTTGAAAACTTGTGCCTTAACACTGTCATTCGAGGTGTCGCGTTTTTAGGGCAAAGGCTGCCCCGTTTAATCTACTGTATTGGCCTGTAGATTAACCAAGACGAACCCATCGAACAATGATAAGAGACCATCACTATATATTTAACACTGAGTCACCTCGAGCTTTTGATCAATCAAGGTCGCCATGAAATGCCTAGGGTAATACAAGCTCCTTGGAAGATGTAAGCTCATCACGAATAGAGTGAATGACTCAAAATCCAGTTGGGAGCATCAATGCTATCTTCAAAAATAACTCGTCTACGCCTATGGGTACTTGCCACTTTGTGCCTGCTGTTTATTGGCTGCGCGTCCATTCCCGAAGAGTACAAGGAAACACAAAATATTGACCGTTTTATCGAACTCACGAGCTTATACAATAAAACTGATGAAATTCCTAAAATGATAAGGTTGTCGATAGAGCGGCAAAAAGTGGTCAACTTGACGCCAGCACAAAAAGAATTTCTAGAAAGAAGTGTTGCCCTGAGTTTTGATGCCCAAATCGTTTTAAAAGAAGTCAAACGCTCGGTTCGTCAATCAATGACTTCAGATGAGTTGGAGCAAGTGCTCGCGTGGTATGAGTCTGAATTAGGCACTAGGTTGTTGGTTGCAGAAGAGCATTTACGCAAAAGCTCTGGCACATTTACCGACAGTCGGATCGACCAACAAAGAAAAGATCGCGTTAAAGACCTTCTGCAAACCAAATATGCCTCCGATGAGGTAGTGCGGCGCCTTCACCTCGCTTCAGGCTTTGTATTTGAGGCCTTGGAAATCTTAAACCCCGAGGTTGGCCACCAAAAAGATGATTTTTTATATGAGACCGAGGGTGTAGTGATCCCCGTGTTTGAAAGAAAGCTACTGAATAATGCCCTGCATACATTTTTGCCATTAGATGTGGAAGATCTGCAACAGTATAGTGAGTTTTTAAAAACCCCAGCGGCCGTTAAGATGTTAACTGCAGTTAATAATGGCTTTGAACGAGGCATGAAACAGTCGACCGTACAGTGGCACAAATATTTACAACAACATGCCATCGCTGGGCAGTCAAACACAAGCCCCGAACAGCCAACACCTAAGGTGGTCTCTGTGACTGAATATCCTTTTTATTCATTAAACGAGAGTATTACCATATCGCAAAATGAGGCACTTCGGGCACTTGAGTCAAACGCAGATAAGCTGGCTGTGCATTTTAAAAAATATGCTGAGGTGCACCTTTTCACCAGAGACGGCCATTGGACAAGGAACATTAAGCTGCCGCAAGACCCTCTGTTCGAGGGGCGTTCTTTCCGTTTAACGGTGCAATCAACTTGGCCAGTGACTGTGCATTACAATGGCAGTGCCGGCCCAATATCCAAGGGTGGCCATTTTTCTGCCAAATATATCAACGGCAGGTGGGTTCAATTATAGGCAGTGTGAGCTGACTAAGATCAGTGTCATTGCTGCCTTATTTTTAGTAGAGATACCGCTTTAGTCGCCTCACCTCTGCTCGGCTCTGCTCTGCTCGGCTCTGCTCTGCTCTGCTCAGCTCGGCTCGGCTCTTCTCTGCTCTGCTCTGCTCAACTAAGTAATGCTCGCAGTCCAGACCAACGTTGGGTTTTATTGCCTACTGCTTTGCACCAGACGGCTTCACTCACTTTAATGCTGCAGGTCATTTTTGCACGAGTAATGGCAGTATAAAGCAGCTGGGAGGACAACAACCGCTCAGCCTGAGGAGCCACCACTAACGCCACGTGATCAAACTCCGATCCCTGGGTTTTGTGAATGGTCATGGCGTAAACAGTGTCTAAGTCTTGTAATAAACCCACATTAACTTTGCGCACTTGTTCTGACTGCAAGAAATACACATTGAGCTGGCCAGTGGCCTCTGCCCAAACAATACCAATATCACCATTAAATAAACCTAACCCATGGTGGTTTTTGGTCACCATCACTGGTTTACCATGGTAGTGTTGGCCCCACTTAACTTGTGATAAACGTCGGCTCAGTATGCGTTCAACTTGCACGTTAAGCCCTTCTACACCCATGTCTCCTTGGCGAGTGGCCGCAAGAATTCTAAACTGGTTCAAACAGACAAAGGCCTCGTCTAAGGTTTTGGCTCTTAACAGAGGCACAAAATATTGATCACACATTTGCTCTAACCAAGTTTGAAAATCTGCTTCAGTTATTAAACTTAGGTCTTTATGAGTTGACAGCAGGTGCCAGCTTGCTTGGGCCTTATTATGCATCACATCATGGGCCAACAAGCCAATACCACCCTGCCCATCAAAGCGATGACTTTTATGCAAATAACTAATCGCCGAAGATGGAATGTCGGCTAAAATAGACCCGGCAGCCACCGAAGGCAATTGCTCTGCATCACCCACCAAAACCAGTTTACAGTGGGGTGGCAGGGCATCTAACAAACGTGACATCATAGGCAAGTCTACCATGGAGACTTCATCCACTAGCAGTAGGTCAATGGCGAGTGGATTGCCCTTATGGTGTCGAGCCTCATGACTGTTGGGGCGCAAGCCAAGCAGTCCATGCAAGGTATGGGCTGTGTGCGGAATACTAGCAATGAGGGTCTCATCAATGCCTTGAGCTAACAACTCGCTCTTGGCGTAATTAATCGATTCCACCAGACGCTGCTTGGCCTTGCCTGTGGGTGCCGCCATTGCAATGGTCAATGGGGTTTGATGGACCGCCTGCAAGGCTAATAACAACCGCGCAACGGTATAGGTTTTTCCTGTGCCTGGGCCGCCAGAAATCACACTCACTTGACGCACCAACGCCTCTTTAACCGCTTGAGCCTGCCAGTTAACTTGGGGTTCGAGAGGCTCTGAAAATAGCGTGGCTAACACACCATCAGCCGTTAACTGTTGTGCTTCTGACAACTGATGTACCTGCATCCGCTGTAACAGTTGCTGGGCTACTTGCTGCTCGTATTGCCAGTATCTTCGCAAATACAAACGCCCATTTTCTAACACCAACGGTGCAGCATCACTTGCAGTGATGGCATAACCCTGGGCGCTATCCATTAGCACCGCCATAGTGTCAAAGGTGTAACCCGGTGCCGCCGCCATGCCCGTTGTGGTTTCTGCTGGGCTAGACCACACGGTTTGACCTGCTATTGTTGCTAACGGTAGGCAGCTGTGGCCGTTACGCAGGGCTCTGCTGAGGGCCATAATCAAATGTTGCATAATAGCGCATTGGCTACCAAGGCTGTCGCATAACTGGATCGCTAAAAATCTATCAACCGCTTCTAAGCCCGCATAGTCTGTACTCAGTTGAAGCTTGGATACCATCATGGTGTGGCCCCTGCAAACAGATGATCGAGTTGATTTAGTTCTTCAACGCTAATGGCCGTCGCATAAACTCCCGTATTTTGTTTGGGTGACATGCCTCTGAGGTACAAATAGTAAACTCCCCCAAAATGTTGCGCAGCATCGTAGTGGGGTATTCTTTGTTTAAGGTACCGGTGCAAAGCTAAGCTATAAATTAAATACTGCAAATCGTAATAGTGGTGCTGGTTAGCCTCTAACATCGCTTGATGATGATAATCTTCAAGACAATCACCCAAATGATTGGATTTATAGTCGGCCACAAAGAAGCGGCCATTATGTTCAAAGATTAAATCGATAAAGCCATGCATCATGCCTTGGAGCACTGGGTGGTTAGGCAATGCCGTGGGTAACCCACCCCGATGCTGGCTCAATATTTGCCCCAAGGTCGCTTGTTTAGCCTGCTCGAGGGGAAAGTAAAACTCCACTTCTCTTAAGGTTTTATGGGGCAAGAGTTGCCCCAAAGTAAAGCCATCGACAGTCGCCAAAACATTGCTACTAGGATGATGGATAGCCGGCATAGGCGCCTTTAAACACTCTTCTAGCCACTGTTGTAAGCGCGCGACCTTATGAGCATCATCTTCACTAATGCCTACCATGGTATGGTATTTTGCCAAAGGCACTTCCATCACACTCAACCAGCTAGGGTCTGAGAAATCCACCTGCTCAAGGATATCGTGCAGCAATAAGCCACTATTTTTACCTTTTGCTAAGGTGAAGCGTAATTCGTCAGACACCCTACTTGGGTTAGGATCAACCAGTTGGCGACTGCCATCACCGCGGTCTTTAGCACTTGCATGCTGAGCGCTCGATCCATAATTGAGCTGGCGCACTAAGGCACTGTATGACAGCAAATTATGATTAGCATCAATATGGCCACTAAAGGTTTGCGTGGCTAAACTGGATGCCACACTTTTGCTAACACCCTGTTGCAGTGGCAACTGTGCCGCTGCTGCTTCGATACACAGCAATTGCGAGTCTTTGGCTTGGGTTAACAGCGCCAAGGCGGCTGGCCAATCAATGGGTTGGTCTTGCGTATTATGTGCAAAAACCACTTGCCCTAAGGGCGACTGATCACTATTAGCAAAATCACTCACCGGCAGGTAGCACCGATATTGAGCACGAGTCACAGCAACGTATAATAAGCGCAAAGATTCTTCTTGAGCTGCTAGGGTCGCTTGCTCACACACTGCAAAATCTCGACCTATCATCAACGCTGGGCAGTGCTTTTGAGGATGGTAATAGGCAAACAGCTGCGCATGCTTGGTGCCTCGTTTAAGAGGATCTTTGGCTTGGCTGGCAAAAGGCACAAATACCACGGGATATTCCAACCCTTTAGAGCCATGTTGGGTGACAATTTGAATTAACTTAGCATCACTTTCTAAACGTAACTCGGCACTGGCGTCTACCTGATCTGCATGACATTGCTGTTGCAGCCACTCCACCAGCAAAAGTGCAGAGCTGGCTTGATTGGCTGCCTTCTGCAACAGCTCTGCCAATTGCACCATGTTGGTTAGGTAACGCTCTTTATTTTCGGCAGGTGGCACAGCGCGCTGTTTGAGTAGTTGCACCACCAGAGCCATCACGCCTTGGCGCAACCACAATTGACGCAACTGCATCATTTGGCTTCTGACCTCGATTAAACACAGGTCATCTTGGTTTAACTGCGCCAACAATGACGCACTGCCCCCCCACAGATGGGTACTCGCTGCCCGGACCAGTTGTCGCTGGTCCTCACAATGGAGCAAGCCCTTCAAAAGACGGACCATTTCTATGGCTTCAGCACTGGCATACACGTTGCTTCTGTCACTAATATAGACACTGGCTAAATGAGCCTGCCTTAATGCGGCTTGTAAGGCCTGTGCTTCGCCTGCACCGCGCACCAGCAAGGCAATGTCGCTAGCTTGAAAATGGCCTTGCTGGAGTAATTTTTGTACTTCTCCAACACACCATTGGGCAATGTATTGGTGCTTATGTTCATTGGTCGGCAGAACTGTAGGCAGCCACACATAGGTCATTGCTGCTCCCTCTGCCTTGGGGTTGTTGGCGACATTTGCAGTGGCATAGTCGCTGGCTTTCACTGCCGTATAATGAATGCCATGACCAAACACTTTTTGGCTGTCGCCTCGGTTTGAGAATAAACGATTGTAGGCCGCCACCATGGCATGGCTAGAGCGCCAATTCGTGTCCATGTGCCATGTAAAATCAGTGGCTTGCGCTGCTTTTAGATAGGTGTGTATATCACCCCCCCTAAAACCATAGATCGCCTGTTTTGGGTCCCCTATCATAAATAGTGCGGTGTCACTGCTAGTGCGTTCATACAGGCGGTCCAAAATGGCAAATTGATGGCCATCTGTATCTTGAAACTCATCCACCAAGGCCACCGGATAGGCGAGCCGTAAAGCATCGACTAGGGCGGTATTGTGCGGTTCATTAACGCACTCAGATAAGCGCCTTACCAGATCATCAAACTCCATCACTTGTTGTTTTTGTTTGGCTTGTTTATAGTTCTTTCTTACCACCTGCACCGCCTCTAACACTAAGGGTGCAACCTCAGCTTGGTTGGCATACACCAAATAACCCTTGTTGAAACTATCGTTATTAATGCGCTGAGACAGGTCCTTAATGATTGGTTTTAAGGCGGGTGATTTGCCTAACCTGCCGCCATGCAAGCAAGCCAAGTGATGTTTTGAGGCTGGGCCAAACTCGTTAGTGCCTAACCAATTTAATAAATCTTGCCATTGTGCTAAACGCTCACCCTTTGACTTAGGGTCACTCATGGTGGCTTGCATCATTTGCGCTTCTAGCTCGAGCAACTGTTCACGTACCTGTGACTTATTAGTATGCCAGGCTTGATGCCAAGTTTGGGCCTGGGTAGCAAACACAGGCATTTGACTTAATAGCGCACCACTAAAAGCATCCCAAAACCCTTCTGGCGTGTGCCAACCTTGTTGCTCTAATTGACTGTATAACACAGGTTTATGCACCACCCCCCGGAGCCAGTCTTGCAAGCTGGTGTAGGCAAGGTCTTGGGTGTTGGTCTCTAGCACCATCTCCAAGCCCGTTTGACTGGTGAATGCATATTGCTTTAGGGCGCGACCACAGAACCCATGAATGGTGAATATGGCCGCTTGGTCTAAGTTCAGTAATGCTTGGTGCAACAGCAGCTGGGCTTGCTGCGACTCAACCTGCTGGTAAAGGTGCTGCCAATAATCATCTTTGTGCGAGCCCCAACTTTGCTGTGCTTCACGAATGGTTTGCTCTATCCGGCCACGCAATTCCTGCGTCGCCGCTCGGGTATAGGTCATTAATAAAATTTGCTGAACCGGAATTTGCTTCTCGATTAAGAGTCGCAAATAGATCCGCGTTATGCTGTAGGTTTTACCCGTCCCGGCACTGGCTTCAATAAGGTGGCGGCCCTGTAAGGATAGGTTAGCTAGATCTAAGTTAGGCATGTTTCACCTCTTTTATACAATCCACCATGGGTTGGTAGACCTCAAAAAAAGACTCATGCCAATCATCAAATGAGGGGGTTTGTGGCCATAGCCAACGCCTGTATGGATCACTTGAAAAATCAAAACTTTGACTGTACTTATGGTGATACCATTTTTTCTGCCACTTCACACGACGCTTATCGATGTCTTGTGGATCGACTTTAAGTAACTCTTGGCCTAGCTCGGCATCCAAAGGCAAGGCTTGCGTTAAACCCAAGGTATAAAGGGCTAAAATTTTATCTAACTGGCCGGCAGCATCGTGCAACTCATGCAGTTGTAAATTTTTCTCTAAGTGCACAGAAACCCCAACTACAGGTTGTTGAAAAGCCACTTCAGCAAGTAAACTGGTAAGCCAAAGGGTGAGCCTGTCTTTAGTTTTTGCTTTAGTCGGTCGGCTAAGGATCGCTTTTAGGGGGCTAGTGACATCGGTAGCATCCCCCATTAAGGGTAAATAATCCTCTATGATCACACCCGATATAGACATTGAAACCCAATGTTTTTGTACCTCTTCATACCCTAGTGCTTGTAACTCATCGACCAACTCCTGCGCTTGTTGCTGGGTGGTGTCGATAATGCTGGCCGCAAGATGACTTTCTGGTAATTGCCCATTCAATTGGTATTCTTCTCTTACCAACTGGCAAGCCTCTGGCTCATGGGACAAGGCCGCAACGAACATTTGTTGGCGCAGCTTATATTCTACTAATTTGGAGCTATTAAAAGGTTCGTCGTCCTCTAGCCCCAGATCATAATCGTGTAAATATAGACCTAAACTTTGGTGCGCAAAGGAGCGGCCAGGGTTTTCTAAAAAACGCACTAGATCACTTACCTTAAGTGGCTTTTCAGGCACAGTTGGGTCGATAACCACAGGCTTTTCTTCACCACTTTGAGCTTGCAACAAGCGCAACCAAGAGGCCTCAAAACTGAGTTTAGAGGGTGCATTAAAGTTATCTTCACTAAAACTGTGTAACGGTAATTGACGCAGTTGAGCATGCGATTGAGCCTGATCAAAACTCCAACCATAACCTCGATGGAGGTAATCCATTAATTCCGACAAAATTAAACTCGGCTGGCGAGGCGAATTGTTTTTGTTATCAGTGCCTTGATAACTCAAATACAAACACGAGCGCGCACTAATTAGGGCTTCCAAAAATAGGTACCGGTCATCGCCACGCCGCGAACGGTCACCTACCCTGCGCTCTTCTTGCGCCATCAAGTCAAAGTCTAAGGGTTTAGATTGACGAGGGTATTGGCCATCATTAAGGCCTAACATGGCCACTACTTTAAAGGGGATGCTGCGCATAGGCACCATAGAACAAAAGGTGATTTTGCCTGTGATAAAAGCTTGACTGCTACTCGCTACCGACAGTTTTTGCGTTAGGCTATAGCGTACCACTTCCAAGCTAATAGTTTGGCTATAAGCCACTTGTTCAACCCACATAGCCATATTGCCAATCGCTGTAGACAAGCTTTCTTTAGCTTGTTCTTCATGGTGTTCAGTACCATGATCATCGTCAAAGAACTCATCAATCATCGCCGTAAGGTAACCTCTCCAGGCGGCCCCTGTGCGCGCAGTATTAAGCTCTCTTGCATGCTTTTGCAACTGCTCAAGTACCTGCATTAAGCGGCCCAAGAGTACCGCTTGACTGCCCTCCACGTCAGCCAGCAACCAGTCTTCTTGATACCTTGGCGCTTGATCACCTTGAGCGAAACCAAGCAACAAGCGTTTAAGGCCCCAAGACCAACTGTAGGTGCTAGATGATGCGAGCAGACCCAAGGTGTCGGCTTTATGATGTTCATCCAGGCCCCAATGCACACAGGCGTTAGCCAGCCACACTGCAATAGTGTCAAGCTCAACTGGATCGATGCCAAATTTGCGTTGCATGGCGGGAAGACGCAACAAATCTAAGATATAAGACACTTGAAAACGACTGTCAGGCAATTGTAACAGCTGTAAATAAGCCGCCACTAACGGTTCTGAGTCTTGTGGTTTACGGTCTGCAATGGAACACGGCAATTGTGGCGTGTCGGCTGCATTGGGATCGTACCAAGACCCAAACTGACGCCCATGGGTATCAAACACAGCTCCCACATAGGCAGCATAGTCCTCAACTTGTGGACACATCACTAATATGTCACTGGGTTTAAGACTAGGGTCTTCATTAAATTGGCCCAGCAACCAATCGTGCAGGCCTTGTAACTCGCGCAGAGCACTTGATCCACTGGTGAACACAAGGCTTGTGTCGATTTTATGCTGTTGCTGTTGGCGCGCATCTTTAAGGTGCAAAATATCTTGTTGAAGCTGTTGGAGCATCGACAGATTTGCCTCACTGCTCACCGGTTCAGCCTCTTCAAAAGCGTCAATGTTATAGCTATCTTGCTGTTGTAATAGGCGAAAAAATTCCTTGCCTTGACTGCCTAAGTTAGCCAGTAACGGATTGCCTCCATCCACCAACACCTCATCGTCTTGTTGCGCTAACCAATGTTTAAGATGGGTTGCAGCAATGGCTTTTTCAGACTGGATGTGACCCCAGTACTCGGCACAAGGATTAAGGTGAAATACGTGTACTTGGGTATGCTGTGCCAAGGCCGCGAAAACATCTAAGGTGGCAGGAGCCATAGTATTAAGAGCAAATAAACAAATTTGTTGAGGTAATGCACTCTGTTGAGCGCCCCCTATTTGGCCTAAGCATTGTATTAACTTTTGCTGAATGTCTATGGGATGACGTCCGTCTTGCTGGCACAAAATGGCCCATAGCTGGGCTTGCCAATGGTCGACTTGGCCCTCAACTTGCCATTCATTAAGCCAATCAGGGCGGTAGAGAATATACTGTTCAAACAAATCGGCTAAGGCACTGGCAAGCTGGAAGCGTTTCAACAGATCGCGGGGTGTTGCTGATCGTGTTGCAGAGGCTAAAGGCTTTTCGTATGCTGAGGGCTTTTCGTGTGCTGAGGGCTTTTCATATGCTGAAGGCTCTGGCTGCGATTGCCAATAGCGATTGGCTTCTGAAAAAGCTGCATTAGTTTGTATGGCTTCACTTGCCAACACATCATCAATGCGCCAAACCAAGGCTTCACGCTGATAAGGCGGTTGCTGTGGCACCTGCGTGTCACCCAATAATTGGCGCGCTAATTGCCAAACAAATTTACCAGGCAACGGGTAATCAATGTTCATTGCAATGCCGTTTTGGCTAGCCAACTGGGTGTTAAGCCAATGCTGCATACCTGTATTCTCAACGATCACTTGGGATGAACTCAGTACCTCAGATGCGTCACTGTGGTGCCCAAGCTTCAACACATGGTTGAGTAATACCGCCAAATCTTCCAGTCTATTTGCCGGGTACACCATGAGTTGTTTTGCTAAAGCCATGCCACCTTATCCTTATCCCTATCCTTATACTTATGTTTTCACCTACGGTGCGCGAGTAACATGCCACGTTAAGCATTATAAACTTCGCGTTATTTGCAGCGTCATGTGGTGGTCAGCATCACTTAAGTGCATCTGATCTTCTTCGATAATACAACTCAGGTTGATCGTTTTAACAAGCAACTGCTCTAGGCTTGCGCCCGCTTCAACATTAATATGAAACACCTTTACCTTTTTATTAGCCACGAGACTGGATCGGTTTTTGTCCAACCAAATATCAGCCTTATTATCATGATAGGTGTAAATAGATACCTGCTCAGCTTTGCCACTGGCCTGACGAACACGTTTCTCATCCGGCAGCCCCAGTTCAATCCAGTGCACAATATTTCCTGTTAAATCCCGCTGCCATAAATCGGGTTCTTCTATGGAGCTAATACCCTTAGTGAGTTCAAGATCTTCATGTGCGGCATGCAAAAAAGCTACTAAGCGACACATCAAACGGGTTTCGTTTTCAGAGGGGTGTTTGGCGACCGTAAGACTATAATCAGCATAATGGTGCGCATTAAGGTTGGATAGGTTC
>CAWUTT010000081.1:0-21466 GCA_963925635.1 uncultured Pseudomonadales bacterium | reverse complement strand
ATTTGGAATTTCTCAGTCTTACGCTTTTGATTTACCCAAACCCTTAACCTTAGATGATTTCATCACTTTTGATCAAAGGCAAGCCAAACTTGGACAGTTATTATTTTACGACAAGATTTTATCAGGCAACCAAAACATATCATGCGGCACATGCCACCATCATAGTTTGGGTGGCAGTGATGGCTTATCCCTGGGCATTGGCGAGGGAGGCAGTGGAGTTGGCCCAAAAAGAACGCCAGGCATTGGCGCTGATAAGATAAAAAAACGTATTCCCAGAAATGCCCAAGCACTATGGAATTTAGGTGCCAAAGAATTTAAATTCATGTTCCATGATGGCCGACTTTCAAAATCAGATCTTTATGAAAATGGTTATAATTCTCCAGCAGAAGAATGGCTACCAAACGGATTGACAAACCTACTTGCAGCGCAAGCTATGTTTCCCGTTACATCACAATTTGAAATGGCAGGAAACCCAAAAGAAAATCAAATTGCAGGCGCAACCCATGACCGAATTGACCACGTGTGGCCAATTATCTCTAAACGTGTGCGTAATATACCTGAATATGGTGATATGTTTATTAACGCGTTTGATCATATTGAAGACGCTGCTGATGTCACTATGGTTGAAATTGCAGAGGCTTTGTCTGCTTTTATTAATATTGAATGGCGCAGCTATGATGCGCCATTTGATGAGTTCATTTCTGGCAATACCAATGCGTTAACATCTGCACAAAAACGCGGATTAGATCTATTTTATAATAAGGCCAACTGCGCATCCTGTCATTCTGGTCAGTTATTTACCGACCATGCTTTTTATGCGTTAGCCCTGCCCCCATTTGGGCCAGGACGCACTAGGCGGTTTGATCCTTTCACTCGCGATGTTGGCCGAATGGGAGAAACTGACTTATTAGAAGATGCTTATCGATTTAGAACTCCGAGCATTCGGAACGTCACTCTTACCGCGCCTTATGGGCATAACGGCGCCTATCCGACTCTTGAAAGCATTATAAGGCACCATCTCTCACCTTTAAAGTCATTGCAACAATGGGAACCCAAGCATGCTAATTTACCTGATGTGCCGTGGGTAAGCCAAATAGATTATCTAGTTCATGATGACAAGCGAGAAATGGCACGGATAGAGTCACACATTGATATCAAGCCTTTGACATTAGAGGATGATGAAGTTGACGATTTGCTTAGCTTTTTAACTGCGCTTGAAGGAAAAACAGCGCATAAGTTACCTTTGGGGCGCCCTTACAAGGTGCCCAGCAAGCTTCCTGTTGATTAAATTGGCTGACTGTTATTTTTTCAAAACCCATTTACTCCATCCAGCCTGAAGGTTTCAAGTCAAGGGCCAGGTGGAGCCAATGGTAATTTAAGCAACGTTTATTACACTTTCTATCTGATGACGACTAAAGGCTGTCAGCATCGCCTGCAGTGCAGCTGCTGTGGTGTCTTCTGCTTGTGCTACAGCATGGCACACAACCCCACTAACATGCATCTCAATACACGCAAGGGCCTGCGCATCAGTGCCTTTAGTCATGGCATGCTGATCAAATTGTGTAACTTCAATGGCGCAGTTGTATTGCTTACTGAGCACATCACTCAAGGCTTCAAGTGCTCCTGCTCCAGAGCCTTCAAGTGCACCTTGGCTGAGATTAAAACAACCCTCAATAATGATGCTATCGTCACTAGTAACCGCGTTTAATCGGTAGTCTCGCAACTGCCACGTGGGGTCGACAGCAACAAAGTAAGTGTCATAAAGTTGTTTAATTTGCTGTGGCGATACTTCTACCCCAGAAGCTTCAGTGGCTTGCTGCACGATCTTACTTAGCACTGGATGCATCCACTTTGGTAATTCAATGCCATAGTCTCGCTCTAGCACCAAAGCCACCCCGCCCTTACCACTTTGACTATTGATACGCACCACAGCCTCATACTCACGGCCAATGTCCCGCGGGTCTATAGGCAAGTAGGCCACATCCCAGTGAGATTTCTTGTGTTGCTTATGAAAGGCCACAGACTTACGAATAGCATCTTGATGACTGCCAGAAAATGCGGTGTAAACTAACTCGCCAGCCCATGGGTGGCGGGGAGATACAGCGATTTCAGTACAACTCTCAACCACCTCAATAATTTCCAATACATTGCTTATGTCTAAGGTAGGATCAATGCCTTGAGAGTACAAATTCATGGCCATGGTAATCACGTCCATATTGCCTGTGCGTTCACCATTGCCCATTAAAGTACCTTCAACCCGATCTGCACCAGCCAAAATGCCTAATTCAGCAGCAGCCACTGCACATCCACGGTCATTGTGGGTATGCAGGCTTATGGTCACCTGTTGACGATGCTGTAAATGGCGGCAGAAATACTCCACCTGGTCAGCAAATAAATTGGGGGTGGAAAGCTCTACAGTAGACGGCAAATTAATAATGAGTTCACGATCAATGCTAGGCAACCATTGTTCAATCACGGCATCACACACTTCCACTGCGTAGTCCATTTCAGTGCCAGTAAAACTTTCGGGCGAATACTCAAAGCTCCACTGTGTGTGGGGATAGTTATTGGCATACTCAAGCACCCATTTGGCCCCTTGCACGGCAATGGCTTTAATGCCCTCTTCTGGTAAGCCAAACACTTGTTCGCGTTGTACTGTAGACGTTGAGTTATACACATGCACTATGGCCCGTTTAACCCCATCTAAAGACTCATAGGTCTTTTTAATTAATTCTTCTCGGGCGGGAGTGAGTACTTGCAAGGTCACATCATCAGGCACCTTGTTTTGCTCAATCAACATGCGCACAAAATCAAAGTCTGTGGTCGATGCCGATGGAAAGCCCACCTCTATTTGCTTAAAACCCAACTTTACCAAGAGTTCAAACATGCGCAGCTTTTGCTCACTGTTCATGGGGTTAACCAAGGCCTGATTACCATCACGCAAATCCACACTGCACCACATAGGCGCTTGGGTGAGGGATTGGTTGGGCCAAGTGCGATCTGCTAAAGGCGTGGCTTTAAAAGGTTGGTATTTAAGGTGGTTAAAGGTGTGGTCAAACATAGAGACACTCTGGTTAAGTCATTTTAACTTTCATTTCAACCAGTGTATCGCCAAGTAAGCGCAATATCACATCTAATTTAGCTAAAAATTGACAATTTACGCAACAGTTAATATCATAAACAACAAATAGCGCAATTAATTTGCGTTAATACTGATCTAAAGGAATGCAATGGCCACCCTAGACCGCTACGACCTCAATATATTGCGTCACCTGCAAGACAACGGCAGCCTATCCAACCAAGAATTAGCCGAACGGGTAGGCCTTACAGCCGCACCTTGCTCTCGCCGCGTAAAGCAGCTGGAAGAAAGTGGGGTTATTCGTGATCGTGTGGTGCGAGTTAACGACCGCGCAGTTAATCTCAACCTAACGGCCATACTGCATATTATTATGGACAAGCACATCCCCGAGCGCTTTGCCGAGTTTGAGCAGGCGGTGGCGCAACTGCCTGAAGTCATGGAGTGTTATTTGATTACCGGTCACGAAGCCGATTATCAACTTAAAGTCGTGGTGCCCGACATGGATCGATACCACGATATTTTATTAGGAAAAATCACCAAGATTAAAGGGGTCAGCGGGGTAAAATCTGCTTTTGTAATGCGCAAAGTACTGGATAGTACAGCACTGCCTTTAGGGTATGTTTAGCACCAACATTGGCTCCAAATAATCAACACCTTAATGGCGGGCAGTGCCTCGTTTGTTAATTACACGAGCAAAAAGACCCCCAGTCTGCACCTGTTATTGTGCGACCTTCGAAGAGCTCCACACTCACAAGTTAGTGACTTGATTTGCGCCAATTGAGTTGCTTAAGCGCATCAGAGAAGTGTTCAAGTGACCATTGTTCTGCCAAAGCCTGCATTAATAAATCACGCCCACTAACGGGCCTTAAACTTGCCGCTGGCGGGTCACGGTCCATATTACTCGAAAAAGGATAACTATCACTTAATGCGGTTGCTGCTGCTGATAACTCCTCAACACTTAATGGGGTTGCCTTGAGTTGGTCATAACAAGCCAACTGCATGCGTTGCTGGTCTACGGATTCCATGGCTTTGCCAAAAGCTGATGATATTTGGAACAAGTTAGCCATGCGTTGCACATTAGTGGAGCGGTTTTCGCCTGCAGCATGCATAAGCGCGGGGTTAAAAAACAAGCCATCTCCTTTTTGTAACGCCAACTGCACGGCATGTTGAGCAAAGTAGTCTACAAACTCAGGGTCACGATACAAGGCATAGCCATGCTCATAGCGCTGAGAATAGGGTAATAATAGGGTAGGGCCCGACTCTACTGGCATATCTGAGTGGGCCACAGCGCCTTGCAAGGTGAGCATGGCCGACATGATTTGTACGTGCAAGGGATAACGTGCCACTTGTTGGTCGTTGGTAAAGCCCAAATGATAATCACGGTGGGGCTGCTGGGCAGCACCTCCAGGATAGACCAGATTAACTTGAGACGTTAACTGATAGTCCGGCCCTAACCAAGCTTCACACAACTGCGCCAATAAAGGGTTTTTATAGTAATCGATAAACCCTTGCGGATGGGTTATGGCCAATTTTTCCAAACAATTCCAAATGCGACCGTTGACTCCTTTTGCAGCAAAGTGATCACCACTCGTTTGAGGCTTTTGGTTTTGCTCATGCAACAGCTGATAAAACACCTCAGTCACCGCATCGACTATCGCCACTTGGTCATACAGCTTACGCACCACCAACACGCCCGCCCCATGTTGCCAGCACTGGGCCCATTCGGCCTGCACCTGAGCTATGCTCTGAGCATCAAGTGCGCGTAATTGATGGCCGTCATAAATAGGAATGTTGGCTTCAAAATCAACAGCAAATGGATAGTCTTCAAGCGTTAAACGAGGCGTTAGGCTGGCCTCAAAGGCCTTCATGTTATGCATTAACTTTATTCCTTATAGGCCGTATCTTAGTTCAGCTGATTTCACTCACTGCCACAGTGCGGCCTTGTGCAACAGACAAGAGCGCAGCTTCTGCCAAACGTAGGGCTTGTAAGCCATCATCCATACTCGGTAAGACCAGATCGGCCCCGTTAAGGGCAGCAATAAAGCTGGCTAACTCTGATCGGTAGGCTGCCTCGTAACGCTCTAGAAAAAAGTGTAAGGGTTTGGCACTAGTCACACCTGCCTGGGTATAACTGGTAAGGGTATTTTCATTGACGTTAGCGGCCGTCAACATACCTTCACTGCCATGCACTTCAAAGCGCTGGTCATAGCCAAAACTAGCCCGCCGGCTGTTAGAAATTTGAGCTAATTTACCCGAAGCTGTGCGCAAAGTAACTAATGCTGTATCCACATCTCCTGCTAAACCGATGGCTGGATCAACTAAACACGAAGCTTGTGCAGTCACTTGCACCACCTCTTCCCCTAAGAGAAAGCGGGCCATGTCAAAGTCATGGATAGTCATATCTCGAAATAAACCGCCAGACACTTTAATGTAGTCTACTGGCGGGGGTGATGGGTCTTTGGAAATAATGCTCACCATCTCCACATCACCAATATCACCGGCAGCAATACGTTGTTGTAACAAAGCAAAGTTGGCATCAAAGCGACGGTTAAAGGCCAGCATAGTGATGATATTGCTAGCCTTTACTTTGGCCACTACCTGCTGCACCCGTGCTAGTGCCAAATCAATGGGTTTTTCGCAAAACACATGTTTGCCAGCCGCTACCGCTTGCTCGATTAAATCAGCATGGGTGTCAGTGGCCGAACACACCAAAATACCATCGATAGAGGTATCCGCAAAGATTTCTTCAGGGCTCATTTGAGCACAACCCAGTGCCGCACTTAGGCTGTCTGCATTAGGTGCATAGGGATCATACAAAGCCACCAGTTGGGCTTGTGGGTTAAGAGCCACGTTGTGCCCATGAATTTTACCAATGCGGCCAGCACCGAATAACGCTAGTTTAATCATGTTGTTGCCTGCTTAATCAATAATGGAATAACCAGCCGCTAGGGCTGCGTGTTGCAATGCCTTATAGCCCATTACCGCGTATTCGAATGGGTTGGCCTTGGCGGGGTCTTGTTCTGCTTCAACAATCACCCAACCCTCGTAGTTCTTATCAGCTAAGGCTTGCATAAAGCGTCCATAATCAATCATGCCATCACCCGGCACGGTGAATACACCGCGTAACACGCAGTCAAGAAACGAATCTTTAGTGCGATCAACTGTGGCCATGACCTCTTGCCGAATATCTTTGGTATGCACATGATTAATGCGATGACCGTAACGATCTACCACGCCCATGAGATCACCACCAGCAAATACCAAATGCCCCGTATCCACTAATAAGCCTACTGCATCACCGGTATTTTGCATGACTAAATCCAGCTCTTGCTCAGTTTCAACACCGGTACCCATATGATGATGAAAAGACAAGGGCACCCCTTCACTGGCACAGTACTCAGCCACTTGAGTGAGGCGTTCACCGTAAGCGGCAAAGTCTGCTGTGGGTAGTATGGGTTTGTCACACAGGGGGGCGTTACGCACATTTTGCACCGTGTTCCAAGTTTCGCCATACACCAAAACCGCGGCGCCTAAGTCTCGAAAAAGCTCTAACTGAGGCCTAATGTTGGCAATTTCTTGCTCTACACTGATGTTTAACAACTGGCCCGAAAACCAACCCGATACGAGTTTTAAGTCGTGCTCTTTTAACACCCTGGCTAGATTAACTTTGTCCTTGGGGAACTTGCCACCCGTTTCAGTGCCGGTAAAACCCGCTAAACGGGTTTCACGCAAGCAGGTTTCAAGGGAGGTTTCACCACCCAGTTCTGGCAGGTCATCGTTAGACCAAGAAATAGGGGACATACCAAATTTAAGTTTCATGTGCGCATCTCTATTTTTTACGACTGCAGGTTTTATGCAAAGTCTGATCAAGTTTTTTTCAGCATCCATTCATGGGCTGGGTCATTATAAAAGTGCCATTCTCTAAGGGGACCCGCCATAACGTTCAAGTAATAACTTGTATAGCCGTGCGGCACGCCCACGGGATGATAGCCTTTTGGCACTAACACCACGTCACGGTCTTCTGCAGACAGGGTTTCGTCTAAACTGCGGTCATCGGTATAAACGCGCTGATGGGCATACCCAGAGGCCGGGTTTAAACGGTGATAATAGGTTTCTTCCAATAACGTTTCTGTGGGGCTGGCATCACGATCGTGCTTGTGTGGCGGGTAAGACGACCAATGACCCGATGGGGTAATCACCTCAACCACTAATAAAGCGTCGGCAGCCTCAGTTTCTGGCAAAATATTGCGCACATAACGCGTGTTAGTGCCCTCGCCCCTCACTTCTTGAGACATGGTATTAGGGTCTATTAAACGCGCTGGGCCACTAAGGCCTTGACCTGGTGCACTGCAAACAGCAATCTCAATCGCATCTATAGCCACGATAACAGCTGTTTCTCCCGCTGGCACGTACACCGCACCTGGAGGCTGATCTACAAAAATACTTGTTCTGCCGCCCACCTTATCCCAGGTTTGCTTGCCCACAGAGATAGTGGCACTGCCGGTTAATACCACAAGGCACAGCTCGCGCCCTGACTGACAACATTCTAAGCGCTCACCTGCCGCCAAATCGTGCACCATAAAGCCCACGTATTTCCATCCCGCTGATTGCGGGGTGACTGCATGCACTTGGGTTCCGGTGGAAGGCTTAATCAATAATTTAGACATAACTCAATAGCCTCTTGCTGCTATGCGCTGCGCGGTCCACTCTTGGTGCTTGCTAGTCACTTCTTCGCGATCTGACACAGAAGGCACCTCAACTTCCCAGTAAGCGCCCCCTGGTGAACAATGTAGTGGGTCAGTATCAATCACTACCACACTCACGCCTTCTCGCTGTCGGGCGGCTTGCACGGCTTGCTTGAGCTCACCGATGTTGGACACATGATCCGCATGGGCTCCCATGGATCGAGCGTGACCTGCAAAATCAATTTGTGCTAAGCCTTTATTGTAAGTGTCTTGCAATAAGTTGTTGAAATTCGCCCCACCCGTTGCCATTTGCAGGCGGTTAATACAACTAAAGCCTCTATTATCTAACACCACAATGGTTAACTTTAAGCCCATACTCACGGCCGTTGCGATGTCTGAGTTCATCATCATGTAAGAGCCATCCCCTACCATCACCACCACCTCGCGTTCAGGACATGCCAACTTAGCGCCTACGCCGCCACAAATCTCGTAGCCCATACATGAATAGCCATACTCTAAGTGATAGCCACCCACCTGCTCGGCACGCCAATGCTTGTGTAATTCTGATGGCAGACTACCCGCCGCCGCAACCACCACTGCATTTTTATCAACGCTGGTATTCACCGCTGCAATCACCTGCGCATCAGAGGGAATGGCTTGTTCATTGGTGGCCGGTAAGATGCCTTCACACAGCTGCGCCCATGCACTGATACCCTCTGCAGTTCTTTGCTGCCATGCTGCGGGGGCAACATAAGCGCCCAGTTCTGATGACAAGGCCTGCAAACCCAAGCGGGCATCACTTAATAAACTTTGGGCACGATATTTAATGGCGTCTATGGGCTGCACATTAAGCTGAATTACTTGGCCCTTGAACAAGGTGTTGGAACCTGAAATAAAGTCTTGTAAGCGCGTACCTACAGCCAATACAACATCTGCATTGGCTGCCAAGTCGTTAGCACTATCGACACCAGTCACGCCCACAGCACCGGCATTGAGTGGGTCGTTAGCCAACATTGAAGACTTGCCTGCTTGGGTTTCGATGACCGGGATCTTGTGGCGTTTAGCAAACGCTTGTAGTTCACTTTCTGCTAACGAATAACGCACGCCACCGCCTGCCACGATGACCGGTTGTTTAGCCGCTAACAAAGTTGCTACGGCTTGATTTAATTCATACTGATCAGGACCTTGACGACGTAATCGCCACACCCGTTTTTCAAACATGTATTGTGGATAGTCAAAAGCCAAAGACTGCACATCTTGGCAAATACTAATAGTCGCTGGACCACATAAGGCCGGGTCAGTCAGTGCCACCATCGCCCTGGGCAAGGCTTGTATCAATTGTTCTGGACGGGTAATACGATGAAAGTAACGGCTTACTGGACGCAGGCTATCATTCACTGTACTGCTGCCATCGGCAAAATTCTCACTTTGCTGCAGCACAGGGTCTGGCTGACCTGAGGCAAATACATCCCCAGGTACCAGCAACACCGGTAACCGGTTCACATAGGCGACACCAGCAGCGGTCACCAGGTTGGTTGCTCCCGGGCCAATCGAAGTGGTGGCAACCATCACTTGTTGGCGCTGACGAGCCTTAGCAAAGGCAATGGCAGCCAACGCCATAGATTGTTCGTTGTGGCCACGGTAGGTCGGTAGCTGATCTTGCACCTGGTACAGGGCTTCACCAATACCTGCCACGTTGCCATGACCAAAAATGGCCCACACACCGGCAAAGAATGGCATTTGGCTGCCATCATCAAGCTCAATATGTTGATTGATTAAGAAACGAGTGAGGGCTTGGGCGGTAGTTAATCGAACTGTTTGCATGGTTGTTGGCATCGTGATTGACATGGCAGGTTACTCTTGCTTATTACTTTTGAGCTTGGGCATTATCCCAAGCAGCAATGATTAATCGGTAATTTTTGGCCATTAAATCTATGGCCTGGGCATCGTTGAGGTGGCCTTGAAACCAGCCTTGAGCAGCCTCGGCGAACAAAGTACGTCCAACGGCAAAGCCTTTAACCCAAGGTTGTTTGGCAGCCGCATTAAAGGCTTCACTAATACTGTCTATGGTGCCATTGAGGCCTAACACAATGATCCCTTGGCAATAACTATCATTGGCATCGATGACCTCTCCCACACCACGCCAGTAGTCATGATTTAATGCAGGCTCCAGTTTCCACCAGTCAGGTTTTACCCCTAGGTCGTAGAAGTGCTGCATGATGGCCGCCACTTGATCAAATGCTGGGCTATTGTCCTGGCGCGCTGTGATAATTTCCAGCAGCCATTGATGACCTGTAAAACGACAGGCCTGATCTAATTTAATAATTAACTGTTGGTGGTGTTGGCGCGTTGCAGCATCATCATCTAAACGGAACGGGCACAACACCTTAACGGTTTGATTGAGCGGCCAATCAAACAGGTGCTGCACAATGTCACCTTCGGCCTCCAACTGCAGTGGGAACTGCCCTGAAGCTTCAATGGGGCGACCAACCCAGGCTGCCGTACTGGTGACTTGGTGCAATGCAGAGCGGCCTGTTCGGTCGTCTATTAGCATACCAAACCCTGGGTCCTGCCCCGCTTCTTGCTGGGCGGCTTGAACCGCCAGTTGTTTGAATTGGTTTATATGCGCGGGTGACTTTCCGGCAGCCTTGGCCCAGTTAATAAACTGATGCCGATGATCAATGGCAAAAGCCACCAAGCGTTGGTGTTGGTTATTACGATTAGTGGTGCGATGGATGTGATTGAGCACAGGGTCAAAGCGCAGGGCATGGTGCTCACTTCCGTGGGCTAGGAAATATTCCAACTCCTGCCATGAAGGAACCGCTGGGGCACAACCATGTCGCGACACGGCAAAGGCGCCACACGCATTTGCATAGGCACAGCTTGTGGGCCAGTCTTCACCCCCTAACCAACCCCGAAGTAAGCCTGACATAAAGGCGTCCCCTGCTCCCAACACATTATACACTTCAACTTTAAAGCCAAGCCCTTCAGCCCCAGATTGCCAGCCATTAATGTCACCTTCAAATACCCGGCAACCCAAAGCACCACGCTTACAGACTAAGGTCGCCATAGACATGGCACGCACTAGGGTCAAGGCTTCAAGGCTATCTTCGCAGCCAGCTGCAATATGAAACTCTTCTTCTGTGCCTACAATAAGGTCTATGTCAGGTAAAAAAGATTGCACATGTTCACTCACATTAGCGTCGGCTATAAAGCGACTTTCACCATCGCCATGACCGGCTAAACCCCATAAATTGGGTCGGTAATCGATATCCAAAACCACCTTGGTATCATGTTTTTTGGCCAGCGCTATGGCTTTACGACTGGCTGCGGCAACTGTGGGGGTACTTAAATGCGTACCCGACAAGAGTAAAGCCCGGCTAGAAGCAATCAGATCTTCATCAATATCAGCTTCGCACAGGGCCATGTCGGCACAGTCTTCGCGATAAAAAATAAGTGGGAATTGATCTTCGTCTTGAATGCCTAAAATAACTAGGGCTGATAGACGCTCTGGGTCAGTCTTTACTCCCTGAACATCAACCCCCTCGGCTTGCATGGTTTGACGGATAAAACGCCCCATGTGCTCGTCACCTACGCGGGTAATCATGCCCGACTTAAGTCCTAAGCGCGCAGTGCCTATGGCGGTATTAGCAGGACTGCCTCCCACATACTTAGCAAAACCGCCCATGTCTTCTAAACGTCCACCTACCTGATGACCATAAAGGTCTACACTAGAGCGACCAAAGCACACCAAATCCAAACTTTTATGTTTCATATGTAAACCCAAAGGAAATATATATTCCAAATAGTGAGCGAGGTAGGATCTAAGCTTTCAACTTTGCATCTAACTCTGCACGAACTTTTCCAGTCTCTACCGCTAAGCACAAGGCTAAGCACATAGTTGCCGAAAGTCCCCGAAAGCCACTCACCTCTTCTTCTAACACTTCTAAATGAAAATCATCGGCACGGGCTATTGGACTCAAAGACGAGTCAGTTAACGCCACTACCTTGGTTTTGTTAAGCAAGCAAATATCCACCAACTCCCGGGTATTGGCCGTATAAGGGCTAAAACTAATGGCCAACAGCACATCATCTGTCTTCAACATACGGGCCTTGTCAGCCATGCTGTGATGCAGGCCTGACAACACCACCGATTGCACCCCAAGCTTGACCAAAGTGTAGTGTAAATAAGTCACTACGGGCTCTGCTCTGCCTTGGCCCGCAATGTACACCATACGCGCTTTGGCTAGCTGCTCACTGGCCTGCAACAAAGCATCTTCCCCCACCTTTTGTTCGAGGCGAGCAATCGACTCAGCCGCCGCATGAGTGAACTGAGATAAAACGGTTTGCGCCTGACCTGTGGAGCGTTGCATAGAATTAAGTCGTTCAGAATAAGGCTGTGGCATGTGGCGCATGCTTTCCTGAAATACAGTTTGCATGTCAGAAAAACCTTGATAACCGATAGACTTAGCAAAGCGCACCATGGTTGAGGGAGTTACACCCACTTGATCACTAATGGACGCCACCGTATTAAGCGCGATCACATCAGGGTTATGCATCGCAAACACCGCTACACTTTGTAACCGCCTGGGCAAATCTTGATAATGATCTTGTAGCCAAGGCTTCAATTCGCTAAACACACGAGGCGGGGCCACTTGAATAACTTTTGTCATATATTAATCCGACAACTTAGCGTTATGTTTCGTATAACCAACATGGCCTACGCTTCATGTTTTATGCATTGTGGCTACGCAAAGATCTATTTGAACCACATGCCTTATTTATCAATGCCCTAGCCATCGGCACCTACAGCTTAGTGACAACCGATAGTGGCAGACTTATCCAACCATAAGATGATTATACGCAAATCAATTTACTTATGGAATATTTATTTCAAAAATAAAAAAGTTGAAATTTATTTTTTAAAATGGTACAAATTGATCCGTCTCAAATATGTTTATGTAGGTTACCTTTGAGCAATCTATTTAACTATTTGTTGGAACAGGATTTAACCTAAGGCGTTAGCCTTAAGTTATTCGAGTAGTAATGTTGAGCAACCGCGGAATACTCCGCATAACAAAACTAAAAATTAGCTAAGCTAAATTTTTAGGGAGAAAATAATGAAAAAAATAAATTTGTTTGCAGCCACAGCTTTATCTGTGGTTATGGCTACCGGCGCGAATGCGGCAACCATTGGATATTTAAGCTCTAACTTTGACGACAACTTTTTAACCTTAATGCGTGAAGCTGCCAAAGTTCACACTGAGGAACGGGGTCACACTTTCCAAATAGAAGATGCTCGTGAAGATGTCGGTACTCAGCTAAGCCAAGTACAAAACTTCATTGCTTCTGGTGTTGATGCGCTTGTCGTTACAGCAGTAAGTGCTGCGGCAACGCCACAGATGACTAAAATGGCTAACGCAGCGGGTATTCCTATTGTTTACGTTAACCGTATGCCAGCTGACTCAGCTAGTTTAGGCGGCACCAGCACCTTTGTTGGTTCTAATGAAACTTGGTCTGGCACCTTGGCAGCCTTTGAACTTTGTAACCTAGCTGGCGGCACAGGCACTGCGGTCATGCTGCAAGGCATCTTGTCTAACGAAGCGGCTGTAACACGCTCAAAAGACTTTGAAGAAGTGTTGGCATTGTCTATGTGTAACGGCATCAAGCTAGAAGCAGTAGAAGTGGGTAGCTGGCAGCGTGCTAAAGGCAACGACATCGTCTCTAACTGGTTAAGTTCTGGTATGAAGATCGATATCGTATTTGCTAACAACGACGAAATGGGCCTAGGCGCAGTTCAAGCCTTCAAAAATGCGGGTATCAGCATGGATGACGTGCTTATTGGTAGTGTAGACGCAACTGCTGACGCGCTAGCGTCTATGCAAGCAGGTGACCTAGACGTAACCGTATTCCAGAACGCTGCAGGTCAAGCAACTGGTGGTATCGACGCTGCAATTGCTGCGATTAACGGAGAGTCTCTACCTAACTCAGTGACTATTCCTTTTGAACTAGTCACCCCTGCTAACATGGCAGAATACATGGGCGCTAACTAAACTATAATGCCTTAGTCATGAAAAAACCTCTGGAAATACTCCAGAGGTTTTTTAGTTATAAATTTAATTTTTAGCTTTCTGTGCATATAGAGAACACTATGAACAACCAACAAGACATCATTCTGCGCACCGAAAATCTTACCAAACGTTATGGCGGCGTTCACGCATTAGAAGACGCTAACTTTACCCTTAAAAAGGGTGAACACGTGGCTATTGTAGGTGACAACGGTGCCGGAAAATCTACCTTTGTACGTCAAATTACTGGCGTAGAACAGCCGACTTCAGGTGACATTTTTTTCCAAGGCCAACGAGTAGAATTTAACTCGCCTTTAGAAGCTCGCGAAGCAGGCATAGAATCAGTATTCCAAGACCTAGCCTTATGCAACGATTTAGACGTACCTTCAAACCTATTTTTGGGCCGTGAAGAATTACTTTTCAAGTTTGGACCCTTTAGCATTCTCGATGAAAAGAAAATGATGCAAAAGGCTAAAGAAGTATTGGAACGAACAGCCATCAAAATTCCTAATTTAAGTAACCATGTGGGTGACATGTCTGGCGGCCAGCGCCAGTGTGTGGCCATAAGTCGCTCTGCAAGTTTCGCATCTAAACTCATTATCATGGACGAACCCACTGCCGCTCTTGGCGTGCAAGAAACCACGCAGGTAGAAAACATTATCCGTGGCTTAAAAGAGCAAGGCGTGCCACTCATTTTAATCAGTCATAATCTACGCCAAGTGTTTAATTTAGTAGACAAAATTTGGGTGTTTCGTCGCGGACGTATCGTCGGCGAAGTCATTGCCTCTGAAACTGACGGTAATGAAATTGTTTCCATGATAACCGGCATGCAGGGCGGTGTTCACGAAAAAGCCAGCTACATATAGGAGGTCATCATGTTTAAGCGAGAGAACCTCCCTGCTGAAGCCAGTATTTTTGCTGTTTTTATTGGCATCGCAGTTTTATTTGAAGTCCTGGGTTGGGTTATTGTAGGTAAAAGTTTTTTAGGTAATATGCAACGCCTAGAAATTATTATTTTGCAGGTCTCTATCTTCGGCATCATCGCCGTAGGGGTAACGCAAGTCATCATTACTTCGGGCATAGACCTGTCTGGTGGCGCAGTCTTGGCATTGTCGGCTATGGTGGCGGCAAGTTTCGCCCAATCAGTCGATGCCTTCGCTCCTATTTTTCCACAATTTTTGGGTTTACCTATTATTATTCCTGTTGCTGTTGGTTTAGCAGTAGGTGCAGTTTGTGGCCTAATTAATGGCTCGATTACCGCCTATACAGGCATTCCATCCTTTATTGCTACCTTGGGCATGCTCGTGACCGCACGTGCTGTAGCGGTGCTTTATACGGAAGGTCAACCAGTTTACTCCTTGTCTGATTCGTTTACAGCGATTGGCTCAGGGGCGTGGCCGGTACTGGTGTTTTTTGTGGTCGCAGTGATATTCCACCTGATCTTAAAACATACTGTTTATGGCAAACATACCTACGCCATAGGTTCTAATGAAAAGGCAGCACGAGTTGCGGGTATCAATGTACGACGTCACAAAATTATGGTTTATACCATTGCTGGATCTTTGTCTGGCTTAGCCGGTGTGGTGATGTGTGCCCGGGCTACTATTGGCCAGTCAGGTATGGGCACCATGTATGAATTAGATGCCATCTCTGCTGTAGTCATTGGTGGCACCTCATTATTTGGCGGTCGTGGCCGTATTTCTGGCACTGTTATTGGGGTGTGTATTCTGGGTGTTATAACGTCTGGCTTTACCTTCTTGCGTATTGATTTCTACTATCAAGAAATTGTTAAAGGTATGATTATCGTGGGTGCCGTTATGCTTGATCAACGTCGCCAAGCCAAACAACGCTCGCGCGCATAACAAGGACATTACCATGGCTTCATCTTCATCTACGGGCGGCTACAAAACTGAGAAGAGCTGGAAAGACTGGCTCCCCAAGGACATCAGCATTCTAATGGTGCTGCTAGGCACGGCCCTTATCTTTGAAATTCTTGGTTGGTTTATCGCTGGTCAGAGTTTTATTTTTAACACTCAGCGCCTTACCATTATTATTTTACAGATGTCTATTATTGGTATTATTGCCATCGGTGTGACCCAAATCATCATTATGGCAGGCATCGATCTGTCCAGTGGTTCGATGCTGGCATTTACCGGTTTGGTGGCTGCTAGTTTGGCACAGACCTCTGACTACACTCGTGCCGTCTACCCGGCGCTCACCGACATGCCCATTTTAGTGCCTATATTTGCCGGCATTTTAATGGGTTTTGTTTTGGGAGGCGTTAATGGGGGCTTGATCGCTTATTCAGGCATTCCACCATTTATTGCCACCCTGGGCATGTTAGTTGCTGCCCGAGGTTTGGCACGCTGGTACACCAGTGGCTCTCAGGTGAGCTTTTTTATCGATGACTACGCTGTTTTAGGTAGTGGCATTATTCCAGTCATTATATTTTTAACCACCGCCATGGCCTTCCATTTGCTGCTGCGCTATACCCGCTATGGCCGCTATACCTACGCCATTGGTTCTAACGAACAAGCAGCGCGTGTGGCTGGCATCAATATTAGAGCCCATAAGTTATTGGTTTATACCTTAGCAGGTGGACTCTATGGTTTGGCAGCTGTAGTCGAAACGTCACGGACTCTCACCGCTCAATCAGGCGCAGGCATGCTTTACGAACTCGACGCTATCGCTGCAGTGGTTATTGGTGGCACCTCCCTCATGGGTGGTAAGGGCCGCATAACGGGGACCATTATTGGCGTCTGTATTCTTGGTGTCATTACTTCTGGCTTTACCTTTTTGGGTATTGGTTCCTTTTACACCAATATTGTCAAAGGTATCATTATCGTAGCGGCAGTGGTTGCCGATCAGTATCGCAATAACAACAACGGTAACCGTTAACGCTAAAACGTTTTATTACATAGCCCACTAGGGTTGAAGAGACAGAGACAGAGAAAACATGAAAGAAATAGGCATAGGTGTTATTGGCACCGCTTTTATGGGCAAGGCCCACTCTATTGCATATGCATCGGCAGGCACCGCTTTTGGTGGTAACTTGCGCCCACGCTTGGAAATGGTGTGTGATATAGACCCACAAATTGCAGAAGCTAAACGCGCAGAAATGGGTTTTGCCCGCTGCACCAGCGACTATATGGCGGTGATCAATGACCCTAGGGTTGAGTTGATTTCTATTTGCGTACCCAATTCGTTACACAAAGAAATTGCCATCGCCGCTCTAGCAGCGGGTAAGCATGTGTGGTGTGAAAAGCCCATGTCTACCAATTTGGCAGACTCCCAAGCCATGGTGGATGCTGCTGCAGCGAGTGAGCAAAAAACCATTGTCGGTTACAACTATACCCAAAACCCACTGGTGCATGCCGCGCGTGACATGATTAACGAAGGCGTTATTGGTGAAGTCACTGGTTTTTTTGGTGTTTACGATGTCGACAACGAAGCTGATCCAGATCGGCCCTATAGCTGGCGTATGAACCGCCAGTTATCGGGTACTGGCGCCAATGCCGATGTGATGTGTCATCTAGTGAGTGTGGCTCACTTTATTACCGGCAGTGACATTAGTAGTGTCGTGGGTGAATATGACATTGTTTACCCTGACCGCCATGACCCACAAACTAATACCCGCAAGGCCGTGGATAACGATGACGTGTGTATGGCCATTGCCCGGTTTAACAGTGGTATTAAAGGCACTCTGCGGGTCAGTCGGGTGGCTTGGGGTCGCAAGTGTGGTTTGAGCTGGGAAGTCCATGGTTCTAAAGGGATGAGTCGCTTTGATCAAGAACGCCTTAACGAACTACAACTGTTTACCCCTTCTGAGGATCCTCGCCAGCAGGGTTTCCGCACTATTTTGTCGGGCCCGTACCACAAGCCCTACGACGCCTTTTTGCCTAACGCAGGCCATACCTTGGGCTATATCGATGTCAAAGCGTGCGAGCTCAACCAACTACTGACCAGCATTGATCAAGGTGGGCAAACATGGCCCTGCTTTGCCGATGGTTTAACTATAGAAAAGGTGATGGATGCCATTGACCGTTCAGCCATGAATGGCCAATGGACAGACGTGCAATAACATGACAGTCCTAGCCCGCCCTAGCCTTAACAACCCCTGGCATGCTCTGGTGCTCGGCCGTGCGGGACTGGACCTATACCCCCAACCTAATGGCGGTAAAACCTACGAAGCTGAGGGTTTTAGTGCCGATATGGGCGGTTCTGGTGGTAACATTGCCGCTGCCATGGGCCGCGCAGGTGCCAAAGTGGCTTTGTTGTCTGCTGTGTCTGACGATAGTGTGGGCGCTTTTGTCCGCCAGCGGCTCACTCAATACCATGTGAGTGATGAGTTTTTACAAACCAGTAAGGGAGGCAGTCGCACTAGCCTTGCGATTGCCGAAGTTAGACCCCAAGATTGCGAAGTGGTGATCTACCGTAACGATGCCGCCGATTTACAGCTGCAACTCACCGACGACATGAAGTCTGCTGTGACTAACAGTAACCACTTAGTGGTGACGGGTACGGCTCTGATTTCTGAACCTTCACGCAGCACGGCCTTGGCACTCATGCTGCATGCTAAGCGTCATACTTGTCAGGTTTGGCTAGACTTAGATTACCGCCCTTGGAACTGGCCTGATCTACAAACCACACGCGCTATTTATAGCCTTGCCGCCGAACATGCCCATGTCGTAGTGGGCAATGAAGAAGAGTTTGCCGTGCTTACGGACGATTTGGAATACTATATTAAACAAGCCAACTTGCCCGCTAAGGGGCAAACCATTTTACTCAAGCGTGGCAGCAATGGGGCCAGCCTTTTCAGTCAAGGCCAGCGGCTTAATACTGGGGTCTACCCAGTCAAGCCATTAAAACCCTACGGCGCTGGCGATGCCTTTTTGGGCAATTTGGTGCACCATTTCAACAGTCACCAAGACTGGCAAAGCGCCATTGCGTGCGGCAGTGCAGCCGCCGCTATTGTGGTTTCACAGCGTGGCTGTGCCAGTGCGATGCCTAGCGCCGAAGAAATTAACCTAATGCAGCAATCTACCCGCATGGCACCCGCTGCCAACTGGTGTTAGTGCTGAGTTTATCAGGAGTTATATATGCATATCCCACATCACGATAACCAAAACCAAGCCATTGTTGACCGCGATGACGAGAAGACCCCTTTATGTTATTTCAACATTGTTAAGCTGACTAAAAACCAATCTTTCACCTCTAAGGTTGAGGGTTATGAAACCTGCTTAGTGCCTGCCACCGGCAGTATTGACGTGAGTGTTGCGGGCCAGCACTACGAAGCTGTGGGCAAACGCATGCATATATGGGAAGGTGAGCCTGAAGGCGTCTACGTACCCCTCAGTACTGAAGTGACCTTTACCTGTGTGAGTGAGACCGCCGAGATTTTTATTTCTGGCGCCAAACACGACCAAGTGTATACGCCATTTGTAGTACGCGAAGCAGACATTGATCCGGTGCAATATGGTTCTGACGACACCAAAACCCACCGCAAGATCAAACATATATTAGGTAAAGCTCAGGCCGGTCAAGTGGGCCGCTTATTAGTAAGCGAGTTGTTTACCGTCGGTGCTGGGGGCTGGTCTGGCTTTCCACCTCACAAACACGATACCGATACCTTACCAGCAGAAAGCCGTCATGATGAAGTGTATAACTTTCGCTTTAATCCAGAACATGGCTTTGGTGCCCAGTTTATTACCCAAGAAGGTGAAGATATGGGCGATGTTTACCATATCCGTAATGGCTCCACTATCCAAATAGAAAAAGGTTATCACCCATGTGTGGCCGGCCCTGGCTACGAAATGTACTACTTCACTATTTTAGGGGGCTTGTCACAACGCCCATTACATCAAAACTTTCATCCTGAACATGTCTACCAACTGGAAACCATTCCCGGTATGAAAGACATGATCAATAAGTTTAAGTAGGCCACCATGCTAGTTAATTTAACAGACCTCATGCAGCCCGCCTTAAAACAGGGTTATGCGGTGCCTTGCTTTAATGTGTTTGGCTATGAAGATGCGTTGGCCGTAGTCACCGCAGCAGAAGCTCGCAATGCCAGTGTCATTTTGGCAGTCAACTTAGACATGACTCAGTTCATGCCTTTGGAGCATATTGTGGGCATGCTTAAGCCGCTTGCAATGAGTGCTAAAGTACCCGTATGCCTGCACCTAGATCATAACTACGATATCCCTACGGTACTTAAAGCCATAGACGCAGGCTTCACCTCAGTAATGTATGACGGTTCACAATTACCCATTGCCGAAAATATTGCTGGGGTAAAACAGGTGGTTGAATACGCCAAACCTTTAGGTGCCTCAGTGGAAGCCGAGGTGGGTTCGGTTCCCTATGCGAGTGGTCGTGATCATATTAAGTCTGAGTTAACCGACATTAACGAAGCGATGATGATGCTAGAACAGGCCCAGCCCGATGTAATCGCTGTCTCTGTTGGTAATATACATCGCTTAGAAAATACCTTTGTAGACATTGATTTCAGCCGCTTTGAAGAGCTACAAACTGCCCTAGATGTGCCTTTGGTGATCCATGGCACGAGTGGGGTAAAGAGCCCTGATATACAAAAACTAGCGGCCGGCAATGTGTGTAAGTTCAACATAGGCACCTGCCTAAGACTGCGCTTTGGTCAGGCCTTGCGCCAAACCCTAGCCGCGGACCCCCATTTATTTGATCGACTGACCATCATGAAAAGCATCATTCCTCAAGTCCGTGAGGAAGCTGATAAAATGATTCGTTTGCTGGGCCAATAACTGGGCCAAAAACTGGGCTAGTCAACGCCTCGAATTAACCGCCTGCGAGATAAGTTTATGGTGCAATTAACGGGACTCAATAACAAAGTGGCCGTCATCACCGGCGGCAGTCAAGGCCTAGGGGCTGCAACTGCGCGTCTATTTGCTGCACGAGGTGCCAAAGGCCTAATCCTGTGTGGCCGGCAAACGCACAAGGGACTGGCCGTCGCTGAGGAGATTCAACAGCAATATCCAGCCTGTAAAGTTCACTTTGTGACCGCAGATTTAGCCGAAATCGAGGCACCCGATCGCATCATAGGGGCTGCACAAGAACATTTTGGCCAATTAGACATTCTCATCAACGTGGCGGGTTTATCAGCGCGTGGCACCATTTTAGACACCTCTCCTGAACTCTACGACCGCATTATGAACATTAATGTGCGCGCGCCTTTCTTCCTCATTCAAGCAGCGGCCAAATTAATGCGCAGTCATGGTACCGACGGGGCCATTGTGAGCATCGGCTCCATTGCCGCTTATGCCGGCATGCCTATGCTCACCGCTTATTGTACTTCCAAAGGTGGTCTCAACACCCTTACCCGCAATGCCGCCCATGCGTTGATGCGTGATCGAATCCGCGTTAACTGCTTAAATATTGGCTGGATGGCAAGCGATGAAGAGGACATAATTCAGCGCAAATACCATGGCGCCGAGGATGGTTGGCAAGAAAAAGTGGGGGCTGGCATGCCTTTTGGGCGTTTAGTTGACCCCCAAGAAGTGGCCCGTGCCCTGGCCTTCTTAGCCAGTGATGAGTCTGGCTTAATGACTGGGTCAGTGGTTAATTTTGACCAGTCCGTATGGGCTGCCAGTGATGCTATGGTG
>CAWUTT010000080.1:0-14031 GCA_963925635.1 uncultured Pseudomonadales bacterium | reverse complement strand
GCTGCAAACATGGCATTTTGCACATTATGCATGGCCTTGCCTTCCATAGTGGCGGGAATTAAATGTGACCAAAGTACAGGAATGTGAGTGCCATTATCATAAATAGCAATCATGTCACCGTTCATGCCCTTTTCAAGCACTAAAGCGCGGCCGCCTGCTCGAATATGTTGTTTTACTAAACCGTGGTCAGAATTCATAGTGACATAACAAATGCGTTTGGCACGGGCAAAGTCAGCCATCCTCAAGCAATGAATGTCATCGGCATTGAGTACGGCTGTGCCCGTAGCAGACTCCACCACCACCCGTTTGACCACAGCGAGCTGTTCCTCAGTGTCGATACCACCTATGCCTAGGTGGTCGGCGGTGACGTTAAGGCAGGCTGCAACATCGGAACTTTGGTAACCTAAACCACTGCGCAGTAGACCGCCGCGAGCGGTTTCCATGACCGCGAAATCTACCGTAGGGTCTCGCAATACAATTTGTGCAGAGGCAGGCCCCGTCATATCACCTTTTACACTTAACTTGCCATTAATATACACGCCATCAGTTGATGTCATGCCTACCGTATAACCACTGGCCTTCATAATATGACCCAGCATGCGGGAGGTGGTGGTTTTGCCGTTGGTGCCAGTAATTGCAGCAATGGGAATTTGGGTTGATACGTTGGGTGGAAACAACATATCGATCACTTTACCCGAGACGTCCCGCGGTGTGCCTTCACTAGGGGCCACATGCATGCGAAAACCAGGTGCAGCATTCACTTCTACAATAGCGCCACCAATTTCTTTGTAGGACCGACTGATGTCATCGGTTAGGAAATCTACGCCACCTACATCTAGGCCGATAGCCATAATGGCCCTCATGGCCATATCACGGTTGTCTGGGTGCACTACGTCAGTTAAATCGATAGCAGTGCCGCCGGTCGATAGATTAGCAGTGTCGCGTAAATAAAATATTTCATGCTTGGGTAAAATCGTTGCTTCGCTGACGTTACCTTCTTGCATAAGACGCTTGGCTTGAGTATCTATAGTGAGTTTTGTCAGCACTTTTTCATGGCCAACTCCTCGGCGTGGATCACTATTGACCTTTTCAACCAGTTGCACAATAGAACTTTGGCCATCGCCCACTACATGACCAGGTACCCGCTTGGCCACGGCGACTAACTCATTGTTGACAACTAACATGCGGTGATCAAAGCCGGTGATAAAACTTTCCACCAATACTGCACGGCTGGTGCCTTGTTCCTTAGCAAATTCAAAGGCTGTGATCACTTGTTCATCGGTGGTTAAGTTAATTGACACACCTCGGCCGTGGTTGGCATTAAGTGGCTTGAGGACCACGGGGTAGCCAATAGAGCGAGCCGCACGTATGGCCGAACTGTCACTATAGGTCAAGCGTTGTTGAGGCACAGGCAAACCGAGCTTGTGTAATAGGTTATGGGTATCTTCTTTGTCGCATGAAATTTCCACCGCAATATGTTTAGTTTGGCTAGTAATGGTGGCCTGAATTCGTTGCTGATATTTACCATGACCAAATTGCACAAGACTATAATCATTGAGGCGCATCCATGGGATATTGCGCGCTTCTGCAGCTTTTACTAAAGAGCCCGTACTAGGGCCAAATTCACGTTTTTGGGCACTCAATATAAATTCATTAAGCTCGTCATGCCATGCAAAATCAGGGTCAAAAGGGTATTCAACCTGGGCTTGCAGTTGCTTGGGCAAAAGGTGCATTAATAAACGTAATGCGAGGTCTCCAGCATCCAGACCTACGTTGCGCTGTTTGTAGGCATAAACCATATTGTACTGGCCTGATGTGCCGGTAGATCGGGTGCGCCCAAAGCTGACTTCCGCCCCAGCCATGCATTGTACTTCTAGGGCGCAGTGCTCCCAAACATGGCCCAACCATGTGCCTTCGTCTTCTTGCAATCGACGTAAAAACCCTCCCTTTTCGCGATACGAGCAACCATGCTCGTCCAGACCTGGGAGCGATTCAACTAATGCCTCTATAAAGGCTTCGCCTATTTTTGCCGACGGCCACTGCTCTAAAATGCCAAGGTCTATCACGTGTCGAATAACGGGAAATCCAGCCCAAGTGTTGGGGCCAACATATACATTAGTTGAAATGATTTTCATGGACATACATTCTCTGCAGGCCTGTGTACATTAGAGTACTGTGGCCCTTATGGTGGTTATGGGCAGTGTTTCGCACAACAATGCCAAAAAATACATTATGTTTAGCCTTATTGATGTCCGCACAGACCCAGCGAAGGGCCCGTAGCAGTTTTTAGGCTTTTTTATTCATTTTTTCGGTTGCGGTGCTGACCATCAGACCCTGCTTATACGGTGCCATTGAAGTTGAGGAGCTAATTTATAAGCTAAACTCATGTCACCATCCCCTATGGGGTAGTCATGAGTCCTGCAAAATAAATCATGATGGCCTCAACCTTTAACTTTAGCTGGCTTACAGCGCATTAAACTATGGGGCCTAAAGCACTTTGGTCAATCATTTCACAGACTGAATGCAGTTTTTTTGAGGCCTCATGACCAATGACTTGCCCATTAAATAAGCAGTGTTGTTTGAGGTTGCTTCAATTCATCATAATTGAGTATCTAACTTACAAGCAAGTAAGTGTAGTCTAAATATCCAGTTATGCTTAAAAAAAATGAAAAAAATAATAAAAAATAACTAATTTCGTTTACCAACCACCAGCCGATCTGTCTTTAAGTAATTTATAAGGGCTGTTTGTAAGTGTTATGGGCTATTGTTGGGTGATGTCTGCGAGGCTACAAAAGCCATTTTTATCATCACTTGGCGGGTAGGCATGACGATTGTTAAGGTCATAACGACAACCAGCGCCCAGTACATCAAGTTTAAGGCCTAGTAGGCTTAACGCATCATTACGGCCGGCTAGCCACATGGATGAGTAGGTCATTGCACCGGCGTCCACCACTGTGACTGTGCCACTACCCACCACTTCTATAACATCATCAGGGCCAATAAATGCGGCCGTATCTTCGTCGATACCCAAGCCAATTAAAAATGGATTATAAGACGACGCACTTAACAACCGCCCTAAACGGTTTCGCTGAGTAAAATGTTGGTCAATAATAACTGCGTTGGTTAAGCCCAGACCTGGAGCAAGGCTTACGCCGTCGCCAGAGGGTGCAGAATTGCCATCACCGCCAGCGACCATATGCTCAGACATAATGGAGGCGCCAGCAGAGGTACCCGCCACAGGAACCCCGGCAGCATTGCGACGGCGAATTTTTTGAGCCACTAGGGTGCCGCCTAAAATAGTTGATAAGCGCAGTTGGTTACCGCCCGTCATGAAGATGCCTGTAGCACGGTCTAGCATTTCACAAAATTCAGGATTGTCACAATCTTCGCGGCTGGTAATGGGTAAAAATTCAACCTTAGCCGCTCCTAAGCTACGAAAAATATCATTGTAGTCGGGGCCTGTAGAGTCGAGCTGCGAAGCGGTGGGCACAATCACTATATCGGCGTTTTTTCCACCCGATAATTCCACAAATTTGGTGTGGATATGCATGTCTTTTTGACGGTCTTCACCGCCACCAATGGGAATAATGAAACCGCGCTGGGCATCATCTGAAACGGGTGCTGGGCACATGAGTTTAAGTAACTTCTCTATTAATTAAGGGTTAAAAAATAACAGTCTTATGAGGTTTCATAAGTACCAAAAATTTGGCTTTGGCCATGACGCTTATGCCAGCGGCCACGGGCCATAACGTCAGAAATATTATGATGTTGATCTAAAACCACCATATCTGCGTCCTTGCCTTGTTGCAACCGGCCTTTGTGGGAAAATTTTAATAAATCAGCCACGTTAGAGGTAAAAGGAGCGAGTGCATCGGCCATAGGCACATGGTGGTTTAATACTTCGCATAAGGTTTCAATGAGGGTTGATGAACAGCCTATCCCCATGCGCACGGGTTCTCCTTCTTCATTAAAATGGGGTAAGCAACCACCGCCATCGGAGCTGATGGTAATCTTATCAGCTGGGTAGCTACCTTCACGATAGCGTAAAAAAGCTTCTGCAGCAGACCAGCCCGGTTCACTATGGCCTGCTGGGAAGGCGGTAATATCAAGTCTCACGCCTCGAAGAGATAGAGGCAGTGCTTCGTCAAAAAGGCTTTTGTTACGATTAATATGGGTTGGGTTAAACACCCGTGCTGGAATTTCTGAGGTGTCTAAGGCTTCTCGAACAAGAGCTAAACCCCGCTGACCATCGCCCATGTGGATGTGCAAAATACCTGCTTTCCCGGTCATTAATCCAGCCACATGAGCTTCGCTTGCGACCCGCAGAAACTCATCCAATGTGGGTTGGCTAGAGCGGTGGTCACTGATGGCTAATTCACCTACGCCTATAATAGGATCGATAAACACGATGTCACTGCGCGCACTGCCTGTGAGAGTGGTGAGCGGTAAGTGGTAGCCCCCAGTGTGGCACCACGCAGACATGCCTTCCTCGCGCAAGCCATAAGCTTGGGTCACGATGCTTTGCGTATTGCGGGTGAGGTCATCTGTACCTAATACCCCAACCACACTAGTGACACCAAATTGAGTGAACTGAGATAGAAATACCGGTGGCACTCTGCTAGCAGGCCCAGTCTCACCGCCACCGCCAGTAATATGCGCATGTCCGTCGATAAAACCTGGGATTAAAGTGGCACCAGCTAAGTCGGCAACCTCTACCTCTAAGCAACTATCAAGCACGGGTAGTTGTGAACCGATGTAAATGATTTTCTCTGCAGCGACTAGGACATGGCACATGCCCATCGGCTGGGGGGCAAATAGATTAGCGTTGGTGATTAGTTTTAGCATGGCTAGACCGACATATTGGGGTGGGACAGAAGATTAACTTATTATTTCAAACTTTAGCATGAAGCGCTGCTCTTTATACCACTTTTGTTTGCGGGTCAGTCTTTTAATACTTGAACTCTGTGCGCCCACTAAGGTACCTTTGGGAGCCATGATAGTGGCTAGTCGTGATCACCCCCTTGGCAACTTTTTGGGTGGCACCTAGGGGCAGAAATTTGGATAAAAATTAGAGTTAAAATTAAAGCTAAAATTAGTGCCCATAATGGGACCTTGATTAGCCTTATATAGGGCTAATACCAAGCTAATCGCAGTGCCAAAAAATAACACTTAACCGCATACAAGTGGCATTAACTTCGGCCACAAGGAATTATTCACATGCATACAGTTCAACGGCCAAACTTCCGTACAACTGATTTTTTGGCCCAGCATATTCAAACCACTATGAACTTTTACCATCCTAGGGCGATTGACCCCAAAGGTGGGTTTTTCCATTACTTTCGTGATAATGGTAGTGTTTATGATGCCCATACCAGACACTTAGTGAGTAGTACGCGGTTTATCTTTAATTACTCTGAAGCCGCGCGTTACTTTGGCAATGCAGAATACCTTGCAGCAGCCCACCACGGTCTAGATTATCTTCGGAGTGCTCATTTAAACCCCCAAAATGGAGGTTACACTTGGCTTATTAAAGATGGCCAAGCGGTAGATCAAACCAACCATTGTTATGGCCTGGCATTTGTCCTGCTGGCTTATGCCTCAGCTGTTAAAGCCGGCATCACAGAAGCACAAGCCTATGTGCATGAAACCTTTGCTCTTATGGAACAGCACTTTTGGTTGCCTGAACATGGTCTCTATGCCGACGAAGCCAGTGTAGACTGGAAAATAGTGTCCCCTTACCGTGGCCAAAACGCCAATATGCACTCTTGTGAAGCCCTGATTGCAGCTTTTGAAGCCACGGGTCATAAGCCTTATCTAGACCGAGCAATGCTGCTAGCGCATAATATTTGTGTACGCCAAACCCAAACCACACAAGGACAAATTTGGGAACATTATGACCCTACTTGGCGGCCAGACTGGAATTACAACCAACACGACCCACAAAACCTATTTCGTCCATGGGGCTACCAACCGGGTCACTTTACTGAGTGGGCTAAATTATTGCTGATACTCGATCGTTATCAACCTAAGCCTTGGTTGCTAGTAACAGCCAAACAATTGTTTGACCAAGCCCTAGAAAAAGCTTGGGATCATGAGTATGGTGGTGTTTGTTATGGTTTTTCTCCCAGCGGCGATGTTTGCGACGCTGATAAGTATTTTTGGGTGCAGGCTGAGTCTATAGCCGCGGCGGCATTACTCGCTCAAGCCACGGGGGAACAGCGTTACTGGGACTGGTATGACACATTATGGGCCTACGTTTGGACCCACTTTGTGGACCATGAGTATGGGGCTTGGTACCGCATATTAAAGCCTGAAAACAGCCCTTACGACAAGCTTAAAAGCCCTGCTGGAAAAACTGATTATCACACCATGGGCGCTTGTTATGAAGTCATTAATAGCACTTCTTTGTCAGTGGCAGTGACACCACTCTAGCCCGCATCTTATGCGGTCCACGCGAGCACGAGGTTAAGCTGGGCAGGGGCTCAATAACTTATCAACACTCACCATAAAGGTTTCAATAATGGCATCACATTATCCATCAATAGCAACATCAACACGCTTCAAAACTCCGATCAATATTGATCTTCGAAGTGATACCGTGACTCAGCCAAGTGAAGCCATGCGCCAGGTTATGGCACAGGCGCAGGTGGGTGATGATGTGTATGGTGATGACCCCAATGTAAACGCCCTTGAACACGAAGTGGCTGAATTATTAGGCAAGCAAGCGGGGCTGTTTTTACCCAGTGGCACCATGAGTAATTTAGCCGCAGTATTGGCTCATTGCCAGCGGGGTGAGGAGGTTGTGGTGGGTGACCAATACCATATTCATTGTGATGAGGCAGCTGGTGTTGCGGTGTTGGGCAGTGTAGCGATGCATGCACTGCAAACCGATGTGTACGGGCGCTTTGACCTTGAGCAATTAAGTGCTGCAGTCAAACCCAACGACTACCACTGCCCCATAACTCGATTATTGTGTCTGGAAAATACCGTGTCAGGCTGCATTCAAGCACAAAGTCATATTGATGATTTGGTTGATCGGGCCAAATACCATGGCCTCGCTACGCACATGGATGGGGCCAGGTTGCTTAATGCAGCGGTAGCCCAAAATTTACCTCCAGCGCGTTTGGTAAAGTCTATCGACACAGTGTCCTTGTGTTTATCAAAAGGCTTAGGTGTGCCTCTGGGTTCGGTGTTGGTTGGCCCTAGTGAGGTTGTGGAAAGGGCGCGTAGGCTGCGCAAAATGTTAGGTGGGGGCATGCGGCAAGCGGGTATTATTGCTGCCGCAGGCAGGTATGCTTTAGAGCATCATGTAGAGCGCTTAGCAGAGGATCATCAGCGCACACAGCAACTCGCCACCGCACTTGATGGCTTAAACGATTTGTACTTTGATAAGGCTCGAGTGCAGACCAATATGATATTTTTACAGTCTCCACAGATGCCTGCTTTGGCAGACTATTTAGCCGAACGGGGCATTGCCATCACCGCTATAGGAGAAAATACTCGTATTGTTTTACACATGCATATTGATGATTTAGCCCTGCAGCAGATTATCGAGTCGATACAGGCGTTTTTTACCGCGCACTAATCGCCTCAGCATCGTCTCTAGATAACCCCTAAATAGACGGCCGTTGGTGTTTAGCCTTAGCTTAGTTTTTGGACCTTAAAAACCATATAAGCAAAAGTTTGCCTATCTAGCCTATTAACATGATAATGAACCAGTGATGTGATTAACCTGAAGTCGCTTTTGACTATATCTAACGATGCAATTTGACTATATCTAACTATGCAAATCCTCGCGTTAATTGATGATGATCTAGACATACGCCAACTAATAAGCCAATACCTGAGTCAGCAAGGCTATGAGGTAGTAGCTTATGCCGACGGTGAAAGTTTCTTACAAGCCGATATGACGCGCTTCGACTTGGCCGTGTTGGATATTGGACTGCCAGGTATGGATGGATTAGACGTCTGTCGTAATTTGCGCCAAACTTCTAGTTTGCCGGTGATTATGCTCACTGCAGCAAGTGATGACCTAGATCGTATTTTGGGCCTTGAGTTAGGCGCTGACGATTACATGGGTAAACCCTTTAATCCGCGTGAGCTACTGGCACGCATTAAAGCCTTATTGCGCCGTGTGCAGGTTCAAGCGCCAGACCCAGGCCTCGCTTCAGAGGCACCCAAATTACACATAGACAGCCTTAAGCGAAGCGTCACTTTTGCTGGCAAACCCTTGCCATTAACTGGCGCAGAATTCGATTTGCTTAATCTGCTATATCAACATCGAGGCGAGGTGCTTAGCCGTGACGCCATTTGCCAAGTCCTCCATGGCCGCAATGCACAGCCTTACGACCGCTCTATAGACACCAGCATCAGTCGCTTGCGCAACAAACTTAATGAGGTGGCACAAGACAGTATTCAAAGTGTGCGTGGCAAGGGTTACGTGTTGGTGCTGGTGTGAAATTTGTGACGGGCCTATGGCTCAGGTTAATACCTAACTCAGTCATGGCAAGGGTCACCATCGTACTTTTTTTAGGCATTTTAATCGCTCAGGTGTTTGGTACTTGGTTGTGGGTTTCGCAATTAAAGGCCACTGAACATAATCGATTAATCAATGTTTCACAGACTATGGGCTCGCGCATTGGCCAAACGGTGCAGTTCTTTAAAAAGTTACCTGATCAATACCGTCATATTGTGCTTGATCAACTGCGCGATATGGGTGGCACTCGTTTCTTCGTTTCGGTCAACAAGCAATACATCGATTTACGTACCATTCCTCAGACAGATTTTTCTCAATTAGTACGCCAGCAACTGAGTACCAGTATTGTGGCCCAAATGGGCCAGGTGCAAGGCCTAGATATTCAATTTGTAGATTTTGACGATTTAAAGATACTGTCTGGATCTAACCTAATGGTGGACTTACCACCCAAGTGGAAGCGCTTTGCCCTAATACAGCCCAGCGACGCTAGTCCAGTGGCGGTGGTGCAGTTACCCGTGGCTAACGAGTGGATCTACTTAGCTGCGGTGATCCCCGAGGGTCACATGCTCACGGGGGTCACTTGGCTCACTAATGAGCGCATGCTGAGTATTAGTTCGGTGTCATTGACGGTGTTATTACTGACCTTACTGCTGGTGCGCTGGGTAGTGAGGCCTTTGCGGCTGTTGGCAAGGCAAGCCGAAGCCATTGGTAAAGGGCGTAACCCCCGCCATATGCGCGAGCAAGGTTCCAGCGAGATGGTGGCCACCATTCGTGCCTTTAACACCATGGTAGGGCGTATTCAAAAGTTCACTGGTGACCGAGAACGGTTATTTGCAGCTATTTCCCACGACCTTAAAACGCCGTTAACTCGGGCCCGCTTGCGAGCTGAAATGATTTCGGACACAGACCAAAAACAGGCCTTAATTGGTGATTTAGAAAATCTGGAGACCATGGTCAAAGGCAGTTTGCAAATGATGAAGGACGATGCCATCCATGAAAATGCCCAGCGCATTGATCTAAGCCAGTTGTTGTTAAGTTTGGCGGCACAAAACCAAATATATGGCTTGCCCATCGACCTAGATGTGCAACCGGGTTTAGTGATAGACGGCCGCAGTATGGCGCTGCAACGACTGTTTAGTAATCTTATTGATAATGCCTTAGCCTATGGGCAAGCGGTCAGTATTGTGGCTAATGCCAACGCCCAAGGCACTGTGATTCGTATTTTGGACCCAGGCCCAGGCTTAAGTGATGCTGATAAGGCGCGGGTGTTTGAGCCTTATTATCGCATCGACCAAAAGCCAAGTGGTGATCACGTAGGGCTTGGATTGGGTATTGCCCGCAGTATCGCTAACTTACATGGCGGCGAATTAGAGCTAAAGGATCGCCGGGGTGGTGGCCTTATGGTTGAGGTTTATTTCCCTTCGTAACCTTTTGTCACATTTGTTCACGTTATGACACTGTTTAGTCTATAGAATCGATCCACCGGAGTGTGACTGCCGGATAATAAGACTAAATAGGAATTCACATGAAAACTAAACTTACAGGCCTAGCCCTAGCTACTATGATGGCTGTAGCACCTAGCGCGCAAGCAGGCGAAGTAGAAGTATTACATTATTGGACCAGTGGTGGCGAAGCTGCCAGTGTTGCCTTTTTAAAGGAACAGTTGGCTGCATCTGGTGTTGATTGGGTTGATTTTGCCGTAGCTGGTGGCGCAGGTGAAAGTGCCATGACAGTATTAAAATCTCGTGCCATCTCTGGCAACCCACCTACAGCAGCGCAAATCAAAGGCCCATCTATTCAAGACTGGGGCGAGTTAGGTTTTCTAACTAGCATTGACGACGTTGCAAAAGCCAACAACTGGGATCAAATCTTACCAGAAGTTGTATCTGACGTAATGAAGTACGAAGGCGAGTACGTTGCTGCTCCAGTTAACGTGCATCGTGTTAACTGGTTGTGGGCTAACCCAGAAGTATTCCGTAAAGCGGGTGCTACTGTCCCTACTACTTGGGATGACTTCATGGTTCAAGCACAAAAACTAAAAGATGCCGGTTACATTGCTTTAGCCCACGGTGGCCAAGCATGGCAGGACGCTACTGTTTTTGAAGCTGTGGTATTAGGAGTTGGCGGTGCTGACTACTACAACAAGGCTTTTGTACAAGCAGACATGGATGCGCTTAACAGTGCAACCACCAAAAAAGTATTTGAAACCTTTGGCCAACTGCGCCAGTTTGTGGATATCAACTCTCCAGGACGTGACTGGAACTTAGCTACCTCTATGGTCATTAATGGCGAAGCGGGTATGCAGATTATGGGCGACTGGGCTAAGGGCGAATTTAAAGTTGCTGGTATGAACCCAGGCACAGACTACGTTTGTGTTGCTGCTCCAGGCACTTCTGGCGCTTACACCTTTAACGTTGACTCATTTGCTTTCTTTAATCAAAGCGATGCAGCAAGCACCCAAGCGCAAAAAGTGATGGCGAAAGAAATCTTAAGTACTGATTTCCAACGTGTATTTAACCTTAACAAAGGTTCTATTCCAGCACGTTTAGGCATGGCGCGTACCGAGTTTGACTCATGCGCTCATGACTCTATGGACGCTTTCGTTGCTAGCTCTGCTTCAGGCAGCCTAGTACCGAGTTTCGCTCATGGTATGGCCGTTTCAGAAGCCATTTCTGGTGCCATCTACGACTCTGCCACGCAGTTCTTTAACTCCGATGACAGTGCCGACCAAGGTGTAGCCCAGCTAGTAGCAGCGGTTGCTGCAGCTAAGTAAACGCCTGTTTATAGTCATTACGCGCTTAATGCCGTAATGTATGACCTTGTCATTGCAAGGTTAGTGCAGCAATTCTAGGCCTAGGTCTAGTATTGCTGCAAACCCTAGACCCTCGCAATGATGGTTTAGGCCTAAGCTTAGCAATGGCACAATTCTAAAAATCTATTGAGCTAACTCATGTTCGATTATCTCGAAAAACAATTACCTAAATTGATTATGGCCCCTACGGCCATTGTTATGTTGGTTTGTATGTATGGTTTTATCGGTTGGACTGCGGTCTTATCGTTTACCAAAAGCCGTATGCTACCCCAGTGGGAGTTTGTTGGTTGGCAGCAGTACGAGCGTTTATTTGCTAACCCACGCTGGCACGTTGCATTAGATAACCTGCTCGTGTTCACCCTACTGTTTATTATTATTGCCTTACTGTTAGGCCTCATGTTGGCGATTCTATTAGATCGCAATATTCGTAACGATGGTGCCTTACGCACCATCTATCTTTATCCAATGGCCGTGTCTTTTATTGTTACCGGCACAGCCTGGAAATGGATTTTAAATCCGGGTTTAGGCATCGAAAAAATGGTGCGTGACCTAGGCTTTACCGATTTTGAATTTCGCTGGTTAGTAGACCCAGATATGGCTATCTATACCATTGTCATTGCAGCTGTGTGGCAGTCCAGTGGTTTTGTAATGGCCATGTTCTTGGCAGGCCTGCGAGGCGTTGATGACAGCTTAATCAAAGCCGCCCAAATGGACGGGGCATCTACCTTCAGAACCTATTGGCATATTATCTTGCCAGTGATGCGGCCCGTTTTCTTTGGCGCTGTGGTAATCCTAAGCCACATTGCTATTAAGAGCTTTGACTTAGTGCAGTCGCTTACTGGCGGTGGCCCAGGTTATTCCTCAGACTTGCCTGCCACCTTTATGTATACCCATGCCTTTAGCCGCGCCCAAATGGGTCTTGGTGCGGCCAGTGCCATGGTGATGCTCGCCGGCGTGATGGCTATTATTGTGCCTTATCTCTACTCAGAATTGAGAGGTAAAAAACAATGAGTTCATCAACGGCTTCAAAAGGCATCTACAAGGCTCTGTTTATCACCATTTTGGTGCTCTTTGCCCTAGTGTATTTAGCCCCCTTGTACGTCATGCTCACCACCTCATTTAAAGGCATCGAAGAAATTCGCAGTGGCAATATATTGGCCTTGCCGCAAACCCTTAACGGCAGCGCTTGGACCAAAGCATGGAGCAGTGCGTGTACCGGCGGTGACTGCTTTGGCTTAGCGCCCTATTTTTGGAACAGCATGCGTATTGTATTGCCTGCGCTGATCATCTCTACTGCGGTGGGCGCCCTTAACGGCTATGTGTTATCACAATGGCGTTTTAAGGGCAGTAACTTCCTCTTTGGGGCGTTACTGTTTGGTTGTTTTATTCCCTTTCAGGTAATTTTATTACCTATGGCTAAGTTACTGGCTTGGCTAGGTTTGGCCAATACCGTGCCAGGCTTAGTGCTGGTACATGTTATTTATGGCGTGGCCTTTACGACCTTGTTCTTCCGTAACTACTACGTGGGCATACCCACAGAGTTAGTGCGTGCAGCGCGGTTAGACGGCGCAGGGTTTTTTGCCATTTTCAGGCATGTTTTCTTACCTCTTTCTACGCCCATTATTGTGGTTAGTGTGATTTGGCAATTCACTCAAATTTGGAATGATTTCCTGTTTGGGGTGGTGTATTCGGGGCCGGGCACACAGCCCATTACTGTGGCGCTGAACAACCTGGTCAATACCACCATGGGTGGCAAAGAATACAACGTCGACATGGCTGCTGCGGTTATCGCCGCCTTGCCTACCCTAGTGGTCTATCTAGTGGCGGGTAAATATTTTGTACGCGGTTTAACCGCGGGTGCCGTTAAAGGCTAATAAAAAGATCAAGACAAAGGAAAAGAAACCGCTATGGGTTCTATACAGATACAACAACTCACTAAATCATTTGGTGAAACACAAGTCCTAAAAGGCATCGACCTAGACATTAAAGATGGTGAATTCTTAATTTTAGTAGGTCCATCTGGCTGTGGTAAATCCACCCTAATGAACAGCATTGCTGGGTTAGAAGACGTCACCAGTGGTGATATTCTGATTGATGGTGCTAATGTCACAGACTTAAGCCCTAAAGAACGTGACATTGCTATGGTGTTTCAGTCTTACGCCCTTTACCCCACCATGAGTGTGTCGCGTAATATTAGTTTTGGCCTAGAAATGCGTAAGGTGCCCAAGGCTGAAATAGAGAAAACCGTCGCCGACGTGTCTCAACTGTTACAAATTGAGCATTTGTTAGACCGCAAACCCAGTCAGCTATCTGGTGGTCAGCGCCAACGTGTGGCCATGGGCCGCGCTTTAGCCCGCAGCCCACGAGTGTTCCTCTTTGATGAACCTCTGTCTAACTTAGATGCTAAGTTACGGGTAGAAATGCGCACAGAAATAAAGAAATTGCATAAGCGTTTGGGCACTACTATTGTTTATGTGACCCACGATCAAGTGGAAGCCATGACCCTAGCCGACCGCATTGCAGTGATGAAAGACGGCCAAGTGCAACAGTTTGGCACGCCTTATGAAATTTACAATAATCCAGCTAATCGTTTTGTGGCTGACTTTATGGGTTCACCACCCATGAACTTTATTGAATGTGTTGTGCTGGATGACAAACTGGTAATTGAAAGCCAAGGTGAGAAATTTGAACTGCAGGTGACCCATGGTGAGCGTCTTAGGCAAGCTGGTGTGGAAACGGTGAT
>CAWUTT010000079.1:0-4091 GCA_963925635.1 uncultured Pseudomonadales bacterium | reverse complement strand
CCTTTATGGTTTCTGGCTCAAATAATGCGCATAGACTACCGCTAACGCCGCTGAAGCCAGTCTAGCGGCTGGAGGATCTGCTCTTGAAGTGAGCATCACAGGCACCTTTGCACCCATTAATACGCCTGCTGCAGTGGCACCATTAAAGTATACCATCTGTTTAAAAATGGCGTTTCCAGTTTCAATATTAGGCACTAACAATACGTCTGCATGGCCTGCCACTGGGTGTTTAATACCCTTTAATTTAGCAGCTTCTGGGGATATTGCTCCATCAAAAGCTAAAGGCCCAAACACTTCGGCGGCCTGGTGATCTTGTGCTGACATGGCACCTAAGAGTTCCTTAGCAGACAGGCTTGAAGGCATGGCCTCAGTCACTAATTCCGTTGCGGAAAGCAAGGCGATCTTGGGCTTCAAATGACCTAAAGCGTGCATTACGTCGGTTGCACCACGAAGGATACTAAGCTGGGTTTTAGTATCAGGTAATACATTGACTACGGCGTCAGTAATACACAGAACGCGATCACTGTTAGGCACAGACATATGGAATAGGTGACTTAAACGCTCCCCCGTTCTTAATCCATGCTGTTTGTTTAACAAAGCTCTAATTAGTACATCGGTGTGCAAGTTACCCTTCATTAGCAACTGTGCTGAGCCTTGGTGAACGCATTGTACGGCTTTTGCAGCGGCGTCTTCTTCGCCATCACTGGCGATCAACTCAAACTGTTCAATAGGCCAGTCAATGGCTTGCGCTGCTTTATGAATCGCTGCAATATCACCGACGAGTATAGGCACGATAATGCCCGCTTCAAACGCCAACCTAGCGCTTTCTAAAGCCAGTTCGGAGCCTGCATTGACAACAGCTGTGGTCATGACCGGCAATGCCTGCGCCTGATGAAGCAACTGCGGCGGACACACTGGGGTTAACTTACTAAGCATATGATAAAACCTTGAGTTAAACTGATTTAGTGCGGCGAGGCCAACGCAAGCGTGGCATCAGCTGAGACATCAGCATACCCACAAGAATTAAACCACAACCTAACAAACCTTGGGCTGGAAGCACTTCATTAAGTAATAAATAACCGCCAATCACCGCAAATACGCCTTCAGAGCTTAAAATGATGGCAGCGTGGGACGGGTGAGCATGTTGCTGCGCTACGGCTTGTAACGTGTAAGCAATACCGGTAGACATGACACCGGCAAACAATAAGGGTATCGCCGTTGAAACAATCATGGCCCAGCTTAGTTGTTCATAGTACAAAGCCAAGGCCATGGCCAACAAACCGGCCACAAAAAATTGAATTAGAGACAGTTTTACTGTGTCCATACGTGAGGCTAGATAACCGATCATTAATACATGGCACGCAAAGGCTACAGCACATATAAGTTGCAAGGTATCGCCCTTACTGAGGGTGAAATCTTCATTAATGCTCAAAAGGTATAAGCCCCAAAGGGCAATAATAGCTCCAAACCAAGTGCCTAAGCCCGTTTTCATACGGAAAAAAAGCCCTATTAATGGCACAAAGAAAATGTACATACCGGTAATAAAACCAGCCTTACCGGCTGTGGTGTATTGTAATCCGACTTGTTGGAATGTCGCCCCTATAAATAATAATACTCCCGCTGCAATACCGCCCAACAGTAAGGTTTTGGCAGAGGCTATAGGCGCTTCTTCTGAGGTGGCCGCTTTATTGCTCCCCATCCATATGACCACAGGCGTTAAAGCCACTGCACCTATAAAAAAACGTAAGCTATTGAACCAATGAGGGCCCATGGTTTCCATACCGACCCGCTGAGCAACAAAGGCAAAGCCCCATATTGCTGCTGCAAGTAGCATTAGTAGATTTGCCTGTATGGCTTTATTGTTCATGTATAAGGTCCTTATGGGGTTCTAACGGGGCAGTTTTACTCGGCACACCACTATGAAAACGGAATAATGGGTCTTCAGCACAAATAAGTTCTACCTCTAAGTCTCGGACCAAAATAATGCGCTGGTCATAATCCTTTAAGCCTTTAGCTCCTGTCTCCATCGCCACGTCTTTAGCTAAGCCCAAATAGTCTTGATAGTGCCTTGCTTCAGATTTGAGCAATGACGCATAAAACTTAGCCAAGGGTGCGTCTAAGTGAGGAATGAGTAACTCAAACCGCTCACAAGATCGAGCTTCAACAAAGGCGCCAATAATCAGGGTGTCCATCAACTTAGCTGGCTCATGGGTGCGCACCAGTTGCCTTAAGCCACCCACATATCGACCTGCATCAAGGTGATCGTAGACAATGCCAAGCTCGCGCATGATACGACAGACTTGTTCAAAGTGAATCAGTTCCTCTTTCGCCAGGCGCGACATCTTAGTCAGCAAATCTGCTCGTGTGGGGTGACGAAACATCAATTGCATCGCTGTCGATGCGGCTTTCTTTTCACAGTGAGCATGATCAATGAGCAACAAGTCTTGCTCTTGTAACGCTTTGTCCACCCAAGCTTGGGGGGTACGACATCCTAAAAACTGCTTTAGTTCCGATAATGGCACAAGCTCAACCTAAGGCTAATTGAAAAAAAGACGGTTATTGTACGCACCCAGACTAACAGCGTCTAGGACTAGCCATCGGTTCGCCAACCCAGTAGCGACAAACCCCTTAAATACACTGTATCTATTGAAGTTATTATCAATAAAAACAACAAGTTATATATTAGTACTAAGCTCACCCAATGGCCTTACAACTAGAGATAATTAGGCCATTATGGTAACATTAACAACATTACTGATATCCCAACGACCACCTGGACCATCGACTCATAAGGTTCAGGGCCATTTAGAGGCCATACAATGTTAGAAGCTTACCGTACCCATGTTGCCGAACGCGCTACTCAGGGCATTCCACCCGAGCCACTTAATGCAGAACAAACTGCAGATCTTGTTGAGTTACTAAAAAACCCACCTGCAGGTGAAGAAGTGTTTTTAGTTGACTTGTTGCGCAACCGAGTACCCGCTGGCGTTGACCAAGCGGCGTATGTAAAGGCCAGTTTTTTGACCGCCATCACCACTGGTGAGGTTACATCCAGCCTAGTAAGCCCAGTTGAGGCAACAGAAATTTTGGGTACTATGTTAGGTGGTTACAACATTGAGGCCTTAATTGCCTGCTTAGACAATGACACCTTAGCAACCACGGCTGTTACCGCCCTTTCACATACCTTATTAATGTTTGATGCCTTTCATGACGTCGACGAAAAAGCTAAGGCTGGCAATCCCTTTGCCATGCAAGTCATGCAATCATGGGCCGCTGGTGAATGGTTTACCTCTCGCGATAAGCTAGAAGAAAAAATCAGTCTAACCGTGTTTAAAGTCACCGGGGAAACCAATACCGACGACCTATCTCCAGCACCAGACGCCTTTACCCGCCCAGACATTCCTCTGCATGCCAACGCTATGTTAAAAATGCAACGAGACGGCATTGAACCTGATGATCAGGGCACCACTGGCCCCCTTAAACAAATCGAAGCCATTAAAGCCAAGGGTTTTCCAGTGGCTTATGTTGGCGATGTGGTAGGTACCGGCTCTTCCCGTAAGTCTGCGACTAACTCTGTGCTGTGGTTCTTTGGGGATGACATTCCATCAGTACCCAATAAAAGAGCAGGTGGTTTTTGTTTTGGCTCCAAAATTGCTCCAATCTTTTTTAACACCATGGAAGATGCGGGTGCCTTGCCTATAGAAATGGATGTGTCAGGCATGAATATGGGCGATGTTATTGATGTTTACCCATACCAAGGCGTGGTGCGTAATCATGAAACGGGGGAAGAGATAAGCCGTTTTGAACTAAAGACCAACATTATTTTGGATGAGGTTCGGGCCGGTGGTCGTATTCCACTAATCATTGGTCGTGGCCTTACAGAGCGTGCACGTAATGCCCTAGGCATGGCAACAACTGATGTTTTCCAAACCCCAAAGCCAGCTGTAGAATCTAATAAAGGTTACACTTTAGCTCAAAAAATGGTGGGTAAAGCCTGTGGCACTGCAGGTATTAGGCCAGGCACTTATTGTGAACCAAAAATGACGACTGTCGGTTCGCAGGACACCACAGGCCCGATGACCCGTGACGAA
>CAWUTT010000078.1:0-46981 GCA_963925635.1 uncultured Pseudomonadales bacterium | reverse complement strand
GATCCCTGACTCAACCATTACAGCTTTGTCAGCCCTTTGTTTTACAAGGCCTTTTAGTGACTCGCTCATCGCTTGTCTAAGGCCCCTCTAACAAGGGAGCGCCATTATATCCATCGCACGGCAAAGCACAAGCGGTTTGAGGAAATGAGATGAAATAAGCTGTTTGAATGAGCACTCAGCAACGAACGACACTGTTAGTTTTAAGCCCAGCCTTGCGGCTGCGCTTAAAACCATAGATTGCGGCCCTTGATCAAAGGCCACTGGGTGAGCAAAATAGCCACCTGGCTAGTCTACTATAGTGGACTCTTTGACATCTTCTTCAGGATCGTCATCAGTATTCGGTTTTACAAAACGTCCCACCAAAATACCTACTTCAAACAACAGCCACATAGGCACCGCTAATAAAGTTTGGGAGATCACATCCGGTGGGGTAATCAACATACCAATGACAAAGCAGCTCACCAACACATAAGCACGCTTTTTGGCTAGGTCATCGGCTGTGGTAGCTCCAGACCAAATGAGTAATATGGTGGCAATAGGGATTTCAAACACAATACCAAAGGCGAAAAACAGCTTTAGCACAAAATCCAAATAAGCCGAAATATCGGTCATCACTTTAACGTCTTCGGGGCCCGTGGCGGTAAAAAACCCAAAAATAAGGGGGAAGACAATGTAGTAAGCAAAAGCGATGCCTAAATAGAACAGCAGAATGCTAGATCCCAACAAAGGAACAGCCAGACGCTTTTCTTTTTTATACAAGCCAGGCGCAATAAAGCTCCAAGCTTGATGCAATATAAATGGCATACCCAAAAATAGGGCCAATACCATGGTCAGCTTAAAAGGTGCCAAAAAGGGCGAGGCAACCTGAGTAGCGATCATGGTCGAGCCTTCAGGTAGTAAACTGCGCAAGGGATCGGATAGGTAAAGGTAAAGATCGTTAGCAAAAGGGAACATGCAGGCAAAGAACAACACCACCAGGACCACTGCCTTTAACAACCGATTACGCAGCTCTATCAAGTGCCCCATTAAGGGCAGTTCTGACTCTTGTTCAGTGGTGTAGGCTTTAGCGTCGTTCATAGTGATCGTGTGTTCCAAAAACGGTTAAGAGCCGCCAATTGAGGGTTCTTTTTGTTCAACTTTTTTACTGGCTTTGCTAGGGGGTTTGTTTGCAGCCTTGCTTGCGGGTTTACTTGCAGCCTTGCTTGCTGGTTTCTTTGCAACTTTGCTTGCAGGTTTACTTGCAGGCTTGCTTGCGGGTTTCTTTGCAGCCTTGCTTGCAGGTTTGGCTTCAGTCTTGTTGGCAGGCCGATTTTCTTGGGCCACCTCTACAGGCGCTTCCATAATATCAGTTTCTGCCGCTAACTCAGTCATGCGGTCTTCAATGGCTTTACGGTTTTCATCGGCCTTTTTACGTATTTCGTCGATCCTTAGCTCATCTTGTATCTCTTTTTGCACACCACCCACAGTGCGCTTTATTTTGCCCACCCACAGGCCAATGGTTCTCACGGCTACGGGCATACGCTCTGGACCGAGGATTAGTAGCCCAATCACCGCCACTAGCACCAACTCTGTAAAACCAATATCAAACATAGATTGGGCCGTTACTTATCAGTTTTTTTTGCTGATTCTTTGTCAGCAGTCGTGTCTGCTGCAGTAAAGCTTGCATCCTGCTTGTCGTTAATGGCTTTGGGCTCTTCTGTGCCATCTTTCATAGCCGACTTAAAGCCTTTAACCGCATTGCCTAAATCGCCACCGATATTACGCAACTTTTTGCTGCCAAATAACAACAAAATAATGGCTAACACGATCACTAACTGCCAAATACTAATTCCACCCATACCCATACCTTCTCTCCTGATAAAAAATTTACTGGCTACGATTAGCCTTTTCTACTAAACCTGACAGATCAAATCGACGCTCCAACTCTTTCAACACGGCCGTATGATCCTCACCGAAGTGCGATAACATCACTAGGCAATGGAACCATAAATCAGCCGTTTCGGCAATAACGTCTTTAGTCGTAGCCAGATGTTGCACATCTTTCGCTGCCAAGATCACTTCTGTGCTTTCTTCGCCGATTTTTTCCAATATTTTATTTAAACCCTGAGCGTGCAAACTTGCTACGTAGGAAGATTCGGGAGCTGCCTGTTTGCGCTCTTGTAGCACTAGCTGTAAAGCATTCAATACATCATTCATGATTATAAATCTCCTTCGGATCTTTAGCTACTGCAACATCTTCATGCCACTCATCGGCTTGTAAGCGCCTAAAAAAACAGTGCGGGCGGCCCGTATGACAGGCAATACCACCTACCTGCTCCACCTGTAATAAAATAACATCGGCGTCGCAGTCTAAGTGCAGACTATGTAGTTTTTGTACGTGGCCGGACTCTTCACCCTTGCGCCACAAACGCGCCCGCGAACGCGACCAATACACGGCGCGCTGCTCTTGCTGTGTTAACGCTAAGGACTCAGGGCTCATCCAAGCCATCATCAAAATTTGCCCTGTTTTGTAATCTTGAGCAATAGCAGGCACCAAGCCCTTGTCATCCCACATAACCTGATCCAACCAGCCTTCAGTAGTCATCAGCGGTTCCCTCTAGTCCATAATATCAATATACCCACAAGCGCTAACACCACACTCACTGGCGCCACCCACACCTGATCTGCCAAGGGTATAGGATGCAATGCAGCAGCACCTAAAACTAGAGCTAGGCCTATGAGGCCACTCCAGTGGCCTTTGTCTTTCGGTTCTGGCTTGGTGGCAGCAGGCACGGACTGGGGGCGCGCTGACTGCTGCAAGGCATCGTGCACTAACCCTGGTAAAAAGGGTAATTTTTGGGCTAGGTCTGGCCATTCTTGTTTCAGCTGTCGGTACACCTGCTTAGGGCTCACTTGGCGCTTAAACCACTCTTCCAGAATCGGCTGGGCGGTGTCCCACAGGTTCAGTTGGGGGTATAACTGACGACCCAGTCCTTCGATGTTGAGCATGGTTTTTTGTAACAGCACCAACTGCGGTTGCACCTGCATATTAAACCGACGAGCAGTTTGGAATAATCCCAACAGCACCTGGGCAAAAGAAATTTCAGCCAAGGGTTTTGAAAATATAGGTTCACTCACTCCCCGAATTGCACCTTCAAACTCATGCACCTTGGTATCTGCTGGTAACCAACCGCAATCTACGTGCAGTTGGGCGATTTGGCGGTAATCACGATTAAAGAAGGCCAGCAAAATACGCGCTAAATAGGTTTGATCTTCCTGCGTAAGGCTACCAACAATGCCAAAATCCACCGCCATATACTGGGGATCGTGGGGTAATGCAGGATTGACAAAAATATTCCCCGGGTGCATGTCAGCATGGAAGAAGCTGTCCCGAAAAACTTGTGTAAAAAATATTTCGACGCCTCGCTCAGCCAACTCCTGGCGGCTAATACCGGCATTTTCAATAGCCTCAATATCACTCACAGGAAGACCATAGATGCGTTCTTGCACGAGCACCGAAGCGTTACTCAAGTGCCAATAGATTTGGGGAATATACAACAGATTAGAGTTTTCAAAATTACGCCTCAACTGGCTGGCATTGCCCGCCTCACGCTGCAAATCTAGCTCATCTAAAATAGTTTTTTCATATTCATCAATCACATCTTGCAAACGCAGACGCCGAAGATCAGGTACCGCTGCATCAATCACTTTAGCCACTAAGCGCATCAATCTTAAATCGCTCTCAATAGTACGCTTAATACCAGGACGAATAATTTTCACAATAACCGCTTCACCGGTCACTAAACGCGCACTATGGACCTGAGCGACGGAGGCAGAAGCTAGGGGCTCATCATCAAATTCGGCAAACGCCTCAACCACAGTTTGCTTTAAAGCTTGCTCTATTAAACGCTTAGATTGCTGACTATCAAAAGCGGGGACCTTATCGAGCAGGGTTGCCAGTTGCTCAGCTAGTTCGTCATCTAACATATCCCTACGGGTAGATAACAACTGACCAAATTTAACAAACACGGGACCCAAATCAATCAACGCCAAGCGGATACGCTGAGACACCGTGCCCCGCACAGGCACCAGCAAGCGCCATGGCACACACCAAAATATAAATCGCACTGGCAGAGGTAAGGCATAGCCTAATAAGGGTAGGTCTAAGCGATAACGGATAATGATCCGAAGAATAGAGAAACTACGAAAGATGGCTTTCATGGGTGCGTTATATTCCCACTACTTACGGTTTAACGCCGTAATGCAGAGCGACAATACCGCCAGTCATATTGTGAAAGCGACAGTTAACCAAACCTGCTGCCTCCATCATGCCCTTTAAGGTCGCTTGGTCTGGATGCATACGGATAGATTCGGCCAGATAGCGATAACTGTCTTCATCGCCAGCAATGAGCTTACCAATTTTAGGTAATATATTGAACGAGTAGGTGTCGTAGACTTTGGTGAGTAACGGGTTATCTGTTTTGGAGAATTCTAACACCAATAAGCGTCCACCCGGCTTCAATACCCGCCGCATTGACGCTAGGGCCTTATCTTTATCGGTGACGTTGCGCAGACCAAAGGCAATGGTGATGCAATCAAAGCTGTCATCAGGGAATGGCAGTGCTTCTGCATTGGCTTGCACATAACTGACATTACCAACGACACCTTTATCGATTAAACGGTCACGCCCAACCTTAATCATAGACTCATTGATGTCAGCCAAAATGACTCGACCTTCAGGCCCCACTAGGCTGCTGAAGCGGATGGTAAGGTCTCCCGTACCCCCTGCTAGATCCAAGACTGAATCCCCTGCCCTCACGCCACTCATTTCAATCGTTTGGCGCTTCCACAAACGATGAATACCCATCGACATAAGGTCATTCATGACGTCATATTTAGCCGCTACAGAATGGAACACGCCAGCCACTTGGCTTACTTTGTCACCCATAGGTACTTCTTTAAAACCAAAATGCGTGGTTGGCTTGGGGCCTTGATCGCTCATGTGCTTGTGTGTCCGTCTGAATAATCAGGCTTACGCCCTTTGGCCCCATTCTACCCTGCTATAATGCCCTTGTCGTGGCCTTAATGCGGCTTATTGGTTTTCTAGATTGACTAGATAATCCACTACCGCAAGCATACCTTCACTGCTACCTGCCAAAGTGGCATTAACCATGTACTTACCATTGACTAACATGGACGGCACACCGGTTATTTGGGCCTTTGCTGCCAAACGGTTGCCTTGACGCAATTTATTTTGCAGATCGAAGGAATCATAAGCACTGTCAAAATCAGCTTTACTAACGCCATTCTCAGCAAAAAAAGCCGCTAGGGCTTGACGATTGGTCATGCGTCGCTTATCGATGTGGACGGCATCGTACATAGCTTGGTGCGTCTGCTCGAGCACACCCAAACTAAGTGCCACAAAGTAAGCCTTAGCATAAGGCTCCCAACTACGACCAAAAATCACGGGAATAGGCATAAAGCTTACGTCATCAGTTTGCTTACCAGCCCAGGCATGCAACTGTGATTCAAAGCTATTGCAATGAGGACAGGTATAACCAAAAAATTCATTAACCACCACGGCTTCAGTACGTGATGATTTAATCGGCTCATCAAGCACGATGTAATGTGTTCCCGCTTGGTAGTCTGCCGCTAAAGCAAACACTGGTAAACTGGCTAGTGTTATAACAGCAATAATTTTCTTCAACATGATTTAGCTCCTAGGTAACATGAAAGATAGACTGGTCATTTTTAATAATAACCTTTAAGGCCATCAAGTTAAGTTCATTTACAGTGTCTTTACTCAACTCAACATTTGTTAAATAAAAAAAGGTGGCACAAGCCACCTTTTTTGTTAACTGATCTAACTATTCAGATAGACCTTGGATATAGCTGGCTACGGCTTCAATTTCTTTATCACTCATGATTGCTGCAACTTGCTGCATAACCTTGGCCTGACTGTTGTTGCGCGTCTCTGTACGGTAGGCTTTGAGTTGGCTAATGGTATAGTCTGCATGCTGCCCACCCAAGGCAGGGAAACCTGCTTGTGGATTACCAGCACCCGTAGGGGAGTGGCACGCTGTGCATGCAGCAACACCTTTAGAGGCAATACCTGCACGGTATATCTGACGGCCTAACTCCATTAGGTCAGGATTAGTTGCACCCACAGTGCCTTTTTTGGAACTGTAATAGGCTGCAATGTCTGCCAAATCTTGGTCACTGCGGCCCGTTAAAATACCGGTCATTTGGGGCACATTTCGAGCGCCATCGCGAATGTCTATCAGCTGCCTCACAAGGTACACCTCACCTTGCCCAGCCAGCTTAGGAAAGCTTGGGATCATGCTATTGCCATCAGCACCATGGCAACCACTGCATACCGCGGCCTTACCTTGTCCTGCTGCTGCATCTCCAGCGGCATAGGCAAAGTTCATCCAGCCAAGGCCAATCATCATACATACAATTAGATTCTTCATGGGTTTCCCGTAATTATATAAAATAAACTGTTTAACGACCGCATTATAAGGTGCAGGTGACATGACTACAATGACTCAACACCGGTCTGGGCGCAGATCTCCTATTTTAGCAGCGTTTATTTTCGTAAAAATAATGTAAAATACAGGCTAATTTATAAATGACAGCTCTCATGACCACACAACACATCAAATTCCGCTCGGCCGAGTTCGCAACAAGTGCAAGTAAAGTGAGCGAATGCCCCCTAGATATTGGCTCAGAAGTTGCTTTTGCCGGCCGCTCTAACGCTGGCAAATCTAGCGCCATTAACGCTCTCACTCGTAACCCTAGTTTAGCCAGAACCAGTAAAACGCCTGGGCGTACCCAACTGCTAAACTTTTTTAACCTCAACATTGACCAATGTCGGTTGGTGGACCTGCCAGGCTACGGCTACGCTAAGGTGCCCGTCGCCATGCAATTAAAGTGGCGCAAGCACCTTAATGAATATTTAGAAGTGCGCGCAAGTTTATCAGGCTTAGTATTGGTCATGGATATCCGTCACCCGCTGAAAGAATTTGATCGCATGATTATTGATTGGTGTATTGCCTCAGAGCTGCCATTACATTTACTTTTAACTAAAGCTGACAAGTTTAAGAAGAATGGCATCATGAAGGCGAAGATGGAAGTGAAAAAAGGTCTACCTGAACATCCAGAAGGCTTGATCAGCATGCAGAGCTTTTCTGCATCTAAAGGTGATGGCATCGCCGATTTAGAGCGCCAGCTCGTTCTCTGGATGAAGCCAGCTATTAATGCTATCAGCGTCGCAACCGACTCCGATGCAACAATAAACCATGAACAGATTATTTCACCTACTCACCAGACAAGCCCGAGCGAAGACTAGTTTGCCTGGTTTAGCGCCTGAGCTCCTAGTGCTCATAAAACCTGGCCCAAAAAAAACCCTGAAGACCGAGGGGAACGGTGTTCAGGGCAGGCGTCTATGTCTTGTATTGATGACGCTAGGCTAGTTACATACTGAGACGCCTATGATGTCATTTAGTTCCTGTTAATTTTAAATTTTTTCAAATAAATTAACCATCAATGCGCCTGATCCCAGTTTTCACCCACTCCCACATCTACAATAAGCGGCACTAAAAGCTCTGCAGCTCCTTCCATTGCTGCTTTTACACCTAACACTAAAGCATCAACTTGATCGGCATCCACCTCAAAAATTAATTCATCGTGCACTTGCATTGTCATGCGTGCATTGAGCCCACTCGATGCTAACCAGTCAGCGACCTTGATCATCGCGCGCTTGATAATATCTGCAGCCGTGCCTTGCATCGGCGCATTAATCGCAGTTCTTTCGGACGCTTGGCGGGCAATCGCATTACTTGCTTTAATGTCTGGCAGGTAAAGCCTACGGCCATAAAGAGTTTCTACATAACCCTGTTCGGCAGCTGTTGTTTTGGTGTGGTCCATGTACTCTTGTACGCCCGGATAGCGGGTAAAATAACGCCCGATATAATCTTGGCTCTGAGCTCTACTAATGCCCAACTGTTTAGCCAATCCAAAGGCTGACATACCGTAAATTAAACCAAAGTTAATGGCTTTTGCACTGCGTCGCTGATCGCTGGTGACCTGGTCAACAGTCACGCCAAATACCTCAGCTGCAGTGGCCTTGTGTACGTCCTGACCCGCAGCGAATGCCTTAAGTAAGCCTTCATCTTTAGAAAGGTGGGCCATAATGCGTAATTCTATTTGTGAATAATCAGCGGCTACCATCACCTGACCCTTTGGCACAATAAAGGCTTGTCTAATTTGACGGCCCTCACTACTGCGGATAGGAATATTTTGTAAGTTAGGATCACTAGAAGACAAACGCCCTGTGGCTGCCACTGCTTGATGGTAGGAGGTATGGATACGGCCAGTGGCGGGGTTTATTTCTAGGGGTAGCTTATCGGTGTAGGTTGATTTCAACTTACTCAAACTACGGTATTGCAGCAACAGTTTAGGCAGTTCATAGTCTTGGGCTAGCTCTTGCAACACCGCTTCTGCCGTTGATGGCTTGCCTTTAGGGGTTTTTTTGGTCACGGGGATACCCAGCTTATCGTACAAAATTGCAGCTAACTGCTGGGTTGATGACAAGTTAAAGACTTCTCCAGCAAGCTCATAGGCATCTCGCTCGAGTTCTATTAAGCGCTTGCCAATGACTTGACTTTGCTCGCCCAAAACTTTGGCATCAACTAAAGCACCAATGCGCTCCATACGCGACAAAACCGTAACCAGAGGCCGCTCTATAGCATCATAAACTGCAGCTAAGGTTGGCTCAGAGGCTAAACATTGACTGAAATACTGCGCCAACCTTAGGGTAATGTCGGCGTCTTCAGCAGCATAAGGCCCAGCTTGCTCTATGTCTATTTGGTTAAACGTCAGTTGCTTAACACCTTTACCAGCAATATCTATGTATTTAACCGTTTGATAATCCAGATAGTGTTGCGCCAAGGCATCCATATTATGGCGGCTCGCAGTAGAGTTAAGCACGTAAGACTGCACCATGCTGTCAATAATCTGGGCCTGCCATGTAATGTCATAATTAGCTAATACGTTAATGTCGTATTTTAGATTTTGGCCGCAAATGACTTGTTTGGCATCTTCTAATAAAGGCTTTATGGCGGCGATAAGATCTGGCCGGCTAATTTGCTCAGGGGCACCCACATAGTCGTGGCCACAAGGAACATACACTGCAGTACCCGCCTCTATGCACAATGAGATCCCCACCAGTTGGGCTTCCATGTAGTTCAGGCTGGTGGTTTCGGTATCAAAAGCAAACACCGGTGCCTCGCTACAGGCCTTTAACCAGGGGGCAAGCTCAGCCAAAGTGGCCACAGTGGTATAATGCTTAGTCGTCACTACGGCAGGCACAGGTACCGCCACCTTAGACTTGGCTTCAAGCGCAGCTGGGGCATTGGCAACACCCTGTGGCAGGCTGCTAGCTGCTACGCCATCTTGCAGCAAAACATTGGCCCATGAGCGAAACTCTAAGTCTTCATATAAAGCCAGTAAGGCTGCTTGGTCTGCAGGCTTGGGCACCAACTGCTCTAAGGTGTGCTCAAGCTCTACATCTAATTTAATGGTCGTTAACGCTTGAGAAAGGGGCAAGAACTCGAGGGCGTTACGAAGCTTTTCACCTATTTTTCCACCAATTTCATCGGCATTTTGCATGAGCTGTTCGAGGGTATCGTATGTTGCCAACCACTTTACAGCTGTCTTGGGTCCAGCGCCTGGCACACCTGGAATATTATCCGCCGTGTCGCCAACAATAGCCAAATAGTCAATAATCTGATCTGGCCTAACGCCAAACTTGGCAACTACGCCTTCTTCATTGAGGTAGGTATTGGTCATGGTATTGACCAGACCAACGTGAGGGCTCACCAACTGAGCCATGTCCTTATCACCCGTAGAAATAAGCGTATCAATGCCTTGAGCCGTAGCTTGGGCTGCCAGGGTGCCGATCACATCATCGGCCTCCACCCCTGAGACCATCAGCAATGGCAGGCCCATAGCCCTAATAATTTGGTGTATTGGCTCAATCTGCGGGCGCATGTCATCGGGCATGGGAGGCCTGTGGGCTTTATATTCCGCATACATTTCATTACGAAAGGTTGGGCCCTTAGCATCAAATACCACCACAATATTAGCATTGGCATAATCCTTCGCCAAGCTGCGCATCATGTTCACCACCCCTTTGATGGCCCCCGTCGGCATGCCTTTACTATTATTCAACGGTGGCATCGCATGGTATGCCCTAAACAAGTATGAGGAACCGTCTACCAATACAACGGGGGTGGAAACTTTTACAGTCATGATGCTTTCTCAAACAGATCTTTGTGGGTGCTTATGACATAAAGAATACCATAATGGGCCGCCCTAAACTTGAATTGAAGCCTCTCTGAGCGTACTATTTGCAACCCAATTAATGACCCCATTTTGTTTTAGGAAGCAGTAATCCTATGGCCGTATATACCCACCTAAGCAATGCCCAAATTAGCGCCTACATCGCTCCGTTTAATATCGGCGGTGTAGTGGACTTTAAGGGCATTAGCGGCGGTATAGAAAATACTAATTATTTCGTCACTACGCAGATTAAAGGCCAGCCTCAACAGCATTTTGTGCTGACCCTATTTGAAGACCTTAGGTATGATGAAATGCCTTATTTTATTGATCTAACAGAACACTTGGTAGCGCACGATGTGACCGTGCCCGCTCCACTTAGGGACCAAAACGGCGCAGCCCTGCACCTGCTTGCAGATAAACCCACACTGTTGTTTCCACGTTTTGCAGGTGATCACTTAGCCCGCTCAGAAATTGGGGTTAACGAATGTGCCATTATGGGCCAAGAGTTAGCTCACCTGCATATCGCTGGCCAAGTATTCCCTACACTGCGCCACAGCCATCGAGGACCACAGTGGTGGAACGAGTTGGGCCCGACAGCTGCTGCATACATAGACGGCGAAGACGCGACTATGCTGATGATGGCGATCGGCCAGTATGACGCAATGCAAAGTCAGCAGCCTGATTTGCCCACTGGCGTCATACATGGTGATCTGTTCCACGATAACGCACTGTTCAATCAAGGTCAGCTGAGCGCCACCATAGACCTGTACAATGCCAGCAATGATTACTTATTATTTGACGTGGCCATTACCGTGAACGACTGGTGTATCGCTCCTAATGGCAGTATTGAACCCAGGCTATACGACGCTTTTCTTAACGCCTATGCGCAAGTGCGGGGGTTTAATAATGCCGAACGGCGGTATTGGAATGCCATGTTAGTGGCAGCTGCTATGCGTTTTTGGTTGTCTCGCTTAGAAACCTACCACGGCTTAGACACCCATCAACGCGAAGCAGGCGTTACCGTACTTAAAGACCCCAATGTATTTCGAGATATATTGCGTCACCGCATGCAACAATTTCATCACCTACCCTAGTAATGGACATAACTGACTAGTCTGTAGCACAGGCCAATAAGGCCTGCTGCAACTTAGTTAGATAACCCAATAGGGAACTGCTGCTAGCCGCTAAAATATCGATTTTAATACGCTTTACCATTGGACTTAGAACAGCATCTACCAGCTTAGGTTGAGCCTCGTGGTCCATCAAAACACAGGCCACTTGGTTGTTTTTGGCAAGTTGATTAATAATAGCCAACTGCTTAGCTCCAGGTGGCTGATCATCGGCATCAGTGAACGTCGCTAGGTGGGACAGTCCGAAATAGGACTCAAACGCGCTAATACCATTGTGATACACCACATAACCTTGGCTTTTGTCGCTCATTGCGTGGGTATTAGCCACCAATTGTAACTTGAGTGTGTCGATTTGTTGCAGCCACACTGCCTCGTTCCAGGCCTTGCCCGTGTGTCGACTCAGTTGCTGCATCCCCTGCATTAAATACGCAGGACTAGTCCATGGGTGCTGACCATAGTTTGAAGCCGACAGCCCTGAGTTAATAATCAGTTGCTTGTGTGGCGCTATCTGTGCCATGACTTTAGCTAGGTAAGGCTCTATCTTGGGCCCATACCAAACCACAAGCTCTGCGCCTTGTAAGCGACGGACGTGACTAGGTCTGAGGCTAAAATCATGGGGAGAAACGTTAGCCGGCAATAAGGCCCCATGCACCTCTCCTGTGACTTCTTTTACAAGCAGAGACAAAGCGTGTGTACTGGGTAGTATGTTTGAGGCATCCGATGCACCAGCGCCCATACACCAAAAAACCAACAACACACACATTTTTGAAGTAAAGCGCGTAACAAAAAGCATAACAGTAACCGTTGTATAGAGAGTATTAGAAATCTGCAGGCATATTATGTTATGTTATAACAATTATCAAACATTAAAGGCGATCCGATGCAAACCAGCGCATTTTCACCCCACGACCATACCCGCTGTATCAATAGCGCTATTAGTCATGCCCAAAGCGCATGCGCTAATCGTGGCGTCCGGCTCACACAAGTGCGCCAGCGAGTACTGGAATTAGTATGGCAAAGCCACCAGCCCATTGGAGCTTATGGTTTGTTAGCCCGTTTAGCTGAGGAGGGTTTTAATTCTGCACCCCCTACCGTGTACCGTGCACTTGAATTTTTGAGTGAGCAAGGTTTGTTACATAAATTAGAAAGCATCAATGCCTATGTGGGCTGCTGTAACCCAGACACCCCACATCAGGGCCACTTTCTACTTTGCCAAGACTGTCATCAGGCCCAAGAACTCGATAGCCAGTACATTACCCTAGCCATTAAACTGAGTGCCGATCAGCATGGTTTTGACATACAAGGCCAAACTATTGAGATCGTTGGTACCTGCCAAGGGTGTCTTAATAAGACCAACCCCCCGGAACCAGACCGATGACTCAAACCCTGCTCACAGCCAAAAACCTAGGCGTAAAGCGCGGTGATCGCTGGCTCATTAAAGATGTAAACATGGCCCTTGAAGCAGGCCAGATTACTACGGTAATCGGTCCAAACGGTGCTGGAAAATCCACCCTAGTGCGTAGTTTATTAAAACTAATGCGCACCACCAGTGGAGACATTAGCGCCATGAAGGGCCTACGCATTGGTTACATGCCGCAGAAGCTCAAACTAGAGGATACGTTACCACTGACAGTGGCTCGCTTTCTCGATTTGGGACGTCATAAGCAGCATCAACTTAGCCCACAACTTTGGCACGATCTGCTCCATGAGTGTCGTGCCGAGAAGCTACTTGAGCGCCCCATGCAACAACTGTCTGGTGGTGAAACGCAAAGAATACTATTGTTACGGGCCCTGCTGCGCAAACCCCACCTGTTGGTATTAGATGAGCCCGTTCAGGGCGTCGACGTGTCTGGCCAAGTGGCCCTGTATGGCCTTATTAGTCAGGTACGAGATCTTTTAGGCTGTGGCATTTTGATGGTGTCCCACGATTTGCATTTAGTCATGGCAGCAACAGATGAAGTGATCTGTCTTAACCAACACATTTGCTGCTCTGGGCACCCTGAGCAAGTCAGTCAAGACCCTGCCTTTACCGATTTATTTGGGCCTCAAGGCGCAGGTAATTTAGCCTTATACAACCATCAGCATAATCACCACCACACCAGCCATGGCGAGATTATTGCGGGCCAACATCACGAGGGCTGCGATCATGGCTGATTTTCTATTATGGGCTTGGTTGGGCGGCTTAATGATTGCTGCCATTACTGGGCCTTTGGGTTGTTTTATGGTGTGGCGACGCATGGCTTATTTTGGCGACACCCTTGCCCATGCGGCCCTACTTGGGGTGGCCTTAGGCCTATTGCTACATATTAATATTGGCATCGCCGTAGTACTGGTGTGTTTGTTGTTAGCGCTGTTACTGAGCACCTTAATGCATAAACGCATTATTGCAACCGATACCTTATTGGGTATTCTCTCCCATGCTAGCTTGTCATTAGGGTTGATCAGTTTAAGTCTTTTCGATCATCAAGCCATTGATTTAATGGGGTTTTTATTTGGTGACTTGCTTGCCATTGGATATCAAGACTTGACGTGGATTGCCCTAGCCTGTGGCCTCGTTTTAGCGATATTAATACGCATATGGAAGCCCTTATTAGCCATTACTGTGAATGAGGAGTTAGCTCAGGTAGAAGGCATTAACGTGGCTTGGATGCGTACCTTATTAATGCTGTTGGTTGCGGTGGTCATTGCTGTAGCCATGAAAGTGGTTGGCGTTTTACTCATTACCTCACTACTCATCATTCCAGCTGCAGCTGCCCGTCGTTTGTCCAGTTCACCCGAACAAATGGCCTTGCTTGCGAGCCTACTGGGTATGTTAGCGGTGAGTGGTGGTTTGGCTTTATCCTGGTTTTACGACACCCCAGCTGGGCCCTCGATAGTAGTGATCGCCAGCGCTTTGTTCTTTGTGTTATTTAGTATGCCCCAACCATTTAGGCGGGCTTAAAGTGGCCCAAAGTATGTGGTTAGACTATGCCCCTAGAGCCAAGCATATGTCGCAGCTCTGGTACCTTGCTTGGCCCTTAATTATCTCTAACATCAGTGTGCCCTTGCTAGGCTTGGTAGACGCCGCCATTATGGGTCACTTAGATGAGGCCAGTTATTTAGGCGCGGTGGCTTTGGGCGCCACCCTGTTGTCATTTATTTACTGGGCCTTTGGTTTTTTACGCATGGGGACTGTAGGCCTGACCGCACAAGCTCATGGCGCTAAAGACAAGCAGCGTTTGATGCAGTTGCTGTTGATGCCAGGTTTACTTGCTTTGGCTATTGGTGTGGCTATTATGGCCTTGCAAAGCTGGCTCATCCCCTTGGGTGTTTATCTCATGGGCGCAAGCGACCAAGTGTCTGAGTTAGCCCAAGAATACCTCTCCATTCGCATTTATAGTGCCCCAGCGGTGCTTGTCACCTACGTGTGTTTGGGCTGGCTGTTGGGCCGCCAAGATAGCCGCAGTCCTTTGCTTTTACTGGTCGTGACTAACGTCAGTAACATTGGTTTTAACCTATTGTTTGTGATCGGCTTTGACATGACAAGTGCCGGCGTAGCATGGGGTAGTTTGTTGGCTGATTATTGTGGTCTTATGCTAGCTCTGGTTTTAGTGTGGCGCCACTTGGTTCGATTCGATCAGCAACTCCACCTGCAATGGAGTGCTTTTTCACCCTTAGCTAAGCAGTTGTTGCGCCTCAACAGCTTCCTGGTTGTGCGTACTTTAATGCTGCTGTTTGCTTTTGCCTTTATCACCTCACAAAGCGCCCGCATGGGTGACGATGTACTGGCTGCTAACACCCTATTATTGCAATATGTCACCTTACTTGCCTACGCTTTAGATGGCTTTGCTTTTGCAATTGAAGCCGCCTGTGGAGAAGCCTTGGGAGCCAATAAAAGACGCCGCTTTTACCGCTTATGTAATGGCGCAGCCATCTATTCTATTTTCGTAGCCGTCGCTGCCACCGTAGGGTTTTGGTTGCTAAGCGACGCTTTTATCAACATGCTCACCACCCTAGAGAGAGTGCGAGAAATAGCCAGTGCCCATGCAGTATGGGTTATGTGGGTACCCATTATTAGCGTGTGGAGCTATTTGTTTGATGGTATTTTTGTAGGTGCGACTCAGGCCCAGGCCATGTTCTTTTCTGTGCTGGCCAGCTTAGGTGTGCTATTGCCCCTTTGGTACCTGCTGGAATCTTGGGGCAATGATGGTCTATGGTGGGCATTTCTGGGCTCATGCGGTGTGAGGGCATTGGTAGCCTTATTAGGCTACTTATGGCTCAGCCACAAACAAGCCTGGTTCATCAATACCTAAGACACACTCAACTAACGTAACTTAAGTATTTGTGGCTCTACTTCCTGCACTGCAGTGGGCTTGGTATGGTTGACCCTTGTGGTCATTTCCTGCCTTGCCGCTGCAGCCTGTCCAACCCGCTCTTCGTGCCCACAAGTGACACAGTCTCTCAACTGCTCATCAACCTCGCCGTCCTCGGGTATATAAATGCGCACACTGTCTTGTGCACCACACTTAGGGCATACGATACCTGCAATAAACCTAACTTTCATGACTCACTCCCTGGCTGCCACTATGCACCAAACCTTTGCTGCGCATTAAGGCTGCAACACTGGGCTCACGCCCCATGAACGCAGTAAATAAGGTCATAGCATCGCGACTACCGCCTTGCCCAGTAATCTGTTCCCATAGAGCCGCCCCAGTAGTGGGGTTAAAAATACCCTCGTCTTCAAAACGGCTAAAGACATCAGCAGCCAGCACTTCAGCCCACAAATAACTGTAGTATCCCGACGCATAACCACCCGCAAAAATATGCGCAAAGCCATGTTGAAAGCGGTTCCATTGAGGGGCTTTTATGACGGCCACTTCTGCTCTTACTGCATTTAATACCGATTGCACTGATTGTGGGTCTATGGGGTCGTAATTCATGTGCAAGCGCAAATCAAACAAGGCAAATTCCAATTGACGCATAACAAACATCCCCGCTTGGAAGTTTTTAGCGGCTAACATTTTGTTTAACAAATCGTCAGGCAAGGCGGCACCTGTTTGATAATGTTTAGCAAACAAACGCAATGACTGTTCCTGCCAACACCAGTTTTCTAATAGTTGACTGGGTAATTCCACTGCATCCCATGCCACACCGTTAATGCCTGCAACGCCGGCTACATCAATATTGGTCATCATGTGATGCAAGCCATGACCAAATTCATGAAACAGGGTAGTCACTTCGCCATGGGTCAAAAGAGCGGGCTCATCTGCCACCGGCGCAGCAAAATTACACACCAGGTAAGCCACAGGCAGTTGCAGTTCACCGTTGGCTTTAAACTGGCGGTTACGGCATTCATCCATCCAGGCCCCACCGCGTTTTTGCTGGCGAGCATAAAGATCAAAATAAAAGTATCCAATGGCTTTGCCTTGGTAAGCCACTGCATAAAAGCCAACATCTGGGTGCCAAGTGCTAATGCCTTTACAGGGGCTGACTTCAAGGCCGTAGATGCGGTTAACCACATCAAATAGTCCCGCTTGCACTTGTGGCAGGGCAAAATAAGGTTTCACCTCTTCTTGAGATAAGTGGTACCTGTTTTGGCGCAATTTTTCGCTGTAATAAGCCACATCCCAGGCCTCCATTGGAGTAGGCCCACCCTGTGTAGTAGCAAATTGTTGTAATTGCTGCATGTCTGCTAGGGCTTGAGGCTTACAACCTTGGGCAAGGTCTAGAAGAAAGGTTTCAACAGCGTGGCCAGAATCAGCCATTTTGGTTGCTACAGAATAATCCGCATAGTGGTCGAAACCCACAAGCTTAGCCACCTGATGCCGCAAACCCACCAGCTCTTCCATCACCTGGCTATTGTCAAACTGGCCCCCATGGGGGCCTTGATCTGAGGCGCGAGTATTAAACGCTTGATACATTTCTTGTCTCAGTTGACGCGGCTCTGCAAAGGTCATCACCGAGTGATAACAAGAGAAGTCGAGCTTTAATAAGTAACCTGCTAAGCCTTTAGCCTTAGCTGCCTCTAGCGCCTGCTGCAAGGCTGACTCTGGCAACCCGAGTAAGTCTTTACTATCAGTAATATGCTTGCTCCAGTGCTCTGTAGCGTCCATTAACTGATTTGAAAAGCGCGTCGATAGCTGGGCCATTTGTTGTTTCAGTTGGCCATATTGTGTTTGCTGCTGTGGATTCAACGCCACCCCAGCAAGTTTAAAGTCTCGAATCTGGAGCTGCACGAACTGCTTCTGCGCTTGGCTTAACTGGCTATACTCATCATTCTCTAATAGGCCCAAAAAAGCCAAGTATAAAGCTTTATTCTGCCCCATTTGCGTTGCATAAGCCGTCAGTTTTGGTAGGCACTCATCAAATGCGGCTCTAACGGCATCATTATTGCTGACCCCATGTAAATGACTGAGAGGCCCCCACAGCTGATTGATTTCATCATCCAGCTGTTCAAGAGTCGGCACCAGCTGGTCATAACTGATACCTGACTGGTTAGTTAATAATTGCTCAATGACACTTTGATTATGGCTCAATTTTTCGTCTAGGGTAGCGGCTAACCCAGCAGGGTCAATCGCAGCAAAGTTAGGCAGTAATAATGCATCTTGTAAGGAAAGGGCTTTCATGGCGTCTCATCGATTGTTTTGTATCTTGGTGGGGTTATAATAGTGCCTCTTTAGGCAATACCCAACGTTTTGCTGCAAATTAGGAACAACAATGTCCATTCGACCCCTCAAACACGTCGCCCCGCAGATTGACTCGAGTGCATTTGCAGACCAAGAGTGCATTATTATCGGTGATGTTCATATCGGTGCAGATTCATCTATCTGGCCTTACAGTGTGGTCCGTGGGGATGTGAATCACATTCGTATTGGTCACTCTACCAGCATTCAAGACGGGTCCATTTTGCATGTGACTCATAAAAGCACTCATAACCCATTAGGCTATCCGCTAATCATTGGTGACCAAGTCACCGTGGGTCATCGAACAATTTTACATGGCTGCACTATTGGTAATCGTGTACTCGTAGGCATGGGGAGTACTATCATGGATAACGTGCTAGTGGATGACGATGTAATGATTGCTGCTAACAGCCTAGTGACGCCGGGCAAACGGTTGGTGAGTGGTTTTTTATATGCCGGTAGCCCCGCCCGACAAAAACGCCCTTTAACTGATGCTGAAATTTCAAGCCTTACTTACATGGCTGACAATTACGTTAACCTTAAAAATCAATACTTAGCGCAGGACAACCCATGACTAATGCTTACCATAAAGACTACCCTATTTCTTGGGAAGAGTTACACCGTAACGCCCGTGCATTAGCTTGGCGCCTGCTTGATCACGGACCATGGAAAGGCATTATTGCCATTACACGAGGGGGCCTAGTACCTGCAGCCATTATTGCCCGTGAACTCGACATTCGTTTAATCGACACGATCTGTATTTCTAGCTATGGCCAACTTGAACCCGGCGTAGAAGCCAGTCAGCAAGGCCAACTGAAGCTACTTAAAGGTTTTGATGGTGACGGTGAAGGCTTTTTGTTGATTGACGACCTGGTGGATACGGGTAAGACCGCTGCCGCCGTGCGTGACATGGTGCCTAAAGCTATGTTTGCCACTGTTTATGCAAAACCAGCGGGTAAATCTGCCGTGGACATGTACATTACCGAAGTCAGTCAAGATACTTGGATACGGTTCCCGTGGGATATGGCGCAAAGCTTTGCCACACCTATTGCAGACCTTCAAGAGTGACAACAGCAGTCCGTCAAAAGGGGCTCGCGTGACCCAGTTTTTATATTTATCCACTGTGCTCATCTGGGGCACCACTTGGATCGCTATCCCCTTGCAGCTAGGCGAAGTGGCCATACTCACTTCAGTGTTCTATCGCTTTGCCTTAGCCGCCGCCATTATGCTGGCTTTGTTACTGTTGAGTGGTCGGTTGCAGGCCACTAGCAAACAAGACCATGGCTTTATGGTGCTACATGGTATGTGTTTGTTTTCACTCAATTTTGTGTGTGTTTATACAGCAGGTTTATCAGTTTCTAGTGGTTTATTAGCCGTTATTTTTTCTGCTGCTACTCTATTTAACGCCATCAACAATCGTATTTTTTGGGGAGAAAAACCAACCCTAGCTGTGTTCGCCGCAGGATTCCTTGGCATTATTGGCTTAAGTTTAATGTTTTGGCCAGAGTTGCAACAAGATTCAGATAAGGGTGTAGACCTAGCCAGTATTGGCTTTGCTTTTCTAGGTACCTTTTTGTTTTCACTGGGCAATATGATCTCAGTAAGGCATAACAAGAAAGGCCTCAAACCCTTCACTAGTAGTGCCTATGCGATGATTTATGGGGCTCTATTTTTGGCTGCCCTACTATTTATCACAGGCACGCCATTAACCTGGGACTCTCGCCCCCAATACCTTGGCAGCTTATTTTACTTGGCTATTATTGGCAGTGTGGCAGGATTCACTGCTTACCTTTCCCTTGTGGCCCGCATAGGCGCCAGCAAGGCCGCCTATGCAACGGTGCTTTTTCCAGTGGTGGCGTTGGCCCTATCCACTGTGTTTGAAGGTTATGTATGGAGCCTAAGTAGTTTGAGTGGCTTGGGGCTTGTATTATTGGGTAATGGCCTAATTTTGGGCATCAAACTGCCTTTTTTTGCACGCTCCAAAGCTTAGGCGTTCAACACCATCGGTGCTCGAGAGATCTAGCATAGCCAGTTGCCTCGTAGGTTAAACAGCAGTAAGTCGCTGAGGTTAATTTTGGCTCTTGAGCCACTTAATGACCTCTTGGGCGTTCTCGCTTGAGGGGAACACCGGATAAAAGACCTTACAGATGCGCCCCTGTTTAAGAATAAGGGTGATGCGCTTGTATAACTCCATACCGGCCACTTCGAATGTGGGAAGCTGCAAAGCTGATTTGAGCGTCAATTGGTCGTCACTTAGTAGTTCAAATGGCAAGTGCAACCGTTGTTGGGCTTCAATTTGGTAGGCACTGACTTGCACACTCAAACCAAACACCTGAGCATTCAGTTGTTGCAATTCCACATAGTGATCTCTAAAGCTGCATGATTGAGGGGTACAACCTCTTGCACCCGGAATATCATCCCAGTTTTCTGGCAGAGGCTCATCAGGCCGCCCTGTCATAGGGTAGATATAAACCACTACATAATCATCTATCTGCGCCAAATTAACCCACTGTCGGTTAGTGGCCATTAACTTTAAGGATGGCCACTGCCTACCGTATAAATGATCACTGCGGCCATCATCTACAGGTATCGGTAAGTCTTTTGGGAGTTTTGTAAGACTCATAAGTGATGCTCTTTCTAAATAAGCTACACAACTGTCACTTGCAACTCATAAAATTTAGCACGAAGTTAACCATTTATACATCACCATGGCATCTATATATCCTAGTTGTGGATGCAAAAACGCCTTCGGTAAGCATCCCACTGTCGCAAAGCCTAGCTTGTGCCATAGCTTTATCGCCGCTTTATTACTCACTGCAACAAAATTAAACTGCATCGCTTTGTAGCCCAGTTTAAGTGCCTGTTGTTGGGAGTGTTGGCACATTAACGAGGCAATGCCTTGGCCTCTTGCCGCAGGTGCAACCATATAACCACAATTACACACATGCTCTCCAGGGCCTGCCTGATTGGTTTTAATATAATAGGTGCCTAGAATAACGCCGTCTTTTTCAAACACATAGGTTCTTAGTGGGGCTTTTAGCCATAGCTGGTGGGCCTGCGCCTTACTAGTGTCTCTTGGGTAAGCATAGGTTTCACCCATTGCAACAATGGCATGGAAAATGGGCCAAATACCACCAAAATCAGCGTCAATCGCTTGTCGGATGCTCATGCTGTTGAATCCTAAGTACCAAAGAGCCTGTTTCAAGGTTATCACACAAGTTTACAACTGTAGCTTTCACCCAATCAAATATAAAGGTAAAATTAAGGCCAATTTTTTCGGCGGACACATATCATGGGTAGAGCATACCAAAACAAAAAGTTAGACATCGCCAAAACATCTGACGCTAAAGCTAAGGTGTATAGCAAGTACGGCCGTGAAATTTACGTTTGTGCAAAATCTGGTGGTGTGGAACCCGACGGTAACCTGGCCCTGCGTACACTCATCGACAAGGCCAAGAAAGATCAGGTACCTAGCCACGTGATCGATAAGGCATTAGAAAAAGCCAAAGGTGGTGGCGGCGAAGACTACTCCACCGCGCGTTATGAAGGTTATGGCCCGGGCAATGCTATGGTGATTGTTGAGTGCCTAACAGACAATCCAAACCGTACTTTTGGTGACGTACGCCTATGCTTCACTAAAACTAAGTGCAAAATTGGCACCTCGGGTAGTGTAGGCCACATGTTTGATCATAGTGCTATTTTTGTATTTGCCGGCGATGACGAAGATGCCGTACTAGAAGCACTAATGGAAGCCGACGTAGATGTGACCGACGTTGAATGTGAGGATGGTAAGACTAGTGTATTTGCACCTAACACTGAGTACAACAAAGCCAAGCAAGCGCTCATCGATACTTTAGGTAATGATGAAGGTGAGTTTGAGTTTGAAGTGGATGAGATTCAATTCATCCCACAAAATACGAGCCCAATAACGGCTGATGATGCAGCAATGTTTGAAACATTTTTAGATATGCTCACCGACCTTGATGACGTGCAAAATGTTTATCACAATGCCGAACTGGGCTAAAAACAACACTAACCCTCATCCAACGCCGCCTCGACCGCACTTTGGGCGTGGATGGCGGTGGTGTCATAAAGTGGTATGGGCGTATCCGTTTGTTGTACCAATAAAGTAATTTCTGTACAGCCTAAAATCACTGCCTGGGCGCCTTGATTAAACAGGTCTTGAAGCACCGCTAGGTATTTTTGTTTGGAGGCTGGGTTAATGATACCCAGACACAGTTCTTGGTAAATAACCTCGTGAACCATGGCCTGTTGTGCTTCACTGGGGACCAGTACTTGTATGCCAAAGTCTTGGCTTAAGCGTCCTTTGTAAAAATCTTGCTGCATCGTAAATGCAGTGCCCAACAAGCCTACTGTGGTCATACGATCAGCTAATAACTGCTTAGCTGTGGCATCGGCTATATGCAACAACGGAATGTTCACTGCTGCCTCAACCTCGGTGGCCACCTTATGCATGGTATTAGTGCAAATTAAAAATAGATCTGCCCCACCTGCTTCTACTGCTTGTGCAGCCTGTGCCAATATAGCCGCCGTTTGCGCCCATTTTCCTGCATGTTGTAGTTGCTCAATTTCATGAAAATCGACACTGTAAAGACACACCTTTGCGCTATGTAAACCGCCTAAGCTTTGCTTAACCCCTTCATTAATGGCACTGTAATAGAGGCTAGTGGATTGCCAGCTCATGCCCCCGATTAAGCCAATAGTTTTCATACTTTAAAACCCCAAAAAACGATCAATAGTATATGGTTTTAGCATCTTACTTTTAAGCCTTTAACTCAGTTCTTAAGGTTGATAGGACAGCAGCTGTGGGGGGCATCACCCCCCGCCACAAGCTAAACGATTGAGCTGCTTGTTCTACTAGCATGCCTAAGCCATCATCGGCTTGGGCCGCACCTTGGTTGAGGGCCCATTGGTTGAAGACGGTTGTTTGGGCGCTATACATCATGTCATAACAGCAGCTAGTGTGGCTGATCAGACCCGCAGGCAATGATGGTAAGTCACCCGCTAGGCTAGCCGAAGTGCCATTAATAATCCAATCAAACGGGCCCTTTAGTTGCGCCAAAGGGGTGGCTTCGATGGGCCCTATATCTGCGCATAAAGCGGCTAAGTCGCAGGCTTTGCTGTAGGTTCGGTTAGCAATCACCACCTGTGCTGGCAGTTGTGCCAAAATAGGCTGCAGCACGCCTCTAACGGCCCCCCCTGCGCCTAATACTAAGATTCGCTTAGCGCTCAACTGACCCTCAAGGTTATGACAGATGTCGCGCACTAGGCCCGTGCCATCGGTATTGTCAGCGACTAGCTGCCCCTGTGCATTTAGGTAAAGGGTGTTAGCCGCCCCTGCCTTGGTAGCTGCAGGGCTGAGGACCTGAGCTATGGCAACGGCTCGTTGTTTAAAAGGCACGGTTATATTAAGGCCTTTACCACCCGCTGCAAAGAACTGGGTTACCGTGTCTTCAAATGCTTCTTCTGCCACCAGCTGTGCTTGGTAGTTGAGCTGTTGATGGGTAGCTGCAGCAAATGCGCTATGGATGTTGGGCGACTTGCTGTGGTGTATGGGGTTACCAAACACACGGTATTGATCAATGAGCGTATCAATGAGCATGAATTACTCCAACCAGTCTTGTGCAGGTAAATAATCCCTTGCCAATATGGCTTCTTCTGAGTCTGGAGCAATTTGATAGTCATAACTCCAGCGCACTTCACTGGGTAATGACATGAGAATAGATTCCGTGCGCCCTCCCGTTTGTAAGCCAAACAAGGTACCTCGGTCATAAACTAAATTAAACTCGACATAGCGGCCGCGACGGTGTAACTGAAAATCCCGTTGCCGCTCACCATAGGGCGTGTCTTTACGACGCTCAATAATAGGTCCATAGGCTTTGAGGTAGCTATCTCCGACACTTTGCATAATGGCAAATGCCGTATCAAAGTCAGGATCATTTAAATCATCAAAAAATAAGCCCCCCACGCCCCTCGCCTCTTTGCGGTGGGGGATATAAAAATACTCATCACACCAGGTTTTTAGTCTTGCATGTAGGTCTTCACCAAAGGGGTCACATGCAGCTTTGGCCGTAGCATGCCAATGACGGCAATCGTCTTGGTTACCATAATAAGGGGTTAGGTCATAACCACCACCAAACCACCACACAGGATCAGCCCCTGGTTTTTCTGCAATAAAAAACCGAACGTTGGCGTGGGATGTTGGCGCATAGGGGTTGCGAGGGTGGATCACCAAGGACACACCCATGGCTTGAAAACTACGCCCTGCCAATTCTGGTCGATGGGCAGTAGCCGATGCAGGCATGGAGTCTCCCATCACATGGGAAAAATTAACCCCACCCTTTTCGATCACACTACCACCTGACAATACGCGACTAATACCACCGCCGCCCGCCTCACGCTGCCATTCGTCAGCAATAAATTTTGCGCCACCATCCAGCGCTTGTAAGGCGTCACAGATAGTTTGCTGCAACCCTAAAAGGTATGTTTTTACTGCACTGATATCAACATTGGACACTAAGAATTCCTTACATATGGATTAAGCGGGACGAACAATTTGACCTGAAACTAAATCTTTCACTTGGCTTGGTTGTTTACTCTGGCCTAACTCACCATTAACCACATAGTCGAGTTGGTCTCCAAAAGTGCGAGCTATATGTAAACGGCTTCTGGCTGGCTGGCGTCCAGCCAAATTGGCAGAAGTAGACACTATTGGGCTATTAAACCGGTCACATAAAGCGACTACTAAAGGATGGGCTGACACTCGCAAAGCAACACTGGAGTGCTGGCCTTTAATCCATGGCGGCACCCAGCCTTTTGGATCGGGTATTAACCATGTCGTTGGGCCAGGCCAAGAGCAGTTAAGCTGCTCAATTTGGTGGTCGCTCAAGGCTTCTACTAAAGGCTGAAACTGGCTCCATTGAGAAGCGACTAATATGAGGCCTTTATGCATAGGCCGTTGTTTTAGCTTAAGCAGTCTATCCACCGCTAGTTGACTCCATGGATCACAACCCAAACCCCACACTGCTTCGGTAGGGTAAGCGATGACACCACCCATGGCTAAGGTTTGTGTGGCGCAGGTTAAATGCCAAGGGCTGGGTCGCATAGATTTCCTAAGACGCTGGCGTCTAAAACACTTTTTCGTAACCACCAGCCGTTAGTCGCACACGGCCCAGCAGCTCTAATTCTGTCAATTGAGCCGCAACCACTTTGTACGGTTGAGCTAATTGCATACATAGTATATCAACTGGCACGGGGTCATAGCCAAAAACTTGCAGCAACAGTTGTAATTCTTGCGCAAGATCCACAGAATCTTCGGGTATTGTGGGAGTTTGGGGTTGATAGCGCGCCACTAAAGGCACTAACTGAGGCGCCAGTTCTGTTAAAACTTGTTGTGGTTGATCCACGAGTATGGCGCCATTGCGGATCAATTGGTGGCAACCTCGAGCTTGCACGTTATGTACACTGGAAGGCATGGCAAATACCTCTCGCCCTTGTTCCAAGGCAATCTTGGCGGTAATCAATGAGCCACTGCCCAGCGCGGCCTCGACCACTAACACCCCCAGACTTAAGCCACTTATGATGCGATTACGCGCAGGAAAACGATAGCCAAAAGGTTTGGCCATTAGCGGCCAAGGCGAAACCAACAACCCAGCGCCTGCTACGATACGCTGGGCCAGTGGTTGATGTTTAGCAGGGTAGATTTGGCCCAAACCCGATCCAAGTACGGCAATGGTGTCTGCTTGTGCATCCAAGGCTCCTTGGTGGCACGCTCCATCGATGCCTAACGCCAAGCCACTGACAATGGTTAAGCCACTGGCAGCAAGACGGTTGGCAAAGTGGGTAGCTAGGGCCATGCCGCTATTAGTGGCTTGGCGCGCACCCACCATGGCAATACTGGGTTCATTAAGCAAACTCATGCGGCCTTGTAACCATAGAAATGCAGGTGGGTGATGAATGGATTTTAAGCCCTCAGGATAGCCTGCATCGTTATACAACAATAAAACTGCCCTATGGGCCTCAGCCCACTGCAACTGTTTAACAAGACTTTGCTGCAGCGGTTGAGACGTTAACTGGGCTAAATACTGTTGTTGTGTATGACTCAAAATAGCACTGAGCTGAGGACATCGCTGTGGGTCTAATGTGACTTGTTCGCTACCATACAGCTGCGCCAATTCAGCGCCTTGTTTAAAGCTTAAGTTGAGTTCACTCAGTGCCAGCCAAGCTAAATGATGATCATCCATAATCATTCCATTACTAAAGACAGTTAGTGGTATAATTCTAGCTAATAAATTCACTTTTGCGTTAGTAATCCTCGGACTCGCTACGCCAGACTATAACGAACCCAGAATACTATGGCACTATTAACTATTTTAGAATTTCCCGATCCACGTTTGCGTAAAATTGCGGTGGATGTAAAACACATTAACGATGACACTCGCCAACTGGCGAAAGACATGCTCGAAACCATGTACCAAGCACCCGGTATAGGCTTAGCAGCATCACAAGTGAATGTGCACGAGCGCATGGTGGTCATTGATGTCAGCGATGACGGTGATAATCCGCGAATTTTAATTAACCCGACCTGGGAACCCTTGACTGAGGACAAACAAAACTACCAAGAGGGTTGTTTGTCGGTACCTGAGTTTTATGATGATGTGGCCCGCTATAGCAAAATTCAACTCAGCGCCTTTGATGAACATGGAGAAGCTATTTCTGAAGTAGCAGACGGCTTGTTTGCCGTGTGTATTCAGCACGAATTAGACCACCTCAACGGTAAGTTGTTTGTAGATTACTTGTCTAATTTAAAGCGTGACCGTATCCGTAAAAAGCTCGAGAAAAAGCACCGTGATGATATAAAAGACGCCCTTTACGAAGCTAAGGTCAAAGCTAATGTGGACGCCCAAGGGTGAGCCCAGCCAGTTTAAGAATTATTTTTGCAGGCACTCCAGACTTTGCTGCCCAACACTTGCAAGCACTGCTTGATGGCCCACACCAAGTGGTCGCTGTGTATAGTCAGCCAGATCGTCCTGCGGGCCGGGGCCGCAAACTGACGCCTAGCCCAGTCAAGGCCCTTGCCCTTGAACACGCTATTGAAGTACAACAGCCCATCAGTTTAAAACCAGAAGCAGCTCAAGAAATGTTAGCCAGTTACCAAGCTGACGTAATGGTGGTTGTGGCTTATGGCTTAATACTGCCTCAAGTGGTTTTAGACACTCCCCGCTTGGGTTGTATTAATGTTCACGGTTCGTTGCTACCACGCTGGCGTGGAGCGGCGCCTATTCAAAGAGCTATTTTGGCGGGCGATCAACGGTCGGGGGTCACCGTGATGCAAATGGAAGCGGGCCTCGACACAGGTCCTATGCTACTTAAAGTAGAAACCCCTATAGCCATCAATGACAGCAGTGCCAGCTTATACGCTAAATTGGCCGTGCTTGGTTGTCACAGCCTGACAGAGGCTTTAGATGGCCTAAAAAACTCAACCCTGACGGCGCAAGTGCAAGATGAAACTAAGGCTAACTACGCAGACAAGCTTACCAAAGCAGAGGGCGCCATCGATTGGCATCAAAGTGCGCAGCAGATCAGCCTCCAAGTAAGAGGTCTTAACCCTTGGCCAGTGGCGTACAGTGACTGGCAAGAACATCGCCTGCGCATCTGGATGGCCCACGCTATAGAGGGCCATAGCGATGAGCCCGCAGGCACTTTAGTGAGTTTGGATAAATCCGGTTTAGAGGTGGCTTGCGGTAACGGCCACCTTAAGATCACCCAATTACAATGGCCCAGCGGTAAGGCCCTAAATCAAAGTGAGTTAATGAACTTAAAACAGAAAATGACACTAGGCAACGCCTTTACCAGTATTAAGGTGGTGCACTAATCATGGCAAACCCGCGTTTATTGGCCGCCCAAGCACTCACTTCTGTGCTCTGCCACAAAGGATCTTTAGCGTCTAGCTTACCTCGGGCTTTGGAAGCCGCAGAACATGGTGACCGAGCTCTCATTCAGCAACTATGTTACGGCACGTGCAGGCATTTCCCTCAATTGGAACTGATTGCAGACCAGTTATTACATAAGCCAATGAAACCACAAGACCAAGATATTTATGCCCTTATTCTTATGGGTTTATATCAGATCAAGGCCATGCGTACTCCAGACTATGCGGCAGTTGATGCTACGGTACAGGCAGCTAAGGCGAGCGGCAAGCGCTGGGCAGACAAATTGATCAACGGGGTGTTACGGTCCTACATTCGGGGTGGTGCAGAGCTTGCAGAAGTGCTTAATGAACATGATGCCTACCGCTACAACCACCCAGAGTGGCTAGTGTCTAAGCTCAGTCATCATTGGCCCGATGATTGGCAAAAAATAATAGCAGCCAACGACCCCCAAGGACCCCTGACCCTGCGTGTCAACACGCGTAAAATTAGCCGTATGGATTATCTGGTTAGTTTAGTAGACGCCGGTCATGCAGCGCATGCCTGCCACATTAGCGAGGTTGGAGTGCAGCTTGCACAGGCCACTGATGTCACTCAATTGCCAGGTTTTGCTGAAGGTTGGTTTAGTGTGCAGGACGAGGCACCACAGTTATCAGCGCCATTATTGCAATTAGAAGCAGGTCAGCGTGTGCTTGATGCGTGTGCTGCACCTGGCGGTAAAACCTGTCACTTATTAGAAGCTGAAGATGTCAATGTGCTTGCTGTTGAGCTGGAACAGCGGCGCATTGGTCGCATGCAAGAAAATCTACAGCGTATGGGCTTGGCTGCGCAAATCATCTGTGCTGATGCCAGTGAGCCAGATCAATGGTGGGATGGCCAAGCCTTTGACAGGATACTGCTAGATGCGCCCTGCTCTGCGACCGGGGTCATTCGTCGTAATCCTGATATTAAGATGCTCCGCACCAGTGAAGATATTTTAGAGCTGGTCCAATTACAGCTAAAACTACTCAATAATCTATGGCCGCTGTTAAAGCCTGGCGGTTATCTGCTCTATGCCACTTGCTCCGTATTGCGGCAGGAAAATGATCGCCTGGTTGCACGGTTTTTAAAGCAACAAAAGCAGGCACAACATTGTGTCATTGAGGCTGATTGGGGCATTAAAATGGAGGTCGGTCGTCAACTTTTACCCGATCCAACAAGCCACGATGGTTTTTACTACGCTAAACTCTACAAGCCTCTGTAACAGTTACGGCCATGGTAGTATATTATGCCATGTGTTCTGCTATCATAGCGTCCATAAATAGCTCTTGAGGCATTTTGCTCTAGTATGAAAATCATCATTCTTGGTGCAGGTCAGGTTGGTCGTACCCTTGCTGAAAACTTGGCTAACGAGGCCAATGATGTAACCATGGTGGACCAAGATGCCGGCCACTTAAAGGACTTACAAGATCGCCTTGATATTCGCACGGTGCGCGGCCACGCCTGTCTTCCCAACATTCTAGCCAGTGCGGGTGCTGAAGACGCTGATATGTTGGTCGCCGTAACCAATAGCGATGAAGTCAACATGGTGGCCTGCCAGATTGCCAAAACCATGTTCCAAACACCGACTATAATTAGCCGTATCCGTGAACATCAGTATTTGTTAAAACGCAAAGAGCTGTTTGAAAAAGAGCCCCGGGCATTTCCTATAGATGTCATCATCAGTCCAGAGAAACTGGTGACCGCGCACGTTCAGCGACTCATCGAAAACCCAACCGCATTGCAAGTTCTCGATTTTGCCAATGGCAAGGTTCAATTGGTAGCAGTCACTGCCTGCCATGGTGGTCCATTGGTAGGTAAGCCCGTGTCTGATCTGCGCCGCCACATGCCCACCGTCCATACTCGTGTGGCTGCAATTTTCCGTAATGACAAGGCCATTGTGCCAACAGGTAAAACCCACATTCACGTTGACGATGAAGTGTTCTTTATCGCCGCAAAGGCCGACATTAGCAAGGTCATGGGAGAGCTTCGTCGACTAGAGAAACCCTATAAACGCATCATGATCGCAGGCGGTGGTAATATTGGAGCTCGGTTGGCCCGCAACCTGCGTAAGCATTTCCGGGTTAAAGTGATAGAGCGAGGATTAGAGCGTTGTGAGCGGCTGGCTGACATGCTTGAAGACGTCATCATTCTCCATGGCAGTGCTTCCGACCGAGAGCTATTGATCGAAGAGAACATTGAGTCGACCGATGTATTTTGCGCCCTAACTAACGATGATGAGGCCAATATTATGGCCTCTATGTTGGCCAAACGCCTTGGCGTGCGCACGGTGATGACCCTCATCAGCAATCCTGCTTATGTTGACTTGATCGAAGATGGCACCATCGACATTGCCATCTCCCCGCAACAAACGACCATCAGTAGCCTCCTCACCCATGTGCGCCGTGGCGATATAGTCAATGTTCATTCCTTGCGGCGTGGGGCAGCAGAAGCCATCGAGGTGGTGGCCCACGGTGATGAAAAAACATCCAAAGTAGTCGGTCGCAGTGTGGCTGAGATTAAGTTGCCTATAGGCACCAGTTTTGGCGCCATTGTACGTGGTGAGGAAGTGCTCATTGCCCACCATGACACGGTGATTAGGAACGATGACCATTGCATCCTCTTCTTGACAGATAGGCACATGATTCACGATGTTGAGCGACTATTTGCCGTTACACTTGGATTCTTTTAGGCGTTAATATGCACTTTCGGGTTACCTTAAAAATCATCGGTATGCTGGTAATGGCTTTCAGCGCTTCTATGCTGCCATCATTGGTGATTGCCCTAAGCATGCCTGGTGATGGCGCAGAAGGGACATTTGCGCTGTCTTTTGGCATTACTTTTGTGGCTGGTTTTTTATTATGGCTGCCGTTTTCTAAACATAATAAAGTGCTGCGTACACGTGATGGCTTTGTCATTGTTGTCATGTTTTGGTCTATTCTCGGCCTGTTTGGTGCACTACCCTTTTACTTCTCCACACCCCTGACTCTACTCAATCCAAATTGGAGTTATGTCGATGCTTTGTTTGAGTCTATGTCTGGCCTAACTACTACCGGGGCCACGGTGATTACCCACCTTGATGTATTGCCCAAGTCGTTATTATTCTATCGCCAATTTCTGCAGTGGTTTGGTGGTATGGGTATTATCGTATTAGCAGTTGCCATTTTGCCGATGTTGGGCATAGGTGGTATGCAGCTATATCGAGCGGAAACTCCAGGACCCGTCAAAGACTCTAAGCTCACCCCCAGAATTACCGAAACCGCAAAGCAACTATGGTATATTTACTTTACCCTAACTGTGACCTGTGGTTTAGCCTACTGGTTTGCAGGCATGAGCGCCTTTGATGCGATTACCCATAGTTTTTCAACCGTCGCTATTGGTGGTTTTTCAACTCACGACGCTAGTTTAGGTTATTTTGATAATGCTGCCATAGAAGCCATCGCTATTGTTTTTATGTTACTTGCTGCCGTCAATTTTGGCCTCCACTTTCACACCGCACGAACCATACGCCAGAAACACTACAAGGCAAGTTTATTACACTATTGGAGGGACGAAGAATTCCGTTTTTTCCTCAGTGTCATGGCCGTCATCAGCATCATTACTGTGACCACCTTGTGGCTGACTAATAATATGAGCTTTAACGACAGTTTTCGCCAGGGCATATTTGAGGTGGTGTCTATTGCTACAACCACAGGCTTTGCCACCGCAGATTTTGCCCAATGGCCGGCCATGCTTGGCTTCTTGTTGCTGAGCGCGGCCTTCATGGGCGGCTGTGCTGGCTCCACTGGAGGCGGCATGAAAGTGGTGCGAGTATTGATCGTACTCAAACAAGGCCTACGTGAAATCCAACGGCTCATTCACCCCAACGCCATCATTCACGTTAAGTTAGGTTCTAGCCCAATTCCAGATCGGGTGGCCGAGGCTGTATGGGGCTTTTTCTCTGTTTACGCCTTAGTGTTTTTGTTTATGATGATTGCGCTATTGGCGACCGGCTTAGATCAGGTCACAGCTTGGTCAGCCGTCGGCGCTACTCTTAATAATCTCGGCCCAGGATTGGGCGACGTCGCCTCCCATTATGGTGATATTAACACCACAGCTAAGTGGATTCTGTGTTTCTCGATGCTCTTGGGGCGACTCGAAATTTTTACCTTATTAGTGTTATTCACGCCTATGTTTTGGCGCGACTAGGCTATTATAATAACTGGGTTTTACAAACCTATCCACTAACTTATCCACAGGATTGTTAGCCCATGTCCCAGCGCTGGAATGACCGTTATGCTGTGCCTTTGGAGTTACCAGCGGTGAGTTATTGCCTTAGGCAATATGCCTATCTTTTGCCGACCCAAGGCACGGGTTTGGACCTCGCTTGTGGTCTGGGTCAAAATTCAATATTCCTTAGAAAACATGGACTTACCATGCATGGGTGGGACTATTCTAGTGCCGGTTTGGAACAGATGGCAGGCCACTGCTCGCTGCAAAAAGTTGAGGTAAATCAACGATGTATCGACCTCAAAAGTGCACCATGGCCGAACCTTCAATTTGATCTTATCTGTGTCACAGCATTTCTCGACCGCACACTTTGTCCACAGATTTTGTCACACCTTAAGCCTGGAGGTATTTTGGTTTATCAAACCTTTAACCAAGTCACTGATATTGTGGGTAAAAAACTTAGTAAACCCAGACGTCATGAATTTTTATTAAGCCAAGGCGAGCTATTACTATTGTTTAAGGAGCTGCAACCACTGGTCTACCGTGACGATCAGGAACTAACACCGTTAGACCATCCTTTAGCTGGCAAAGCCTTGCTCATCGCGCGCAAGCCAGGCTTGTCGTTAACAGCTGAGTCAGGATTGGCTGCACCCTGAGGTCCTAGTCAGTCACTCGCGGAGAATCTGCTCGATCTAGCTTGTTGGAGCCGTGACTGCTTGGGTACCCTACTCACGCCAACTAAGGGATTTACTAAGCTGCCAGTCTGCAGACACTGTTTAGGTGGTATGTCGATTATTTGTGTGTGGTATTAGTCTGTTGACGGCGCTTTTTGGCGTGGCTAATATGACGTTATACAGGTTGTTCTAAAGTGTGTTTAAAACGGCGGTATTCCCACTGGTATTGTGCTGGAGCTCTTTTAATGAGGGTTTCTAAGGCTCGATTCATGGCGGCAACTTGGTCTTTCAAAAGCTCTTGTTGGCACTGATGAGTAATGTCTTCTAGTTCTATAGCGAAGCCTTGACTAGCGTCTAGACGCCTAGCAAAACCCATGATAATGCGAATGTTCTTGGTATGAGTCAACTGGCTTGCCAAAGTCATGGTATAGGCCGGCTGATCGAACCATGGGCTGATAATTCCAGCAGTTGGGGGCGGTTCCTGATCTGGCAATATTAAATTAACCTCACCTTTGAGTAACGCGCGCTTCAGCTGCATCACGCCTTTGGCGGTGGCGGGAGCGAGTTTCATACCGGCGCCGCTTCTAGCATCATGAATGAGTTTGTCTAGGCCAGGCAGTTTGGCAGGTTTATAAAGGGCGGTAAGGTTAACTTGTTGGGCTGCCCAGTTGGCAAACAGCTCCCAATTACCTAAGTGGGGCGTCAATAACACCACGCCACCGGTCGTCTGGGCTTGCTGCAAACACTCTAGCCCGGTTACCGTCATAATGCTTTCTAGGCCACGCTGGTTGGGTTGGGTCCAATTGATACCCATTTCAAAAGCCGCATAAATAGTATGCTGTAAGCTTTGGCGCATGAGTCGAGTTTGTTGGCTCTGGGTGAGATCGGGCCAGCAGCGCTGTATATTGAGCCGAGTCTGTTTGCGGCTTTGATTGGGCACCAGTAACACAAAAACCAATAGCAGCTTGGCTAGGCCATGTACCCAGGAAAGAGGCAGCTTCCCCAGTAGGCGCAAGGTGCCAACGGCAAGGCTTGATTTCAAGTGTTGAGACATAAATAGGTCATAGATTAGGGCTCAAATTGTGGATTTAGCTGGGTTCGTTAATCATACCTCGTAAATGGCGCATAAACGAGCCGCCTGCGTGCTTTTAGACACAAGCCAGCCGTCTACTGCTAGTGTATAATATTGGGCTTAAAACCTGCCCTTGGCGTTGTGCGAAGGCAGGCCTTTCTTTTACTTAATGCGTGGATCTAGTCGTGGATAAAACAACCGATACCAGTACTTTTCAAGGGCTTATTTTTGCCCTGCAGCAATACTGGTCTGCACAGGGCTGCAATATTATGCAGCCACTCGATATGGAAGTAGGCGCTGGCACCTTCCATCCCGCCACTTTTCTTAAGGCCATCGGTCCAGAAAGCTGGCGCGCAGCCTACGTTCAGCCAAGCCGCCGTCCAACCGATGGTCGCTACGGTGAGAATCCTAACCGACTACAACATTATTTTCAGTTCCAAGTAGTGATTAAACCTTCACCCACAAACTTTCAAGAACTTTACTTGCAGTGCCTTGATCACCTTGGTATTGATACTCAAGTACACGACGTCCGTTTTGTAGAGGATAACTGGGAATCCCCAACCCTGGGTGCGTGGGGCTTGGGCTGGGAAATCTGGCTTAATGGTATGGAAGTCTCGCAGTTCACTTATTTTCAACAAGCAGGTGGTTTGGAGTGCTTTCCGGTAATGGGCGAAATTACCATTGGCTTGGAGCGTATCGCCATGTACCTGCAAAACGTAGACAGTGTTTACGATTTAGTTTGGAGTCGGGCGCCTGATGGAACAACAGTAAGTTATGGTGATATTTTCCATCAGCAAGAAGTCGAAATGTCGACTTACAATTTTGAACATGCAGAGGTACCTACCCTGTTTAGTAATTTTGATCATTACGAGGCAGAATGTGGTCGTTTGGTAGCAGCTAAGCTACCCTTACCTGCTTACGAATTTGTGCTTAAGGCGTCCCATGTATTCAATTTACTTGATGCGCGCCACGCCATCTCGGTGACCGAAAGGCAGCGCTACATTTTGCGGGTTCGCACCCTTGCCCGTCAGGTCGCGTTGGAATATTACGAGGTTCGTAAAGCCCTTGGCTTCCCCCTTGCGAGCCCAGAATTAAAACAACAGTTATTGCAGGATGAGGGAAAAAGCTCATGAGCCACGCTGACTTTTTATTCGAGTTAGGCACTGAAGAACTGCCTCCAAAATCTTTAATGGTCTTGTCAAAAGCCTTAGAGCTAAGCATGACCAGCCAATTAAAAGAACTTGGACTAAGCCATGACTTGGTCACTTCCTATGCAACGCCCCGCCGCCTAACCTTGATCATTGATGCTCTACAAGTTCGACAAGCAGACCGTCAAGAGAGTCGTCGCGGCCCGTCTGTTAAAGCACCTCAAAATGCTGTTGAGGGCTTCGCGCGGTCATGCAAGGTGGCATTAGAAGATTTATCCTTGGTGGACACTGACAAGGGTCAATATTACGAATTTGATCGGCAGGTTGAAGGTTTACAAACCGTGGATTTATTAGCCACTGCCGTAGAGCAAGCATTGGCCTCTTTGCCGATTGCTAAGCGTATGCGCTGGGGTTCATCGCGCAATGAATTTGTTCGCCCTGTACAGTGGTTTATTTTGTCTTTAGGAAATCAACTGGTGGATACCCAACTGTTTGATTTGAGTAATGGCCACACTACGAGGGGTCATCGCTTTCATTGCCAGGACCAAATCACCATCGAATCTGCCAGTACTTACGCCCAACAGTTGCGAACTGAAGGAAAGGTTATGGTTAGTTTTGATGAACGTAAGGCCATAATAAAATCACAAATTATTCAACAGGCGACTCTGGTTAATGCCACTGCGGTTATTGATGAGGCCTTACTTAATGAAGTCACTGGCCTAGTAGAATGGCCGGTCTGCTTGACGGGTCGTTTTGATGAAGCATTTTTACAACTGCCTGACCAAGCCCTAATATCATCCATGAAGGAGCATCAGAAATACTTCCATTTTGTAGATGATAAGGGAGCGATGCTGCCGCTTTTCCTCACCGTGAGTAACATCTCCAGCAAGGACCCTCAACGCGTGATCCCTGGCAATGAAAGAGTTATTCGTCCTCGCCTTGCCGATGCTGCTTTCTTTTTTGAGACTGATAAAAAAGCGACTCTTGAGAGCCGCAATCAAGCTTTGGGTAAGGTAGTATTTCAAGCTTCTTTGGGTTCTGTGCTCGATAAAACTATGCGAGTGGCTCAACTTGCGCAACAAGTGGCCACTTTGATTGGCGCTGATAAAGCTTTGGCAGCCCGTGCAGGGACCTTATGCAAAGCGGACCTAAACACCAATATGGTGCTCGAGTTTAGTGATTTACAAGGTCTAATGGGTCATGTTTACGCTCTAAATGACGGTGAAGATACCATCGTTGCGGCAGCCCTAGAACAACATTACTGGCCTAAGTTTGCTGGTGATCGATTACCAGAAACTTCTGTAGCGAGTGCGGTGGCAATCGCCGACCGACTTGATACATTAGTGGGGTTATTTGGCATTGGCCAGCCTCCAACGGGCAGTAAGGATCCTTACGCCCTACGTCGAGCGACGGTAGGCTTGTTGCGTATTATCATTGAACAGAAGCTAGAGCTGGACCTGGCCAAATTACTCGACACGGCATACGCTTTGCATAAGCACTTGCCAGTCTCAGTGGAGCAACTTAAACCCCAACTAGTGGGCTTTGTGTTTGATCGTTTAAGGGCTTTCTATGAAGATCAGGGGGTGTCGGTTGATATTTATTTGGCGGTCATGGAAAACAAATCCGATTCGCCCTTGGACTTTGATCGTCGCGTTCAGGCGGTCAGCGAATTCCTCAAACTAGAAGCGTCGCCAGCACTCATTGCAAGTAACAAACGTGTGGGCAACATCCTCAGTAAGAACAGCAAAGGTAGCATGGTATTTGACACTTCATTGTTAACTGATGGGGCAGAAATAAATCTAGCCAAATCACTGACTCAAGTTAAACAAAGTAATCTGGTCGCTTTAGCAAAGGGTGATTATCAACAAGCCTTACAAGATCTGTCCCAGTTAGCGGTTCCACTTGATCAATTCTTCTCGGACATTATGGTGATGGCCGATGACGAAGCCCTCAAAAATAACCGCTTAGCCTTGTTGGCAGAGTTGCAAGTTGAACTCGGGCAGGTGGCAGATATTAGTTTACTAACAAGGTAATCAACGTTTTATTGCACTGATGTTTCACGTGAAACACAGCTTCAGCATTAGGTTTTGAGTTGTATTTTAGGTTTTTAGGGTTCAAAAAAAGCCTCCATAAGGAGGCTTTTTTTGGTCTCGACATTACTAACACAAGCAATTAAAAGTCTAGATTCGCAACTCTCAATGCATTTTCCTCGATGAACATTCTGCGCGGCTCCACATCGTCACCCATTAGGGTGGTGAACATTTGATCGGCGGCAATCGCATCATCAATGGTCACACACAGCATACGACGTTGATCTGGGTCCATAGTTGTTTCCCATAACTGATCTGGGTTCATTTCACCTAGACCCTTATAACGCTGTACAGACAGACCGCGTCGAGCTTCTTTCATCAGCCAGTCCAAGCCGAGAGCAAAACTTTCTGTTGCAAAAACCTTCTCGCCACGTTGGAAATACCCATCTTTTTCCAACAGTCCAGCAAGGGCCTCATTAAGGGCGACAATAGAACGATATTCCCCAGAACTTAGGAAATCAAAGCTAATTAAATAGTCATCAGCAATGCCATGGGTGGTGATGGTAAACATTGGCAAATAACCATCTCGCTCTGGATTTGACCGCACCTGACCATCATAAAGAGCCCCACCGTCTTCCTGCTTTTCGAGGCACTCTAAAATGGAGTCCAACCATGCGGAGAGTTTATCTTGATCGTGTAGTTCTTCCAGCGTTAACACTGGGGCATAAATCATTTGCGTCAATATCACCGCTGGAATAATGCGCTCAACCCGCTTAACGGTTGCCATTACTTGCCGATACTGCATGGCCAAAGTTTCTAGGCCAGTACCGGTAATTGCCGGCGCATCAACGCTGGAATACAAAGAAGCGTTATCCATTGCACCTTGCAGTAAAAATCCATCCAAGGCTTTTTCGTCCTTGAGGTATTGTTCCTGCTTACCTTTCTTAACTTTAAATAGTGGCGGCTGGGCAATAAACAAATGACCATTTTCTATCACCTTGGATAAATGCCGGAAGAAGAAAGTGAGCAACAAGGTGCGAATGTGCGCACCATCGACGTCTGCATCAGTCATAATAATTACACTATGGTAACGCAATTTTTCGATATTAAATTCATCACGGCCAATACCACAGCCCAAGGCCGTAATTAACGTGCCTACTTCAACGGACGACAACATCTTATCAAAACGCGCTTTCTCCACGTTAAGGATCTTACCCTTAAGGGGCAAGATAGCTTGTGTGCGTCGGTTGCGTCCCTGCTTAGCTGAGCCTCCTGCCGAGTCACCCTCCACTAAATAAATTTCAGAAAGACCTGGATCCTTTTCTTGGCAGTCCGCTAATTTACCAGGCAAGCCAGCAATGTCTAAAGCGCCTTTACGTCGGGTCATATCACGGGCCCGACGAGCCGCTTCCCTTGCCCTAGCCGCATCAATCATTTTACCAACAATCACTCGAGCTTCCTGTGGGTTTTCCTGTAAGAACTCCGCCATGCAGCGACCCAGCTCATGCTCCACGGCAGACTTAACTTCAGACGACACCAACTTATCTTTGGTCTGCGAGGAAAACTTAGGATCAGGAACTTTGACAGAAATAATGGCAGTCAAACCTTCCCGAGCATCGTCTCCAGAAGTGGCTACCTTCGATTTTTTCTGCGTCGATTCAGCCTCGATGTAATTATTTAGGGTTCTTGTAAGGGCCGATCGGAAACCACTCAGATGGGTTCCGCCATCCCGCTGTGGGATGTTATTGGTAAAGCAGTGAATGCTTTCTTGGAACGAATCATTCCACTGTAAAGCCACCTCAACACCCACGCCATCGGCGTGCATGGTGTTAAAGTGAATGCATTTATTGATCGGCGTCTTATTAGCATTTAAGTATTCTACAAACGCAGCGACACCACCTTCGTAGCAAAACAACTCTTCACGTCCAGAGCGTTCGTCTTTAAGGCGGATTGCTACCCCCGAATTCAAAAATGACAACTCACGTAAACGCTTAGCCAAAATATCAAAGTGAAACATAATATTAGTGAAGGTTTCAGGCGACGCTGTAAAGGTACACGTAGTGCCTGTACCCTCAGTGCTACCTACAACAGCCAAAGGTGCTTGTGGAACGCCATGATGATAGATCTGCTCATGTACTTGTCCATGGCGTCGAATGGTCAACTTTAATTCTGTTGACAAGGCGTTAACCACACTAACGCCAACGCCGTGGAGTCCACCAGAGACTTTATAAGTATTGTCATCGAACTTACCACCTGCGTGTAATACAGTCATGATGACTTCGGCTGCCGAGACGCCTTCTTCTTCATGAATATCTACAGGAATACCCCGCCCATCATCGACAACAGTTACCGTATCATCAGACTGTATGGTGACACTCACTTCGTTACAATACCCTGCTAGAGCCTCATCGATACAATTATCAACAATTTCAAACACCATGTGGTGCAATCCAGTACCATCATCTGTATCACCTATATACATACCCGGACGCTTGCGCACCGCATCCAATCCCTTAAGGACTTTAATACTGGACGAATCGTAGACTGTATCTTCGCTCATTTATTACTCCGAAATCATTTCGTAAATAGTGGCCGTCAAACCTAAATAGAGTTTCTATTGTTGACTGACCTGTCCGTGTTTCACGTGAAACATTGTTATTTTTGATTCTTTTGGCCAACAATCTGTGAGTTCGTTAGGTCCCACACTAGTGACAAATACCTGTGTCTTTAAATTAACTAACTGTTGGCATATCTCTCGCCTGTGGGACCAATCGAGCTCTGCAGCCAGATCATCGACTAAAAATACACACTTGCGCCCCTTAACCTCGCTGAGCAACTTACCTTGAGCCAACTTAAGCGCAACCACCACCAACTTTTGCTGGCCACGAGATAATCGCTCAACTGCATTAACACCATGCAAGGTTATCTTAATATCTGCGCGCTGTGGTCCTCTCTGGGTATAACCTAACTGTAAATCACGCGCCAAAGTCTCTTCGAGTATGCTGGCATAGTCGCGATTGGCAGACCAGCCCGAGTAATAGCCCAACTTCAAATCTGGCAAATCCACTAAACCTGCCAAAAGCTCAAAGAATACTGGCTCGAGGAGCTTCAAATAAGCTTCTCTAAGGCTATTTAACTGTTCCGCAACCTCAACCAAGGCTGGATCAAAACTTGCCCTTACATCGACACTCATTGTACCACATTTCAACGCACTGTTACGTTGTTTTAGCAGCCTCTGGGCTTGTTTCCACAGCTTAAAAAACGTCGGATTATGATGGTATACACCCCAATCTAAATACTGCCTGCGCACACTCGGGCCAGCTACAATTAAAGCCGAACTGTTGGGGTCGATTAGTTGCACAGGCATAAGCGTCGCTAACTCAGCGACAGAGGACAGGTTTTCGCCATTGAGACGCACGCTATGATCGCCATCCAGGCGGCGAGTCATGCCCAAAGCATCAGTCACACCCTGGGGGTTCGTGACCTTGGCAAACAAAAGGCAATCGGAGTGTCCCTGAGCGATGACTGAAGCCAGTTTCAAACTGCGGAAGGATCGGCCTAAGGCAAGCATGTGAATAGACTCTAATACACTGGTCTTGCCACTGGCATTAAGCCCGTAAAATAGATTGATGCCCGCGTCAAACTGCAACTCAACTTGGTGTAGGTTGCGCAACCGCTGGATACTTAGTTGCTGTATCGACATTAGTCAGAATGCCTGTGCATAAAGCCCAGCGTAAGCTGTGCATAATTCTTATTCACAAGTCCACGCAATGGTCGAAAAGGCACTCAGTTTTCAAGGGCTATTAAAGACGCATGGGCATGATGACATATTGCGCCGCACCATGACCCCCATCGGCCAATAGAGCACTGGAGTTTGAGTCACTTAAGGTGATTTTAACTTGATCGCTATGCAACACATTTAACACATCAAGCACGTAACCAACATTAAAGCCAATCTCAATTTGAGCCCCCTGATAGTCGACCATGAGACTTTCCTCAGCTTCTTCTTGCTCCGGATTATTAGCCACTACCTGCAGGTTTGTATCGCTCACCGTCATGCGCACGCCCCGATATTTTTCATTGGAAAGTATGGCCGCTCGACTCAATACACCGCGCATCGCTAAACGATCAACTAACACAATCTTGTCGCCATTACGTGGCAATACGCGCTCATAATCTGGAAACTTGCCATCAACAAGCTTGGAGGTAAAAATAAAGTCATTGGTAAAAGCGCGAATATGACTGGCCCCAATAACCAAACGCACAGTGGCATCTTCATCGGTCATCAAGCGGGCTAATTCCAATACACCCTTGCGCGGAACAATTAATTGTTGCGCCGCTTGGTCTGGTAAACTAACCGGCATAAAACTCGTCGCTAGGCGGTGGCCGTCGGTGGCTACTGTCCGCAACTGGCTTTCTTTAATCTCAAATAACATGCCGTTTAAGTAATAACGCACATCTTGTTGAGCCATGGCAAAACCAGTTTGATCAACCAATTGTTTAAGACCCATTTGGGGCACCTCAAACTCGAACGATTCAGGACTATCTTCTACGTTGGGAAAATCGGCAGCAGGCAATGTGGATAACTTAAATTTACTGCGCGCCGAGCGGACCAAAACATGCTCGTCGTTCAACACTACTTCAATCATGGCGTGGTCAGGTAGTGATTTGCAAATGTCCATTAGCTTACGCGCTGGAATGGTCACTCCTCCGTCTTCACCTGGCTGCTCTAAACTCACCCGCCCGACTAACTCAACCTCTAAGTCAGTGCCCGTGAGCGTGAGTTGGTCACCCTCGACGACCACCAATATGTTGGCCAACACAGGTAGGGTTTGACGCCTCTCAACAACCCCCGCAACTAACACGAGGGGTTTCAAAAGGGCTTCTCGGCTGATGGTAAATTTCATACTGCAATCCTGTTAACGGTTTTGGCTCGGCGAACTATCGCCCTAGACAGTTAATGAACGATATAAGTTATCATAATCATCGTGAATGTCACGATCTGCTTCACGTAATTCTTTAATTTTCCGGCACGCATGCAACACCGTGGTATGGTCACGCCCACCAAATGCATCACCAATTTCTGGCAAACTATGGTTGGTTAATTCTTTGGCTAAAGCCATGGCTAATTGTCGCGGCCTCGCTACTGAACGAGATCGACGTTTAGACAAAAGGTCAGCAATTTTAATTTTGTAATAACTTGCCACGGTTTTCTGAATATTATCAATACTCACCTTTCGATCTTGTAGTGCCAACAAGTCACGCAGTGACTCTTTGACGAAGGGTATCGAGATGGATTCACCGGTAAAGTGAGAGTTCGCTACCACACGCTTAAGTGCGCCTTCAAGTTCGCGCACGTTGGAGCGAATTTTCTTGGCTAGAAAAAAAGCGGCGTCTTCGGGCAAAGCAATATTTCCTTCAGCCGCTTTTTTCATCAAAATAGCGACCCTCGTTTCCAACTCAGGAGGTTCAACAGCGACGGTGAGTCCCCAACCAAACCGAGACTTAAGGCGGTCTTCTAAACCCGCGATCTCCTTGGGGTAGCGATCACAGGTCAAGATCATCTGTTGGCCGCTCTCAAGTAGCGCGTTAAAGGTATGAAAGAACTCTTCTTGCGAGCGCTCTTTGCCAGCAAAGAACTGTATGTCATCTATTAACAAAGCATCGACCGAACGGTAAAAGCGTTTAAATTCGTTAATGGCATTTAACTGCAACGCCTTCACCATGTCTGCAACAAAGCGTTCGGAATGCAAATAGACCACTTTAGCGTTAGGGTTACGCTCGATCAAAGCAGCCCCAACGGCATGCATTAAGTGAGTTTTACCTAACCCCACGCCACCATAAAGAAACAAGGGGTTATAGGAACTGCCTGGATTTTCGGCCACCTGCTTAGCTGCCGCCAACGCTAACTGATTGGATTTACCTTGCACAAAGCTCGAAAAGGTAAAGGCCCTATTCAGATAGCTTTGGTGGCGCACAGACCCTTCGACCTGAACCACACGATCTGACCCCTGGCCACTATTAAATGGCGCCTGGATCATGGTGTTGGTTCGACTTGCAACTGAGGAGGCAATAGACGCTGCACTGGGCGCAAAACCAGCTGGCGTTATAATGCTGTTCCGCTCGACGGGCTGTTTGACTAACCCTGGGGTCGGAGCACTCGATGCACCTACACCTAGCTGCACATCGTGAGTGGCATCGGTCGCATAGTCTGCCACCAACTCACGGATCCTAGAAAAATACTTATCCCTGACCCAGTCCTGCACAAACCGGTTAGGAGCCAACAACTGAATTACGCCGCCGTCTTCGTTCACCTTTAAGGGCCGAATCCAAGTGTTAAACTGTTGACTAGGCAGTTCTTCCTGAAGACACGCCAAACACTGTTGCCAAATCCCTTGCGCCATTTTTTCCTAGAGCCATTTTTGACTGATTTGTAAAAGCTGCTTAAGCGACTTTTAGTGATGTAATAACACTGATTATTTTATCATCAAGTGCCCAAAGTTATCCACAGGCAGTGCTCGATAAGGCAATATAACTGCACATTTTTCAACCAAATAAAAAAAATACGCTTTATTGCCTAATTTAATAGCTTAAACCGTAAATCAGGCTTGCTATTCGATTTCGCGTCTCATATAATTTCGCCCCTAGATTTTCATCGCCAAGCTTTTGGCCACTAACTATTTTTGCGAGACCGATCATGAAAAGAACGTTTCAACCTAGCGTCCTAAAACGCAAACGCACTCACGGTTTCCGTGCACGCATGTCAACTCCAGGTGGCCGTGCCATAATCAATGCTCGTCGTGCAAAAGGCCGCAAGAGCCTAAGCGCGTAAGCGACTTTTATTTAGCACATGACTGATTTCGACTTTTCCCGGCAGCGACGCCTGTTGAATGCTGGGGATTATCGAAGAGTCTTTGAACAAGCTGAATTCAAAGTATCAGACCAGCATCTACTGATATTAGCCCGACCTAGTTTACACGATCACTCCCGCCTGGGATTAGTGATTGCCAAAAAAGGCATTAAGCTTGCGGTTCAACGTAACCGTATAAAGCGTATCGTACGTGATAGCTTTAGAACGCTTTGTACCCAATCCAACGAATTTGCCCTACCTTTAGACATTGTTATCTTGTCTAGAAAAGGTTTAGGTGAAATCGAAAATGACGCTGTGCACCGGCTGATTAGCAAGCAATGGGCAAGATTACGTAAAAAAACAGCCCAAAGTGACTAGAATTAGCTCACTTGCATGTCCTGCCCATTGCCAACAGTCAAACAGGCACTATAATCAGACTCCTTTAACACTACAACTAACGACGATTTGTTTCTATGGATTTTCAACGCATTATTCTAATTGCGGGTGTCGCCATCATTTCTTACTTGATGGTACTACAGTGGAACCAAGATTATGGTACCGAAGCCCTCGCCCCCCAACAAGTCACTAGTGTTTCCGCCTATGAAACGGAAGCCGTAAGTACCGATTTTGCCGTCGCTGCTGAACCCAGCAACAATAGTGGCATTGCGGTCACCCAAACTGACAACGCTACCTCTGGATCGCTGATTACAGTGAAGACTGACACCCTAGAAGTCACTATTGACACACAGGGTGGCGACATTATCCAAGCCTCGCTGGTTAAATACCTGGCAGAAATGGATCATCCTGATGTTCTATTTACTCTGTTAGAACAGAACCAACAGCGTACCTACGTAGCTCAAAGCGGGCTTATTGGGGTCAATGGTACAGACATTAAATCACGCCCAATCTTTAAAGCGCCACAGTCAGAGTATCGATTGCTTGATGGCCAGCAGGATTTAGAGGTAGTGCTAAGCCTAAACGACGAAACGGGTGCAGTGATCAACAAGATCTACACCTTTACCCGCGGCAGTCACCTGGTAGACCTGACTTACGCGGTGGATAACCGTGGCAGCCAGCCTTGGTCAGCTAATCTGTTTGGCCAAATTAAACGGGACCGTTCTGCAGATCCTAGTGCCTCTGGTGGCATGGGTATGTCTGCCTACCTAGGCCCCGCATTTTCCTTCCCAGACGACAAGTACTACCGTTACAAGTTCGACGACATGGACGACGCTAATTTACAGCGCAGTGCGCCAGGTGGTTGGGTTGGCATGCTGCAGCACTATTTTGTAAGTGCTTGGATACCGAATCCAGAGCAACAGCACAATTACAGCACCCGGGTTAGTAAAAACAACTATATTGCTGGTTTTGTTAGCCCAGCACTAGAATTAAAAGCAGGCCAGTCGGGTTCTACGTCGGCCAGTTTTTATGCTGGACCTAAAATTCAAGCAGACCTTGAAGCCATTTCCGAAAACCTAGACCTCGTCGTTGACTACGGATGGTTGTGGTGGGTTTCCCAGCCATTGTTCTGGCTTTTGAACACTATGTTTGGGGTTGTGGGTAATTGGGGCGCAGCCATCTTGTTGGTGACACTGTGTGTTAAGGCATTCTTTTTCTACCCATCCGCTATTTCATATCGCTCCATGGCAAAAATGCGCGCACTAGCGCCAGAGATTGCTAAGTTAAAAGAGCAATATGGTGACGATCGGGCCAAAATGTCTAAGGGCATGATGGAACTCTACAAGCGTGAAAAAGCCAATCCTTTAAGTGGCTGTTTTCCCATTATTATTCAAATGCCAGTATTCATTGGCTTGTATTGGATGTTGATGGAAACCGTTGAGTTGCGCCACGCACCCTTCATTTTGTGGATTCAAGATCTGTCGGTACAAGATCCCTACTTTGTTTTGCCCTTGCTCATGGGCGCCACCATGTTCATTCAGCAAATGCTTAACCCTACGCCTCCAGATCCGATGCAGGCCAAAATAATGAAGATGTTGCCCGTTGTATTTACCGTGTTCTTCTTATGGTTCCCTGCGGGTCTTGTTTTGTACTGGGTATGCAACAACGTACTGTCTATTACGCAACAATATATAATTACCAAACGCATTGAGAAATCAATGGCTGAGCGTAACCATTAACCTTACGCTCTAAACATGATAAAAAGGCCTCCTAATGAGGCCTTTTTTATAGATATAAAATGCCACTACTATCACTGGAGGCCTAACCAACATGCAGTCAGACTTAGACACTATTTGTGCTCAAACCACGCCCCCAGGCCGCGGGGGTGTGGGAATTATCCGCCTATCAGGCCCCAATGCCCTCGCCTATGGCCAACAATTGAGTCGTAATCAAGGCGTGCTTCGTGCCGCCCATTACGGTCCTTTTTTAGACACCCAAGGGGAACAGGTTGATGCCGGTATAAGCCTCTATTTCAAAGCCCCCGACTCCTTTACTGGCGAGGATGTGTTTGAGTTCCAAGGCCATGGAGGCCAAGTGGTGATGGACGTCTTACAACGCGAGCTGACCCTTTTAGGAGCGCGCGTGGCAAGGCCTGGCGAGTTTTCTGAACGCGCCTTTTTAAATGATAAAATGGACCTCGCACAGGCCGAGTCTATTGCCGACCTAATTGATGCCAGTTCAGAACAAGCCGCAAGAAATGCTGTACGTTCTCTGCAGGGAGTCTTTTCCACTCACGTCAACACCTTGGTTGAAAGTCTTATCTACCTGCGCCTCTACGTTGAAGCGGCCATCGATTTTCCTGAAGAAGAAATTGATTTCTTAGCCGATGGCAAGGTCGCCGCCCTATTAGATACAGCTCGCTCCGACCTAGACCATCTGTTAAAACAAGCTCAGCAAGGCAGCCTTCTGCAAGAGGGCATGCAAGTGGTGATTGCCGGCGCACCCAATGCTGGAAAATC
>CAWUTT010000077.1:0-10681 GCA_963925635.1 uncultured Pseudomonadales bacterium | reverse complement strand
AAACGACTAGGCCAAGCCATTGTAGTGCCACAAATTGGTGAAATGATGCAGCTTAATCAGCTCAAACAGCCCAGTGGCTGGTGGCGTGATGATTAGATCGCAGGTCAGCAACCTTTTATCCAGCAACAAGGCTGGGTAATTCCACAGCCTTCCAATCGTGGTTGCGCATAAATTTGAGCCAAAAAAAAGACGCCCTACCCAGTAGACCGTCTTTTTTTAACAATAGTGGTGGGTGATGACGGGTTCGAACCGCCGACCCTCTGCGTGTAAAGCAGATGCTCTCCCAACTGAGCTAATCACCCACATTGTCGATCGACCCCAGTGTGTTACCGTGGCCAAATCAGTGCGCACATTATAAGGTAATAGCATCTTAGGTCAATGATTAAATAGGGTTAATTTTTCAAAGTTTGCAAAAAGCAGATAAATCCCTCACGGCAGGCTATAATAGGGCGCAGTTAAAAACATCGGCAAGCTTGCCTCTAATCATTAGGATTTTTTTCATGGTCATTAAACCTCGCGTTCGCGGCTTTATGTGCATTACCTCTCACCCTGCTGGCTGTGAAGCCAACGTACAAAGCCAGATCGACTATGTGACCCAACAGGGCCCAATAGAGAACGGCCCTAAAAAGGTACTGGTGATTGGTGCATCAACTGGCTACGGTCTTGCCTCACGCATTACTTCAGCCTTTGCAAGCAACGCTGACACTCTGGGCTTGTTCTTTGAAAAAGAAGGCACAGAAAAGAAACCTGGCACCGCGGGTTGGTATAACTCTGCAGCCTTCCATAAAGCTGCAGCAGCCAAAGGTTTGTATGCTAAAAGTATTAATGGCGACGCTTTTTCCGATGCGCTCAAGCAAACCACCATAGACACTATAAAAGCAGACTTAGGCCAAGTGGACCTAGTGGTTTATAGCCTTGCTTCACCTCGTCGCCAACACCCTAAAACTGGCGAAGTGCATATGTCGACCTTAAAACCTATTGGTAAAGACGTGATTCAGCAGGGTGTAGACACGGATAAAGGCATTATTAAAGAATTTGCCATTGCGGCTGCCAATCAAGAAGAAATTGATAATACCGTGGCTGTTATGGGTGGTGAAGATTGGCAAATGTGGATCACAGCGTTAAGCGATGCTGGGGTTTTAGCCAGCGGCTGCAAAACCACGGCGTTTACCTATGTGGGCGAAGCAATAACCCGCGATATTTACTGGGACGGTACTATTGGCCAAGCCAAGAAAGACCTTGATCTTAAGGTGGTGGGTATTCGCAAGCAAATGCAGGCCATCAATGGAGATGCTCGGGTATCGGTACTCAAAGCAGTGGTCACTCAAGCCAGTGCCGCGATCCCAGTTATGCCCCTTTACCTGGGTTTGTTATTCAAGGTTATGAAAGCAGAAGGCACCCACGAAGGCTGTATTGAACAAATAGATTTATTGTTTCGTGAAAGTTTGTACGGTACCAAACCTTACCAAGATGACGAAGGTCGCTTGCGCGCAGATTACAAAGAAATTGAACCCCATGTACAAGCTGAAGTGGCTACACTTTGGTCTAAAATCAACGATGAAAATTTGTTTGAAGTGAGTGACATGGCAGGTTACAAGGAAGAGTTTTTGCGTTTATTTGGGTTTGGTCTAGAGGGCGTAGACTATGAGGCAGACGTTAACCCTGAGGTCACTATCACTGATCTTATTAGTGCATAACTGCAACCCCAAGTACCTTCCAATAACAACGCCATTAATGGGGCCTAAGGCCTCATTAATGGTGGCACAACCAAAGCGTTAACCTAGGTAACGCTTTGGTTGTATTAACTGTTTAATAAAAATACTTACGATCTTCTAAAGCCCCATATAAATGCGCAACCTCTTCGGCATAACCGTTGTAGATTTGCGTGCGTTGGCGGCCAAAGCCACCAATAACGCGTTCTGTTTTTTGCGACCAACGAGGGTGGTTATGGTGCGGGCTGACATTGGCGTAAAAGCCATACTCTCTCGAATTTTGCTGCCACCAAGTGGTTTTTGGCATGTCTTCGACTAGTTCAATGCGCACAATAGACTTGGCATATTTAAAACCATACTTCCAAGGTAACACTAAGCGAATGGGTGCGCCTGTTTGCTGCTCTAATGGCTGGTCGTAAATGCCTGTGGCCAGTAAGGCTAGTGAATTCATGGCCTCAGCAATGGTTAACCCTTCGGTGTAAGGGCCGCCAGCCCAATTAGCATTAGGCATTTGAGTTGCGTCATTGACGGTAGTAAAGCGCACATACTTAGCGCGGCTATTGGGTTGCGCAGCGGCAATGACCTTGTGCAAAGGGATACCGTTCCACGGGATCACCATAGACCATGCCTCAACGCACCTAAAACGGTGTATATGGGATTCTATGGCAAACTCGCCATACATGTCAGCCAAGTCGTAAACACCCTTCTTATCAGCCCCTGCACCTGTTATTTCAACCGACCAAGGTGAGGTAATTAAGCTTTTATCAGCCTCAGAAGGATCACTTTTGTCAAACCCAAATTCATAGTAGTTGTTATAGCTATTAATGGTTTTTAAGGGCGTTGGTTGAAGCGGTTCTGGAGTCTCAAGGGCATTAGCCCACACACCACCCGCCCACGGCACTGCTGCCACAGTGGATAAGCCTGCTACTATAAATTTACGCCGATTACGAAAATCTTGTTCAGAAGTAATACTAGAACTTTTAATAGGGATCATAATGCCGCCTTGTCGATGGAATTTAACACAGTTAATCAATCATACGTAACGGGCATTATAATGGATTCAAGCCATGTATTTTATGCTACTTTGTGCTACTTTGTGACTAACTTTCCCGTTGCCGTTAATCCTAGCACCTTACCTACGGTGGCATTCCAGTTGGCAGTGCACTCAGGCCCACAGCGCGCCGCCCAGCGCGGCAAAATGACCTCGTGTGCGATAGTGTCACGCTTTTCAAGATCGGCCTTAGAGGGCTCTACAAGCACCATTTTGCCGCGCTCACCAAGGCTACAAACTGAGCCTGTTAAGCATTCAATGGCAATGTCATCTTCGGTGGCCGTTTCTGCCCACATGCGTTGGTTCAATGCCCCAAGTTCTTTTTCTAATAACACTTGCTGGGTCTTTGACAAGGCGTTCCACTTGTCTAAATTAAAGGCACCAAAGGCAAGGCCCCAACCTACCCTCAGCGTGAAAGCATGACTTGCAACCTTGTACCATTGCCCCGTATAAGCAGACATAGTGCCTGTTATTGCACAATCTAATACCCCATTGGTGAGGGCCGCGTTCACTTCTAGAAACGGCACCACCACCGAAATACCCCCCACACCTTCGACAAAATCACCTAAGGTTGTTGAGTACACTCGAATGCGCTTGCCTTTTAAGTCACCAATTTTAGTCACCGGTGTATTACACCAAAGAGTCTGACTTGGAAATGGGTAGAGCATCATCAGCTTGGCATTATAAATATTCTTGAAGGCTCGGTCTAAGGTGGGCCGATAGGCATCGGAGACTAATTTTAAAGTGGCGATGTCTTGTGATAGAGCAGACAAGTCTGCGCCTTCAAATATGGCATTATCAGCCGCCACATAGCCAGGTAAGCCAAAGGCGAAATCAAACACGCCATTCTTTACCAAACGCATAATTTCAAAGCCTTTAAGGCCTAAAGCTGTTTGCGGTTTGATCTCACCTATAATGCTGCCACCGGAGGCTTGAGCAATGTGCTGGTTCCAAAACGGGCCTTCGTGTTTTTGGTAATTGGTGAGATTGTGCCAAGTACCCACAGCCTTAATGATAGCGGTATCTTGGCCCCATGCACTAGTATGAACTAGCACCAGGACCATAGACCATAAAAGATTAAATGCAGCTTTTTGCATGCCTAGTTAACCATTAAGTTTGGCAAAGCGGTGACAATGCTAGGGAATATAGTAATGATCACCACAGCCAACATAATGAGCATAAAGAACGGCAATGCAGCACGTGCAATGTATAGAATATTCTTGCCTGTTAACGCTTGAATGACAAACAAATTAAACCCTACAGGGGGCGTGATTTGGGCCATCTCAACCACCAAAACAATGTAAATGCCAAACCACAGCAGATCAATACCAGCCTGCTGAACCATTGGTAACACCACCGAAGTAGTCAGCACCACAACCGAGATACCATCTAAAAAGCAACCTAGAATGACGAACAAAACCGTAAGGTAAACCAGCAACATATAAGGCGAAAGCTGCAAGGTGGTAATCATTTCAGCCAACATTCTAGGCAGCCCTAAAAACCCCATACTAATGGTTAAGAATGCAGCACCCGCAAGAATTAGGGCAATCATACAGGAGGTCTTTACTGCTCCCATCAAACTTTCATTGAAGCTTTGGGCTGATAATGTACCCGATAATAGCGATAAGGTTAAGGCCCCAGCCACACCAAAGGCAGCGGCTTCTGTGGGGGTCGTGAGTCCGGTATAAATAGACCCTAAAACAAACACAATAAGACTTAATACTGGTAATAGGTTGCGAATGGCTTTAAATTTATCAGCCCAACTAAAGCGCCTGGTGTCATGGGGCACTGACTGTGGATTGAACTTGGCCCAAAGTGCGGTATAACCAATAAATAAACACACCAATAATAACCCAGGAACTGCCCCTGCCATAAACAAACGCGCCACTGAAACTTCTGCAGCTACACCATAAACAATTAAGATAATCGATGGCGGAATAAGTAAGCCCAAGGTACTGGAACCGGCTAAAGTGCCAATGGCCATGGTAGTATCATAGCCGCGCTGCTTAAGTTCAGGCAAGGTCATGCGGCCAATAGTGGCGGCTGTAGCTGCTGACGACCCAGACACTGCAGCAAAAATACCACAGCTTAAAATATTAACGTGAAACAGCTGGCCAGGGAATTTACTCAACCACGGTGCCAGACCTTCAAACAAATCTTTTGACAGGCGAGTACGAAACAAAATCTCTCCCATCCAAATAAATAACGGTAATGCAGTGAGCGCCCAACTAGAACTTGCTCCCCACGTAGTGGTCGCAAAAATAAGGCCATAAGCACTGTTATCCAGCATCACCATGGTTAACAGTCCCAACAACATAAGTGTCATTGAAACCCATACTCCAGCGGCCAATAGAGTAAACAAAGCTACGGTTAACACCGCCGCAATTACTAGAGGATCCATTACACTTCCTCCAGGTTAAATTTGTCTTCGTGCTCTTGATAACACGGTTTGTTGCCACGCCCCACGCGTATGAGTTCATCCACCAAGGCAATATTAAAAATAAGCATGCCTATAAACATACTCGACTGAGGTATCCACAAGGGTATCGGTAAATAACCCACAGACACATCATCAAACAACCATGATTCGTACACCATATAACCTAAATGCCAAGACATCAGCGTTGCTAGGCTTGCGCCAATCGCTAACACCATCAATTCTTGCCCATGCCGTTGGGTGGTTGATAAGCGTTGGATAACAAGGTTCACTCGAATGTGCCCGCCTTTTTTTAGGGTATATGCCAACCCCAAAAAGCTTGAGGCAGCTAAAAAGAAGCCTGATAAATCGTCGGTTGATGGCACAATAAAGCCCATCCAGCGAGATACAATCTGAACCAGTATGACTAAGGTAATAGCCACAATAAACAGCCCAGCTAAAACGCCTGAAAGCCTATATAAACCATCTAAAAATCGCCGCATATCAAACCTCTATAATGACCAAAGACAGCAGCTAAAGGGGTTTAACGCCGTTTAGCTACTTAGGTGTGGCTAACTACTACTTGTTATATTTAGCCATAATTTCAGCACCAGTGGCGCCTGCTTCTGCAGCCCATTCAGCAGCCATGGTGGCACCAATGGCTTTTAACGCGCCTTGCAATTCTGCACTAGGCTGAACCACAACCATGCCATTTTCACCCAAAGCGTCAGTTTTAACACGGGCTTCTTCAACTGCCATTTCCCAACCGCGAGCTTCTGCTTTACTTGCAGCAGCCAATACGGCTTGTTGTACATCGGCGTCTAGACGTTTAAAGGCTTTGTTATTCACAAATACCATGTTTTTAGGAATCCATGCTTGCACATCGGTGTAATGACGCACGAAGTCCCAAGCTTGACTACTAACACCCGTAGAAGGTGAAGTGATCATGGCATTGATAATACCCGCACCAAAGGCTTGAGGAATTTCAGGCACCTGCACCGTCGTTGGGGTAGATTCAAGTAATACCGCCAAACGTGAAGTGGTGGGCGAATATGCACGCATTTTCAAACCTTTTAAATCAGCAATAGTGCTGACCGGATCCTTAGTGTAGAGGCTCTGTCCTGGCCAAGGCACAGCATAGAGTAACTGTAGGCCATTAGTTGCCATCGCCGCTTCAACAGCGCTGCGAGAAGCGTCCCACAAATCTTTAGCTTGGCTAAAATCTGAGGCTAAAAAGGGAATGTTATCCAGTTTAAAAACGGGATCATCATTACCCAATATACCCATAAACATTTCACCAATAGGCACTTGCCCAGTACGCACAGCACGATGAATTTCAGGGTGTTTAAATAGAGAGGCTCCTGAGTGAACCACAATATCCAACTCGCCATCGGTGGCCGTTTTGACGTCGGCAGCAAAGGCGCGCACGTTAATGGTTTGATGATAACCATCACCATAGGGCGTAGGCATATCCCACTTGGTCGCCGCTGTGGCACTGGTTGCCGCTAACAAAGTGACCGCAGTAATCGCCGTCGTAAGCAGACCCGTATGTTTTTTTATGTTAATACTCATTTTTATGCTCCAAAGGGTTAATGCGCAGACCATGTAAACAGTTTACGGCGGTCTGGCTAATCAATTAGATTGCAAGTCCTATGCCTGATCTCAATAAATTATCAACCTTTTGTTTTTAAACAATATTAAAAAAATATTAATGCATGAATCAGGTGCACTTAAATATAAATGGGTCATAAATGCCCATGGGCATGCATTAAAATGAGTCACTTTTAACCCAACAATACTGCGCACCCTAGGTTTTATTAACCTGGTGTTTTCTCATTCTCAAATAGAGTTTTTTACGCGGGATATTTAACGCTGTGGCCGTACGCTCCAAGTGACCCTGATTCTGCAACAGGGCCATTTCAATAACACCCTTTTCAAACTGATCCATTTGTTCGTCTAATCCACCCTCCAGCGTATTAGCAGCGTGGTCCGACGTATGCAAGTTTAAACCCAAGGCCCAACGTTCTGCCTCATTACTGATTTCACGCACATTACCGTGCCAATCGCGGGCTTGTAAGTAGCCTAATTGCTCAGCATCTATGGTGGGTGCAGGTTGGTTATACTTTTGCGCTGCCAATCCGGCAAAATGCCCAAATAATAGCCCAATATCCTCTTTGCGTTGAGCCATAGTGGGTAGGTCAATGCTAGTCACATTAAGCCGATAATAGAGGTCTTCACGGAAGTCTCCGCTGTCTGCCGCTTGCCTTAAATCGACTTTGCTGGCGGCAATAATACGCACATCCAAATAAATGAGTTCGTTACCACCCAAACGTTCCAAGCAACGTTCTTGGACCACGCGCAATAATCGCACCTGCAAGTGCGGCGGCATACTTTCTACTTCGTCTAAAAAAATGGTACCACCGTTAGCATACTCTAGCTTACCCACGCGGCGTTTTTGGGCGCCAGTAAAGGCCCCCGCTTCATGGCCAAACAATTCGCTTTCAATCATAGACTCTGCTAAAGCGCCACAATTGAGTGCCACGAACGGTCGTTTTACACGGTTACTAAAGTCATGCAAACAACGCGCAACGACTTCTTTGCCGGTTCCGGTAGCGCCATTGATGATGAGGTCTACATCCAGCTGGGCTAATTGCAATACTGACTGGCGGATACCTTTCATCACCGCACTATGCCATAACAAACGATGCTCAATCTCATGTTTTTCAGTCAAGCATAAGCGCAAGGCTCTATTCTCTAAAACTAATTGGCGTTTTTGCCAGGCCCGCTTGATGGTGTCCATTTGTTTTTGTGGGTCATCGGTTTTTTCGAGAAACTCGTATGCGCCTGCACGAATTGCGGTAATGGCCACGGTAATATCGGCATGGGCACTAAACAGAATAATGGGGATTTCTGGGTCTATGGTTTGTACCGCTTCTAGCACCGAAAGACCATCCATTTTAGGCATACGCAAGTCGCACACAATGACCCCCATCCATTGTTCGTTGCACAGTGCCAACGCTTCCTTAGGGTGCTCAAAATCCAAACTTTCATAACCTTCCAAGGACAAGGTCTGACAAAACGACTGCCGCACAGATTGTTCGTCATCAATCACCAATACTTGGCCTAAAAACGTTGCGTTACTCATTACTTAATCTCAATTTGATAACCATTGTTGTAGGGCAAGCGCAAACAAAATATTGCACCCTTTAAGGGGTGACGTACGACCGTAAGTTGGCCGCCGAAGTCTTGTATAATATTGTAGGAAATGGATAGACCTAAACCCAAACCCTGATCCACTTCTTTGGTGGTAAAAAAGGGGTTGAATATTTGTTCGTAGAGCTCAGGAGCCACACCGGGCCCATTATCGGCAACGCGCAATTCAACTTGGCTCTCACTCAGCACACACTCAATGGCTATGGTCTTGGCGTGGCTGTTATTAGCGACCGCGTCGAGGGCGTTAGACAATAAGTTGAGCACCACCTGTTCCAATTGTATTTGTTCTGCCATCACTACATTTGTGGGTAACCCCATGGCCACTGATATGTCCGTGCAGTGCGCTTGAGGATGACTTTGTAAGAGCGTCAATACATGGTCCACTACCTGATTTAAACACACGGGCTGCACACTATGCCGGGGCTTACGTGCCATCGATTTGAGGCGCGCAATAATGCGGGTAGAGCGCTTCGTTAAGGCTGATATTTGTTCAAAATTCTGCTCAGCTTCCTCAGTTCGCCCTTGCTGCAACAGTCTCACACCATTATGGGCATAATGCCCAATGGCGGTGATGGGCTGATTAATTTCGTGGGAAATACCAGCTGACAACTGCCCTAAGGCCGCCAATTTACCGGCTTGTACCAATTCCGCCTGTTTTTCTGTGAGTTGATCCCTAAAGCTGCGCAGGGAGTTAGCCATAGTACCAATTTCATCACGCCCCTTTACTGGCACTGACTGCTGCAGATTACCAGCCGCAATAATGCGCATGCTGCCATCTAACAAACGAATGCGCCCAACAATGTGTTTTGCTACATACAACCAAACAATCAAGGCACTTAAGAGTACACTGGCAAGACTAGTCGCAATCATTAAGCGATTACCTTGGGCTATGGCATGGTTAGATTGCTTTACAGCTTGCATAGAAGCCCCCCGCACAGCATTAACGTGGGCGTTTATATAATCATTGAAGCTGGCTAATTGAAGCTGGAGACTGGTGAGTAGCTTTTCTCCAGCCTCAAGCTGTAAGCGTTCTTGGCGGCGTAGTTCAAACATATTCACATCGCGCTCTACAAAGCCAACTACTTCATCTACCCTTACCCGCAGCTCTGAGAAACCCTTAAAGTAGCTCATGTTATCAATGTATTGAACCATACTTTGGTGCAGTTCATCGGCCTGTATTGCGGTGGCTATGAGGGAGTCTGGATCGGGTAAATGGTGCGCTCTGCCAACAAGATTGACCAGTAAACTAGTATCAGCCTTTAACCTAAAAAGCACTTGCAAATCGGTATTTAGTTGGCCAATTGAGCGATCACCTTCGCGGTTAACTACGATACCAGAAGTGGGAATATCCTCATTAAATCGACTGCTGATGTATTTTTGAGTGCTATCGATTAAAGGATCGATGTCAGCCAAAAAACCACTGACCGCCCAACGCAAGCCCTGACTTTCAGCTTCTTTGTCCATTTTTAACTTGAGTTGTTTAAGAATATTTTTATTAAGTGCATTGAGGGTTTGAGTGACGCCCTGTAATTGGTCATCTAAACTCACTTGCGGATCAGAGGTAATGGCCCTTGCCGTGGGAATTCTAGGTAACACGCTAGCAATGGCTTGGGTGCCCTGATTCAGTTGGCGCCATAGCAATTGTCTAGACTCACCATCTTGCACCGCCATGAGTGCTGGTGCTAAGGAGGTTATTGTTGCTGCTTCAGTGCTCAGTTGCACCATCAAACCCAATGATGGGATATCTTGTTCCACGACAGACTTTAATTGATTACCTAGCTGGTTATGCAAAGACCATCCAATCAAGCTTGTGGTCAGGGTGAGGAGGCTCAAAACACCAAATGCGGTAAATAATCGATCACGTATACTGTGACCACGAAATATCTTCATGATAATGGGTAGCATATAAGTAAAGTACTGTTAAGTTAACTCAAACCGACCGGTGAATACTAGGGTGGGTCATCGTCAAACGCGATGAGTGATTACTAGAAGGACTTTATTTGAGGCACAAAAAAACCGCATCTAAGCGGCCTAATCATTTCCTACAACAATATAAATGGCGGAACGGACGGGACTCGAACCCGCGACCCCCGGCGTGACAGGCCGGTATTCTAACCAGCTGAACTACCGCTCCGCATTATATTACTACTCCCAACGTACACTTGGTGGGTGATGACGGGTTCGAACCGCCGACCCTCTGCGTGTAAAGCAGATGCTCTCCCAACTGAGCTAATCACCCAACGTACTAAGTGCTATTTATTTTCTATTTTAAGCCAAGTTCAAGGGTGG
>CAWUTT010000076.1:0-5321 GCA_963925635.1 uncultured Pseudomonadales bacterium | reverse complement strand
TGCTTACGTATTGGGGCTTTTTTATTGGACGCTGAAAAGTGCGTGATAGTTGGTCACTGCGGTAGGTCAGCAGTTATTGTTTGTTTATGGACTATACTTTTGTAGTCTTAAATGAAAAATATTGGACTGTTCATGAACTCCATACCACTGATAACACCTAACGGATTAATTGCTGTTTTAACGGCCATATGCATCAGTGGATGCACTTCCCTGAACTTAACCATGCCGCCAACGATTGTGGGCGACCCTGTATCCGATTGCAAAATTAATGCCTTGACGCAAAGCCAGCTTAAACTATTGACCTTTCCCCAAAACCTTAGCTACAACCAAGCTCAGGATGTGTGCTGGGGTATTGGTGGCGCGGTAGCAGAGGTTCATACCTCTCACTTGAACAGGCGCGCTATCAAACTATTGAATGCCGCTGATTTTTCTCCCCAAACTTATGCAGGTGCCATTATTAATCTCACTGATACAGGGTCAGAGGGTCGTTGGCGTTGGGTTTCTGGACAGCCAGTGACCTATAGTAATTGGCCCATGAGTGAACCTAACGGCGCTCGACTATCCAACTGTGCGGGTATCGAATTAGCCAGAGGAGGCCACCAAGATGGGTGGTGGAACGATATTTCATGCATGGGGGGTGATGATGCCTATCCAGCAGTTTTTTGTAGGGTTATCGAAACCCAGCAATACATGCAGTGTGAGTAGCTAGTGTGCCACTATTTGCTCTACATTAACCAGTGCATGACCATCCACTAAACTTACTTTCAGCCGCTGTTTAGTATTAATTTGGGCCGTTTCAGTAATGACCTTACCTTGCTCGTTTTGCGTGACACTATAACCCCTTGATAGAGTGTGAAGCGGACTTAATTGGTTGAGCTGGGTTGCAAGGCTAGAAAATCGATGTGTCTGCTGACGTAAGGTTGATTTTTGAGCGTTAGTTAGCCGCTGGTTTAATTGCAGGATATGGCTTGTATGGGCCTTAACAGTGACTAATGGATTGTTACTTAAAAGGCGAGCGCGCCCTTGATGATATGCGCCAACTTTAGCCTGTAAGCTTTTAAGCGCAGCCTGTTCTAAGCGCGCCTGAATATGGTCCAGACGCTGACTCTGGTCATTGAGGGCTTGGCCTGGGTGTTTAAGCAAAGCCTGCAGGCGCGACACATTGAGCCGTTGATGTTGCACGTGCTTGTGCCATTGTTGACGCAACTGACGTTCAAGCTGGCTGACCCTGTAGATAAGCTCAGCTTGGTCTTGGCTGACGAGTTCGGCAGCGGCAGAAGGTGTGGGCATTCGACAATCGGCTACAAAGTCCGCTATGGTAAAGTCAGTTTCGTGGCCTATGGCACTCACGGTAGGAATACGACTGGCATAAATGGCGCGAGCTAAATGCTCATCATTATAACTCCACAAGTCCTCGATTGAACCACCGCCCCGCGTCAGCACAACCACGTCATGCTGACCCATAAGATTGCACAATTCAATGGCTTTAATGGTTTCCATGGCGGCGTGCTGGCCCTGCACCGTAACGGGTAACAAGTCAACTACTAGGCTTGGCATGCGCTGTTGCAGCACCTTAAGGAAGTCGTGTATGGCAGCCCCATTGGCCGAGCTTATCACCGCGATACGGCGGCAGTGTTTGGGTATGGCGCGCTTGTGTTGGTCGTCAAACAGGCCCTCGTCGAGGAGCTTTTGTTTGAGTGCTAAAAACGCCTGCTGCAAGTTGCCACTACCAGCCAGTTGCATCTGTTCGCCAATCAGCTGGTAATCACCCCGGTCTGGGTAGAGGCTAACCTTAGCCTTAAAGTGAACCAAATCACCTTCTTTGGGTTCGAAGGAGCAATATAAATTCCTATTGCGAAACATCGCGCAGCTAACTTGCCCATCCATGTCTTTTAAACGGAAATACCAGTGGCCTGAACGTGCCTTGGTAAAACCTGAAATTTCGCCACTTACAGTGATAATACCGAAACGTGTTTCAAGCAGGTTTCTAGCGGCATGATTAAGCTCGCTCACTTGCCAAATGCGTGTTGTGTCGGTCATAAGTTGCTGCTCTGGAGTCTAAAAATCAAACTAAATCATACACTAAAATAATGCATAAATGAGGGGTTAATTCAAGCCCTTATGGTGGTCAAAAGGCCTGCTGTTCCGGTATAATATTGCGTTTCCTTTCCCCACCCAAAAAGGACGCACCCATGCTACGACTTGCCGAAGAAGCCCTCACCTTTGATGACGTACTCTTAGTGCCTGGTTATTCGGAGGTGCTGCCAAAAGATGTTCAGCTGCAAACCCGCATCGCACGTGACTTACCTTTAAATATACCACTGGCTTCCGCCGCTATGGACACCGTCACCGAGGCGCGCCTTGCTATTGCCATGGCACAAGAAGGTGGCATTGGCATTGTACATAAAAATTTGACGGTTGCAGACCAAGCTGAACAAGTTCGTCGCGTTAAAAAACATGAGAGTGGCGTGGTTCAAGACCCTGTGACTTGTTCATCTGACATGACTGTAGGTGACCTACAGAACTTAGCGGTTAAAACGGGTTTTTCTGGTTTCCCCGTAGTTGATGATGGTCAGTTAGTGGGTATTGTGACTAGCCGAGACATGCGCTTTGAAAATCATGTAGATGCTCGGGTTGACACTATCATGACCACCAAAGACAATTTGGTCACTGTAGAACCTGGGGCAGATCAGGATACAGTGCGTAACTTACTCCGCAAACACCGCATCGAGCGGGTATTGGTCGTGGGTGATGACTTCACCTTGCAGGGCATGATGACTGTGAAAGACATGTATCGCGCTAAAGCTTATCCCAATGCCTGTAAAGATGCGCAAGGCAGCTTACGCGTTGGCGCAGCTGTTGGTACAGGCCCTGAAACCAGCGAGCGTGTGGCAGCCTTGGTTGAAGCTGGAGTTGATTTAATTGTGGTTGATACGGCTCACGGCCATTCAGCAGGTGTGATTGAATGGGTTCGCTGGGTTAAGACCCAGTTCCCACAGGTGCAGGTCATTGGCGGCAATATTGCTACCGCTGAGGCCGCTGAGGCTTTAGCCGATGCTGGCGCAGATGGCGTTAAAGTGGGTATTGGTCCAGGCTCTATTTGCACGACGCGTATAGTTGCGGGTATTGGTGTTCCTCAGATCACCGCCGTCGCTAACGTGGCAGCTGTGATGACCCCAAGGGGGATTCCTGTGATCGCCGATGGTGGCGTGCGCTACTCTGGTGACTTAGCAAAAGCCATTGCAGCAGGTGCCAGTGTGGTGATGGCGGGTAGTTTGTTGGCGGGTACTGACGAAGCACCGGGCGAGGTCGAACTATACCAAGGCCGTGCTTATAAAGCCTATCGTGGCATGGGTTCTATCGGTGCTATGGGTCAGAACCAAGGCTCAAGCGATCGTTATTTTCAAAGTACCGATGAAGGTGTAGAAAAGCTAGTGCCAGAAGGCATTGAAGGCCGCGTAGCATGCAAGGGCCCGATGGCTGCTATTGTGCATCAAATGATGGGCGGTTTGCGCGCCAGCATGGGCTATACCGGTTGTGCTGACATGCAGCAAATGCGCACCATTCCTATGTTTACCCGTATTACCAGTGCTGGTATGAGCGAAAGCCATGTGCATGACGTTACCATCACCAAAGAAGCGCCCAATTATCGGGCTAAGTAAGCCGCGCTAACCCGCTGTCTGAACACTTTAAATAACACGGTTAAAGACCCTTCGAGCATCTTTAACCCACTCATGGAGTTACACATGATGCAGGATATCCACGCACAACGGATTCTCATCTTGGATTTTGGTTCACAATACACGCAACTGATCGCGCGTCGTGTCCGAGAAATTGGTGTTTATTGCGAAATTCGTGCCTATGACATGACAGAGCAAGCGATTCGTGATTTTGCCCCCAAAGGTATTATTCTTGCTGGCGGTCCAGAGTCTGTGACTGCGGCCGAGAGTCCTCGAGCGCCAGCCATTGTATTCCAACTCGATGTTCCCGTACTTGGTATTTGTTATGGCATGCAAACCATGGCTGAGCAGCTGGGTGGCAAGGTCAGTGCCTCTGATGAGCGCGAATTTGGTTATGCTAGTGTGCAAGTAGAAACAGCAGGCGCGTTGCTTAAAGACATCCATGACGAGCTGCAAGAAGATACATGCAGCCTCAATGTTTGGATGAGCCATGGTGACAAGGTCACCCAGATGCCTGCAGGATTCACTTGTATGGCCGCTACAGAAAGTGCGCCTATTGCCGGTATGAGCAACGAGGCCAAGCGCTTATATGGCCTGCAATTTCACCCAGAAGTGACTCACACCAAGCAAGGTGGGGCTATTCTAGAACGCTTTGTTAACAATATCTGTGGCTGCGAAGGCCTATGGACTGCAAGTAATATTATTGATGATGCCATTGCTACTGTGCGTGAAAAAGTAGGCTCAGATACCGTATTACTTGGTCTTTCTGGTGGCGTAGACTCCTCAGTTGTTGCCGCCCTATTACACAAGGCCATTGGTGATCAGCTAGTGTGCGTGTTCGTAGACAACGGTTTATTGCGCCTTAATGAAGGCGATCAAGTCATGAAAATGTTTGCTGAGAACATGGGTGTGCGTGTGATTCGCGCCAATGCCCAAGAGTTGTTTTTAGGCAATCTTAAAGGCGTAACAGACCCAGAAGCCAAACGTAAAGTGATTGGCAATACCTTCATTGATATCTTTGATGCTGAAGCAACCAAGATTACTAACGTGAAATGGCTAGCACAAGGGACTATTTATCCAGACGTCATAGAATCTGCTGCTGGAGCAACAGGCAAAGCTCATGTTATCAAATCACATCACAATGTAGGTGGTTTACCAGACGATATGGCTTTCGAGTTAGTTGAGCCTTTGCGCGAGTTATTTAAAGATGAAGTACGTAAGATTGGTCTAGAGTTAGGTCTGCCATACGACATGGTTTACCGTCATCCCTTCCCAGGGCCAGGCCTTGGCGTACGTATATTAGGTGAAGTCAAAGAAGAGTACGCTGACCTGCTGCGTTTGGCTGATGCCATCTTCATGGAAGAGTTGCATGCTTCTGGTTGGTACCATAAAACCAGTCAAGCCTTTGTGGTATTCCTGCCCGTTAAATCAGTAGGTGTTGTGGGTGACGCTCGGCGTTACGAATGGGTAGTGAGCCTTAGAGCTGTGGAAACGATCGACTTTATGACCGCCCGTTGGGCTCACCTACCTTATGACCTATTAGAAAAAGTATCAGGTAGAATCATTAATGAAATCGCCGGTATTTCCCGCGTCGCCTATGACGTCTCCAGCAAGCCGCCAGCCACTATAGAGTGGGAATAG
>CAWUTT010000075.1:0-11262 GCA_963925635.1 uncultured Pseudomonadales bacterium | reverse complement strand
TGTAACTTGCAGCAAACCTTGCTGCGTTGCTCTTCCTACCACACCAAAATCTGTTAAAGATTTGAGCATTTCTGGAAATAGCGTTACTACACCTACTTTCACCTAAAACTCCGGATCCCAATCGACCCGAATAACACCTCCAAGGAGGTCAATCTTTGTAATCACTTGATCTGGCAAATAAGGTATTAGACGCTCGTTACGATCAATACTTTCTTCGTTGCCTTTTACTACTAGCACATCATTAGAGCCAGTGGCGATCAGGTGGTCGACCTTGCCGAGTTTTACCCCTGCATCAGTCTCTACATTCAGCCCAGTCAGTTGTTGCCAATAATAATCACCATCCTCTAAGTTTGGTAATATGGCTCGATCTACCGAGATATCCAAGCCACAAAACTTGCGGGCCTGGTCGCGGTCTTCACAACCTTCTAGTAATGCTATTAAGCCCTTGCCGTGGGTCTTACCCTGGGTGATTTTCAATTCTTGCCAAACACCGTCAATACAGGTTTGCCAAGGTTGATAATCAAAGATGTTTTGCATTGGCTCAGTGCTAGAAAACACTTTTACCCAGCCCTTCACACCGTATACGGTAGTGATACGACCCAGCTTTACGCGTTGGTCTTGAGCCATGTTCAACAATCCTTACAACAAGTTGGTTAACAACAAATGCTTAGTGAGCTACTATTCAGCTACTTTGCGGGCTTCTTTAATCAGTCCTGCAACACGGCCAGTTGGCTGAGCACCTTGCTCCATCCAAAAATCAACGCGCTGCATGTCAATCCGAGTTACTTCTTCTTTGCCACGAGCAACAGGGTTATGAAAACCCACACGCTCAATAAAGCGACCGTCACGCGGATTGCGCTGATCAGCTACGGTTAAATGATAGAAAGGGCGCTTTTTAGAGCCCCCACGAGCTAAACGAATGGTTACCATGCGTTAGGATCCCTTTACGTCGTGTAAGTTTTGAAATCACTTACTATTCATCAATGCAATGCGCCATTATTGGCGACATCACGGAAATGGGCATTACCCCGCCTGAATTAATCGCATGTCACACATGCATAAATCAGGGCAGATATTATATGGTATTTAAGCGGGCAAGACAATCAAACCAAAGCCAAAGTTTGAGCTTAGGTTAGCAACCTAATAACGGGGGTTTTACGGGTCGAGTTTTTTGAGTGGAATGGTGGTTTCAACAGTGTCATCCAACAAGCGCTCTTCCAGTTCTGCGGTTGAGAGGTAGTCTAAGTCCCAATGATTGCAGATATCATTGCGAAAGCGGGTGCGACTTTTTTTGGTCGATTTTGTTTTGTGACGATCGAAGTAGCTGAGCAGTCTCTGACTAATTTTCATAATATGTATCTCCGCGCTGTAATTCATCAACAGCCACCCTTAATTGAGGGCAGATAAGCTTACCTACAGTAACTTAAGCTTACTCCATTAAACCATAAAAGTGGTCAAGGCTGTTTTTTTGATTAGACACATTTTAACGAACGTAAAGACACTGTAAAAGCACTGTAAAAGCACTAACGGGCCGTTGATTTAGCGTTATCATAGAGCTCAAGCTTAGCTAGCCTAGGCGCATAGGCTAACAGCAGAAAAAAAACCAAGGCTCATGCGCCGACGTAAATAATTATACAAAAAATAATACTGTACAAGTATTTAATTGTACAGTATTATTTTTTGTACAATTAATTGCTTATTAATTCATACGCACTTACTGCTTCTAGGGTCGCCTTAACAAAGATACTGAACAGTTGGTGCACATTCGCTGAATGACAATAGTACTCACGTAAACGACCTAGCGCTTGGTCGTTATTATTGGTGGTGATAATGCTTAATAAATCGCTTATATGGCAAAAAATGGCCATGCAACAGCATAATATCGATTATCAGTCGACTCGTTTAGCGAGTCCTTCTCAAGCCCAGGCCGAAGCTTATATGGGCCGCATTCTCATTGAGGAATTGCAGCAAGCGGCTGGCGTGGTTGATTTCAAAGAAATGCTCAATCAATCGGCGCTGCTGGCCCAATTCACTCAGACCGCCTCTAACACCAGTCTTTTGTTAGATGACCTCGCAGCAATGACCCAAGCAGACACCCTCAGTGCTTTGATCGCCATTGAACCCTTGGCTGCCATGCAGGGCGAAGAAGCCTGCAAGGTGCTTATTGAATGTTTATCACATACAGAAGCTAGTGTGCGGCGCCAAACCAGCTGGAAACTCGCTAATCGGCCTCCCTCTGTGGCGGCGCTGCCCTTGCTGTTGGCGCAATTAGGTGCGGGTGGTATCGACACAATGCATGCCCATGAAACCCTCAATCACTGGGCCAAGACCGACCCTGAGCTTATAATTAGAAGCCTCAGTAAGGCGCTAATCACGCAGGGCGACGCCCTTGTACGGGCTCGCTTAGTTGATCTTTTGGGCACCTTAGATGGCAGCAGCGTTAATGGCATGTTAACGCTGCTGGCCGCTGATTCCCATGAATCTGTGCCCGTTCGCCTAGCGGCTATAAGTGCAATAGGTAGCCGCACTGGGCCATTTAACAAGTTACTAGCGCAGCTTAAACAACAAGACAACGACATTGGTGCCTATGCAACTTTGGCCATCAACGACCAACAAACACTTGACACTGTGCCGCTCACTCAGCGCCATAGTGGTCTGCGTATGTGCCAACTTGTGCTTGCCAAGGTGGATGAAACCCTGAGCTCTGGGGGCTGCGGTGAAACGGGCGGGGTAGCCAGCCTACTCGTCTCTTTAGGTGATGCACTCGCACGACAACCTAATATTAGCCAAGTACTCACCATTGGGCTGGGTAGTGTTGACGACGCCATTAGCAGCCTAGGCGCAACTAACCACACCCCCCAACCTTATGGCATTATCACTGCTGGCGATGACATACGCCCCATGAATAGCACCAATGCCTGGGAACACTTACCCGTGCTTAAGCGCAGCATTAAACGGTGCCTGCGTAATTTTGGCGCTGTTGATGTGATTCATCTACGCATGCTTGATGCAGCCACATTTGCGGCAGCAGACGTGGCCCATAGCCTGTCTATCCCAATTTGCTTTAGTTTCGCTCCAGACCCACAAAATACGGTGCAAGCACTGCATGCAGGTGGCTCGCTGAGTGGCAGCGCCTTTGTTAATGCTGACGCTCAAAGCAATCTGTGGTTTCGGGCGCGGATGCTGGAGCAAATGGGCAGAAATGTGAGCCATGTGGCGCTCTTTCCCCAACCCAAATGCAAACAATTACTGCAAGCCATCCGCAAAGACGTTAAGCAGCATAAACAACATTCGGTGACGATCGCCGAAGGCATCGATATACAACTCATTCGCCAGGCAGCTTTACATTACGCAGATGAGAATCACAGGGCTGCCGACGGTGTGATCAATGATTTGGCTAACAAAATATGTCCAAGCCGTCGTCACTTGCCCTTACTGCTTAGTGTTGGGCGCTTCCACCCCATTAAAGGCATGGCTCGTATCGCCAGTGCCTGGGCCCAGGATCCATTACTGTATAAGCGCTGCAATCTGGTTTTGGTTGGTGGTAATTTAAGCCACCCGTCGATGGTAGAAATGGCGGTGATGGAGGCTATTGATAGTGCTGTGCCCATTGATGATTACCGCCGTGCCGGTATTATTCTAATGGGCGGCCGTCCGCGGGCTGATATTGCCCAACTCATGGCAGCCACTATGATAGGCCGCCCAGACAATTGGGCAGCGGGTGGTATTTATGTGGATGGCGCCCTTAAAGAGGAATTTGGCCTCGCTTTAATTGAAGCCCTAGCCACTGGGCTAGTTGTTGTAGCCCCCAGCACTGGAGGCCCATCTACCTACGTAGACCATGGCGATACAGGCATTCTGGTGGACCCTGAAGACGACCTTGGCACAGCCATTCATGAAGGCTTTGCACTCGTTGAGCGCAGCGGCCGAAGTCTTAAAGCCCGCCACATGGTTGAAGAGCACTACGCGATTGATACCATGGCTGAGAAACTCACTGAGTTGTATCTTACCGTGCGAGACAAACCATGACTTTACTGGTCATCAGTCCTGACTTTATCTCTCACTACAACCCATTGGCCGTGGTGGCAAGGGCAGCTAAACAGGCAGGCAGTAGGGTCGTCTTTGCTACGGGCACTAACATGCAGCCCCATGCCAAAGCCGAAGGCTTTGAATGGGTCTTGCTTCAATTAAGCCAAGGTGCCAATAGCGGCATCGTTAATCAGGATGCTGCCATTAAGCGCTTTTTGAGCGCCACCCGAGATGGGCCTATGGCAACGATTCTCTGTCAGGCGCTAGATAGAGAAAAAGATCTACTTTGGGAGCCACTTCAAGTGGCAAGAAACATTGCCCAACTGTGCGATCTAATACAGCCCGATGAGATTTTGGTTGACCATATTTCTTTTGGGTCTACTTTAGGGGTCTATGCCACCGGCAGACGTTTTACCACCCTTGTGCCTGGTCATCCCAGTCAACTGCCTGTAGGCACTGAGCGTTACGGCATTCCCGCAGTTTGGCCAAGTTGCATGCAGCCCGAGGCTGAGGCTCTAACCGCACAAAAGCACATTACTGACCGTGTGACTAAAACCTTTACCCAACGCTGGAATGCGGCGCTGGCGACTATTGCACCCTCAATGCCACCCGTAAAGGATGCCTTTCGTGTGCATGGTGATCAGGTACTCTACAATAGCCCAAAGCAGTATCACGCAAGTGAGCGCTTAGATCACTTACCCATACAACACCAATTTGTTGGGCCACTAATACGCCATGAAACCCTCACCCAACCCTATCGCCAATGGCTTGATCAGGTGGATGATAGGCCCCTGGTTTATGTTGCTTTAGGCACGTTCTTGTCACATCGGGTTGATGTACTGAAGCTACTATCAAGCGCGCTACAAGGCGCTGGAGCCCGAGTGGCTATGGCCATTGGAGCTAGCCCCATGTCGGAGTTTGAACCTTTACCTGAAGGCTGGTTAATCGAACCAACCCTGCCCCAAGTGGGGCTTTTGGGCGCATGCGATCTGATCATTCACCATGGGGGTAACAATAGTGTTCAAGAAGCCCTCGCTTTGGGCGTGCGTCAAATAATATTACCCTTTTCCACGGATCAATTTGCCAATGGTGCAGACTTAGAGCGCACGGGGCAAGCCACGGTCATTTCGCCTAACCACATTGCTTCAAGTGGATTTTCTGAGGTCATCAAGACTGCACTGGCCCTGCCCAAACCTAAACCATTAATAGCCTTAAGCCCAGCGCTGTTAGCTCGTACTTTAGCCCCCAAAAAACCCTAAGCACACGGTGTTTTGATCATTGCCTAGACCCATTATAGGGTTTATTCTTGCTAGGCACTTATAATCCAAAGTTCCCTATTGACGAGAAGCACACATGGCGTTCGAAACCCTACCACTGGCCACCGCAAGCGTGGGTAACCAGGCTCATATTCACCTGCATCGCTTTGGCCCAAGCGGCGGCCAAAAAGTATATATTCAAGCCGGTTTACATGCCGACGAATACCCCGGACTACTGGTCGCTCAGCACCTGCTTAAACATTTGCAACAGCTTGATCAGCAAGGCGCACTCAAGGCCGAAATTGTATTGGTACCCTTTGCTAATCCAGTGGGCTTAAGGCAACGTTCTTTTGGACATGTGATCGGTCGTTGCGACTGGCATACGGGCCAGAACTTTAACCGTAATATGGCCATCAGCCCAGAACAGATCATGGCCAGTTTATCGCAATCTTTCGGTGACGATAAGATCGCCAATGACCGCGTTATGCGGGCCGGCTTAAAGCACTTGGTGCAACAAAGAAGTGATGACTTTGAAATCAACTCATTGCACAAGACATTGTTGTCGCATTCTATCGATGCACACTATGTACTCGACTTGCATTGTGATGATGTGGCCCTGCCCCATGTATTTTATGGGGTACACCAACAGCACACTGGCCAAGCCCTTGCAAATTCAATGGGGTTTGCTATTTGTTTAGAAGAGGATGTCACTGGCACCGTAGCATTTGACGGTACCCATACCCAACCTTGGGTAACTATGGAGCAACATTTGGCCAGCGATGTGTTTTCACAACCCTGTTTTGCCGCCACCCTTGAACTCCGTGGCCGAGGCGATGTAAGCCCTGAGCTGGCTGAACAGGATTGCTTAGGCATATTAGATTTTCTCACCCACGAAAACCTTATAGACAGAACTCCCCTACCTAAACAACCCGTTGCACTCAAACAGCTGGGCGTAGATCAAGTGAGAATGGTGAAAGCCCTAGCATCAGGCATTATTACCTATCGGGCTAGATTAGGTGCCACTTTAAAGGCGCAGGAAGTGTTTGCAGACATCGTTTTACTAGATTGCCCTACGGCCACATCAATGCCCATATGCGCCCCTTGTGATGGCTATTTATTTAGCATTACAGGGCATCATTTTATTACTAAGGGCGACACTCTGGCCATGTTAGCAACCGATGAGCTGCAGAATAAAGCGGGCACGCAATTGGCGTTTTAATGGCCTTTAAAGCCCTATTAATTCAAGCGCCAGACGGTGATTTTAGGCTTTTTAGCTAACGCGTATGGTTAATTTTCTTTACGCGCAATAATGCGATCACGCACTAAGCGTAAACGCACACCCCAGCTTAACAAAGGCTGCATAGGCAAAGGGTTGGGCTTGGGTCGGGCTTGGATCATGGCCATGGCATCGGTCATTTGACCACTGGCTTTGTATGCCATCTGCTCACCAAACAAGGTGGCCAAGCCAATGCCGCCACCATTGTAGCAGCCGGCCACCAATAGCTTTGAGTCTAATTGATCAAACACTTGGCCGTTGTTACCGCTGACACAGGTGACACCCGACCAGCAGCTGTCAAATATGGCCCTGTCTAATTGTGGAAAACGGCGTTTTAAACCGTGCAGGTGTAGGCTTTTACGCTTGGCCAATTGGGTGGGTGACATATTCATAGAAGGCCACACTTCAGCCGTGTTACGCACCATAATACGCCGGTCTTCGGTTAGCCGAACCGTTGCACCCATGGCTTGAGCAGACAGTAAACCCCATGCTTTAGGACTGCCTATAGCGGCATATTCGGCATCACTTAGGGGCCGTGTCATGCTAGCTGTCAAGGTCAATGGAAAGGCGCGCTTGCGCTTTAACCCAGCACTGGCCATAAAACCATTAACCGCCATTAACAATGCAGGGGTTTTAACTTGACCCAAAGGCGTTGAAACCAAAAAGTCGGCCCCCTGTTTACGCCAGGTTAATACGGGGCTGTTTTCGTAGAGAGTGACATTAGCCGGCAAAATATCGATGTAAGCCCGCGCTAACTTAGCCGGCTGCAACATAATGCCGCCAGCGGTCCACAAAGCTTGAGTATAATAACTAGTGCCTAAGCGTTGCTTCAGTTCGTTGCCCTCAAGCAGACGGTGTTGCAACTCCAACTCTTGCAATAGTTTACTAAAGCGCTGCAATTTAGCCTCATGGGCAGGCACTGCTGTGGCGTGAAATTTACCACTGGCATCCCAATCACAATCGATTTGATGCTCCCTCACTAGCTGGCTGACACAATCAACTCCCGCTTTGTTAAGGGCATACTTTTGCCGATATTGTTGTAAGCCAGTATCAGACATATGGCCATCATTAAGGGTCGAATCTACTAAGTAGCCAGAGTTGCGCGCACTCGCGCCTTCACCCGCTCGCTGTGCGTCAATAATTATGATGTTAGCGTTAGGGTTAAGCTGGGCAAATTTTCTAGCGGCTGACAAACCCGTATAGCCCGCACCCACAATAACAAAATCGGCTAGGTGCTCGCCTTGCAGGCTAGTATTGGATGAACGAGAAGGCAGGGCTTGGGTCCAACCACAGGTTTGATCATTGACCGGTAATGGGGCAAATACCTGACGCTTCATTCTTTGCCGGCATCCAGTTGACGCATATATTCTGCAGGATCTATGGCGATGCCTAATGACCGCTTTTCAATGTAGAAGCCTTTCTTAGACTCACGAGAACGAAAACAAACATAAGCGCCTATGTCAAATTCAAGCGCCTTGTTGGCAGAGAAGTAGGCATACTCCTGATCTGCAATCATTAAGGTGTGGATGTAGTATTCTGGCATTCCCAGCCACTCAACGTGAGGACCGTCGGTGGTAACAGATTGAAGATGACCGCGGCCTTGGACGGCCTTAGCTTTAACGAACGGTTTACGTGCCATAACTAACTCAGTTAGAAAAATAGAAGGTATTGTAGCCATCTCTAGGACTTTGTTCTAGGACTTTGTTCTAGGCCTGGCTAATCAATGACACCCATTTGAGTAAGAAAAGCGATTAAGGTCGAAAAATCATTGTTATTGTGCGCCACTTAAAACAACATACCCCTAATAACCTTGCTTTATTGTGCTCCATTAACAAGGCCTATTTTTTTAAATTTTTCCTGCTTACCACTGTTGAACCCTATGCAAAAAAACACGCCACATAGCTACTCGCTCCATAAGATTGGGGTGATCCATTCCTGTTTTAAAGAAAAGTTTGCGACGCCAAGACAACCCGGTTTAGTCACAGCCGCCTTAGCTCAAATTGAGTTAATTGAACCCTTTAATCACATTGAGACTGTGGATGGACTCGAAGGCTTTTCTCACATTTGGCTAAGCTTCATATTCCATCAGACGGCAGATCAGGGCTGGAAACCTAAAGTACGACCCCCCAGATTAGGCGGTAATAAAAAGCGCGGTGTATTTGCCACCCGATCAACCTTTAGACCCAACCCTTTGGGGTTATCTCTGGTTAAGTTGGAGTCCATTGATACCCGCAACGGTGTCATACTCCACGTGAGTGGGGCTGATTTAATCGATCAAACACCCATTGTTGATATAAAGCCCTATCTACCTTGGGTAGAATCGATACCCGATGCTCACAGTGGCTTCGCCAGTAATGACCAGGTATTGCAACTGCCCATTTATTACAGCCCCCAAGCCCAACAAGCTTTATCCAGCAGACCAGAGCTACTTGAGCTTATTGAGCAAGTATTACTACACGACCCTAGACCCGCCTATCAGCAAGACCCAGAGCGTATTTATGGCTGTCACATTGCTGACATCAACCTGCGCTGGCAAGTGCGTTTAGATCAAATCAAGGTACTTGAAATCAGCCAATAATATGCTTTAGCTATGTTAATATATCACTCACAAAAGAACATATTTGATACTTATGACTCCTGCACAACTGATCGCCTTAGACCAACAGCATGTTTGGCACCCCTACGCCTCCATGGACAACCCTCCACCCACCTACCCGGTGGTGGGCGCCCAAGGTGTGCGCCTGACCTTAGCCGATGGCCGAGAGTTAATTGATGGCATGGCTTCTTGGTGGTGTGCCGTGCATGGCTACAACCACCCTGACCTCAACGCAGCCATGCATCAACAAATTTCTGACATGTCCCATGTTATGTTTGGCGGTATTACCCATGCACCCGCAGTGACGCTGGCTAAACGTTTGGTGGATTTAACACCCGCTGGCTTAGATAAGGTGTTTTTTGCAGATTCAGGCTCTGTAGCGGTCGAAGTGGCCATAAAAATGGCCTTACAATATTGGCACTCTAAGCAGCAGGCTCAAAAAAACCGCATGCTCACCATCCGCCATGGCTACCATGGTGATACCTTTGGCGCCATGGCGGTGTGTGACCCCGTAAATGGCATGCATTCACTGTTTGCTAGCGTTTTACCTCAACACCATTTTGTTGACGCCCCTGCCATGGGCTTCGATCGTCCATTACAAGACGGTGATTTAGTCGCACTTGAAGATAAAATGCGTGAGCACCAACATGAGATTGCGGCCTTAATCTTAGAGCCTATTGTTCAGGGTGCAGGTGGCATGCGTTTTTATAGCCCACATTGGCTCAAGGGAGCAGCAGACCTCTGTAAGCAATATGACATTCTCTTAATCGCTGACGAAATTGCCACTGGATTTGGCCGCAGCGGTGCCCTATTCGCCTGCGATCACGCCCAAGTGAGTCCCGATATCATGTGCTTAGGCAAAGCCATTACTGGCGGCACTATGAGCTTTGCTGCCACCTTAACCACCAGTGAAATTGCCACTAGCATCTCACGGGGTGAGGCCAGTTGCTTCATGCACGGGCCCACATTTATGGCCAATCCTCTGGCCTGTGCCGTGGCTAACGCAAGCTTGGATTTGCTCGAAAAAAGCGACTGGAAAAAGCAGGTTGATGGGATCAATAAAGGGCTTCACCAGCTACTAACACCCGCCATAGACCTGCCTTATGTGGAAGATGTCCGCGTATTAGGCGCCATTGGGGTAATACAAGTCACCCAAGCCGTAGATCTGGGCATCATACAAAAAATGTTTGTAGAAGAGGGTATATGGGTGCGGCCATTTGGTAAATTGGTGTACGTTATGCCCCCCTACGTCATGAGCCAGCAAGACTTAGCCTTGTTGTGTGAAGGCATGTTAAGGGTACTGGCACGCTACTTTGGGCAAGACCATGCCACAGACTAAAATTGACCCCGACTTCACAGCCCTATTTGACTGTCATCTTGATGTTAGAGTGGCTGATTTAAACTATGGCAATCATCTAAGCAATGATCGTATTTTAAGCTACTTCCACGAGGTTAGAGTGTTATGGCTTAGTCACCACAACCTCAGTGAGCAAGATGTAGGCGGCTGCGGCCTCATTATGACAGGCGCTAATATTGAGTACCTTAAACAAGCACACTTACATCAGCGCCTTAGTTTAAGCTTAGGTGTACGTGAGGTTGGCAAAGCCAGATTCACCATCGTCTATAAGCTCATAGATCACCAGACCCAGCAAACGATAGCACTGGGCGAAACTCACATGGGTTGTTTTGATTACCAACGCCAAAAGCCTGCTCGGGCACCTCAGGTGTTGCTGGCTATCTTGGCTTAAGGCTTAGTCGAAGTAGGCGTAGCAATAGGTAATAGGCACTAAGCCCTGGCGTTGGGCTTCACAAGATTGGCATTCGTTATTGGCCGACACTCGGTTGTATTTTTCACACTCAACACAGACGGCTTTATCCACCCCCTGCCACTGGGAACCGGGGAAATCTTGCCAGTGTTTACCTAAACTGAGAATTTCATGGCCCTTGAGCAAGTCTCCAGCATGGTAGCGACCCACAATAATTTTAATGCGCTGTTCCACTGCTCGTTTGCGCCTTTGCACTTCTACCTGATGTTGATCAGGAGCCATGTGGCTTGCCAAAATACTCATGGTATCGGCCATGCCTTGTTGCTGTTGAGTGAAGTG
>CAWUTT010000074.1:0-2647 GCA_963925635.1 uncultured Pseudomonadales bacterium | reverse complement strand
CTACCACCATAAAAACGCACTTCGCTGTCACCACCTAAGCCGATAGAATACACTTTAACGGTCTCTACCATAGGCTGCCAATCACCGACTCTAGCGCCTTCGCTAGCGAGTTCAGGCTGGCCATCTGTAACGATGGCAATGTCTGTGGTGGTGCCACCCATATCGGCAATAATGGCATTGCGACTACCAGATAAAGCGCAGGCCCCGATGACACTGGCTGCAGGGCCAGACAGAATAGTGGTCACCGGATGCACAAGGGCGGTCTCGGCATTAACAATGGAGCCGTCACCTTTGACGATCATTAAGGGGGCTTGAATGTTAAGTTCGAGCAAGATATTTTGCACGGCCTGGATTAAATCCTGAATAAAAGGAATCATACGTGCGTTTAGAGAAGCGGTGAGGGCGCGTCGTGGTGCACCTAAGCTGGTGGCCAGTTCATGACCACAAGTCACTGGCATTTGGGTCAGTTTTGTGACTAAATTTTGTAGGGTAATCTCGTGGCTTGGGTTACGTACACCAAACTGAGCAGAAACTGAAAAAGCCGACACCTTATCTTTATTGGCTAAAATGGCCGCTGTGGCCCCTGCAACATCTAATGCTGCTACTTGTCTACCAGAGGCATCATGACCCCCTGCTAGACGGATGATTAAGTGGTCATCGATTATTTCACCCAAGCCACTCTTGGTAACTTGGGTTTCGCTTAAGCCCACCACTAAGGCACAAACGGGCGCGCCATGGCCTTCAACTACAGCGTTAGTGGTCAGAGTCGTTGATAGGGAGACCATTTCAATGTCAGCCAATAATTCAGTGGGCACCTGACCAATGGATTCACCAATACCAATGGCCAAGTTATGGCGTGTAGTTAAGCTCTTTACCGCCACCAGTACTTGGTTGTGCTCATTGATGATGACGGCATCTGTGTAGGTACCACCCGTGTCGATGCCTAGGCGTAAGGACATAATAGGTAAACTCTAAAAAAGGTATTATTGGCGGCATTTTGCCCTGTGTAAAAGACTAACGCAAGTGCCTTTGATGTGCCCTGAATGGAGCGGCATGGGTGGGTTTGAATACGCCATTTGAGTGCGCCACTAGAAGTTATTGTTTAGGCTTGTTTTACACGTCGGTATGGCCTCTAATAGCGGTTGATTTTTATAAAAGTGAGAGCTTAATATGAGCAAAGTTGCATTTATAGGTTTGGGCGTCATGGGTTACCCCATGGCAGGACATTTGGCAGCCCAAGGCCACCAAGTTTACGTGTATAACCGCACCATGGCTAAGGCTGAGGCTTGGCAGGGACAGTATGGCTGTGACTTAGCAATGTCTCCTTCAGCAGCTGCGCTTGATGCTGATTTTGTGTTCACTTGTGTGGGTAATGACGACGATTTACGCAGTGTTGTTTATGGAGATCAAGGTGTTTTGGCCACTATGGCTGCCGGATCGATATTAATAGACCACACCACCGCGTCTGCGCAAGTGGCCCGTGAAATTGCCGTCATTGCGGCTCAGCAAGGGGTAGGCTTTGTCGATGCACCGGTCTCTGGTGGTCAGGCTGGGGCAGAAAATGGTGCTTTAGCGATCATGTGTGGCGGTAGTGAGGAAGATTACCTGAGCTGCGAACCTATTATGCAGGCCTACGCAAAAACCATCACCCATTTAGGCCCCGTTGGTAACGGACAACTCACTAAAATGGTTAATCAAATCTGTATTGGTGGCTTAGTGCAAGGGCTTGCAGAAGGTGTGGCTTTCGCTATTAATGCGGGTTTAGATGCTAAACAGGTGCTGGGTGCCATTGGTGCTGGCGCTGCTGGCTCATGGCAAATGCATAATCGTGGCGACACCATGGTGAATGACGAATTTGAATTTGGTTTCGCTGTCGACCTGATGCGTAAGGATTTGGCTATTTGTTTAACTGAAGCCCAGGACAATGGGTCTGAGTTGCCAGTGACTGAGCTTGTTGATGGCTTTTATGAGCAGGTACAAGCCCACGGTGGCAATCGCTGGGATACGTCCAGTTTACTGCGTCGTTTGCCTAGAAAAGATAAGCGTTAATCCTGCTTAGCTGTTTGTCTGCCTATGGGTTGGATTAAATCAATTGATCTGGACTTTTTTAGTTCAAAAAAAACCGATCTTGCGCACTCAAAGTGCGCGTGGGTCCGGTGTAGGCAAACAAGTGATTAAGCAGCTTGCATGGGTAGTTACTAAGGCAAGCCACTCATGTGGGGTGCTAGCCAAAGGCGCTCATGAATTTGACTGAGTCTAGATATATGATTGGTTGCAAGAAGGTTCAAGTGAGTACTTTGGCGTCAGTGCTGGCTGATTACCCGCAAAAAAGAATGATACTTTCGGCTTATTTCCTCTGGTAAACATGGCCTCAAAAAACTAAGGTTAGTCCGAGATTATTTAAAAGACTATGTCCTTAAGATCGATCGGTAAACACCAAACGTGAGGTCTAACATAGGACGTTAAATCACCTAGGGCTGGTCAGATAGATCGTTCACTACTAAGTCGAGTAACGCAAACAACTGCTGTGTTTTAGCGCTATCGATGCTATCAAATTTGCAACGGATTTTAGTTGGAATGTCGATGGCGTTTAATTTTAGTGATTGCCCTTTTGGTGTGAGTTTAACAAAGCGTTGGCGTTTGTCTT
>CAWUTT010000073.1:0-12125 GCA_963925635.1 uncultured Pseudomonadales bacterium | reverse complement strand
TTTATTGGCGCCTGTGTATTGTATAACTATGGCGTGGGTGGTGGCTGGACTAACATTTACGGTGGTCCAACAACCCTATCTGCATACTTATTTAACACCTTGATGGCCGTTGCTGGTGGTATTATTGGCTGTTACGCTTGTACCCGTGATCCATTCTGGATGATGTCGGGTGCCTTGTGCGGTGTGATTTCAGCTGCGGCTGGTTTAGACCTATGGTATCCACCACTGGCCTTTGCTATTGCTTTCGCTGGCGGTTACTTAGGCCCTTGGGCGGCTAAGCAAATTGAGAAGATGGGTATTGATGATGCTGTTGGCGCCGTCGCTGTGCACGGTGTGTGCGGTGTTTGGGGCTTGTTGGCTGTGGGTATCTTCCTAGGTGGTTACCCAGGCTTTAGTTCTTGGGATGGCTTCGATGTCCCTTCTATTAACATGACAGGCCAAGTGATTGGTGCTGCTGTGATGGTTGCTACCGGCTTTATCCCTGGCTATGTGCTGTCTTGGATCTTCAATAAGTTAGGTATCCTTCGAGCTGGAGATGGCGTCCAACGTGACGGCATGGATAGTGAGTTAGAAGGCGTTGCTTACCCAGAAGAGATTCGCTCCCAGTAACTTGAGTTGCGCAAGCTAAGCCAAGCTGAGTTAGGCTTGGCTTGTGCCCATAAAGATTAAGAGGATTACCTATGTTTAATTCATCACCGATTACTAGCTGGGAAGGTGCAGAAGCCATCTTCAGCTATGCCGACAGCCCCCTAGGTATGGCGGTATGCTTTTGGATCATGACAGCTATGCTGATCGTGCCCTTGGTTGTGTCTTATAAGGCAGAAGAACAGGCTGAGGTTGATCATCAGTAATTGATGTTCAATGCAGAGGTCTAAAATAGACACCTAAAAAAACCGCCCATGGGCGGTTTTTTTGTCTTAGCACAAAGCTAAAAATTACACCAAGTGAGCAATGGCGTCACGCTCTTCTTCTAGCTCTTGACGAGTCTTATCGATGTAGGCTTGGCTTGCTGCATCAATGGATAGGCCTTGTACAATGGCATACTCACCGTTCTGACAAGTAACGGGGAAAGAGAACATTAAGTCCTTAGGAATGCCGTAGCTGCCATCGCTTGGAATGCCCATACTGGTCCAATCACCGTTGGTTGTGCCGGCAGCCCAGATACGCATGTGGTCAATAGCCGCATTAGCCGCAGAGGCCGCAGAAGAGGCGCCACGCGCTTTAATGATGGATGCGCCTCGCTGGGCGATAACAGGAATAAAGTCTGTGTCAATCCAATTTTGGTCCACTAGATCCGTTGCTGCCTGGCCCTTCACTGTTGCATTAGTCACGTCGGCGTACATAGTGGCCGAATGGTTGCCCCAGATGCATAGGTTCTTCACGTCACTCACGCCCGCATTAGTTTGGTTGGCCAGCTGTGTGAGGGCGCGGTTATGGTCTAAGCGAGTCATGGCGGTAAATTGCAGAGGGTTTAGGTCTGGTGCACTCTTCATCGCGATGTAGGCATTGGTATTAGCAGGGTTACCCACCACGAGAACTTTCACATCGCGGTTCGCATTGTCGTTAATGGCCTTACCTTGGGCGGTAAAAATGTTGGCATTAGCTTCTAACAAATCTTTACGTTCCATGCCTGGTCCACGTGGACGAGCGCCAACGAGCAAGCAATAGTGAGCATCATCAAAAGCCACTGCCGCGTCATCGGTCGGCGTGATAGAGTTAACTAATGGAAAGGCACAGTCTTCAATTTCCATCACCACACCATTGAGTGCGCCTAGAGCGGGTGTAATTTCCAATAATTTTAAATTGATGGGCTGATCGCTACCTAACATTTCGCCTTTGGCGATACGAAAGATAAGGGAATAAGAAATTTGGCCGGCGGCACCGGTGATCACAACGTTAACTGGGCTCTTCATTAGATACTCCAAAGCGTGAACCTTTTGACTGCCTGTTTAGTTACAGGTGAAAGGTATGGAAATAGAAAAATGTCGCGTCAATGCGGCATCGGGTCTTAAATGAGGCGGTATTATACCTAACATTGTGGCACTTCGGTATGCGACAAAGGCCTATTAAACTAATACAGATTATTAAGGAGTCATTAACATGCATTATGTCACGATGAAAAATGGGCGCTTGGGTGCCATTATCGAGGATCATTTAATAGACCTAAAAGCTGCGAGCAAGGCCCTCGCTGTGGCTTTACCATGCCTTGATATGTGGTCTTTGCTAGAGGGTCCCAAAAGTCTACAAAGTGAGCTTGAGACCCTCGCCAACAGAGCTTATGCCGAGCATATTGCCAGTGTTGTTTATGCCCCTAATTTGGTGGGATCACCTTTACCTTACTTACGCCGTAACGTGTTTTGCATTGGTAAAAACTACGCCGACCATGCTGCAGAAATGGCAGATAAGATGGGTATTACTGCCGACCTTCCAAAGTATCCTATTGTTTTCAGTAAAGCCACCCAGACCCTTATCGGCCCACTAGATGTAATTCCCCTCCATACTGGCGTGACTGAGATGATAGATTACGAAGGGGAGTTGGCGCTGGTAATAGGCAAGTCTGGGGTAAATATTACTCAACAGGATGCATGGAGTCACATCTTTGGCTTTGCTTGTTATAACGATGTGTCTGCTAGAGATTTACAAAAACGCCATGGCCAATGGCACATTGGTAAGAGTTTAGATGGTTTTGGTCCTATGGGTCCGGCCATTACACCCACTTATGGGCGGCCTATTGATGATCAACTGCGCCTCACCTGTAAAGTCAACGGTGAACTCAGGCAAGATGCTACCTTGTCGCAACTGATTTTTGATATTCCTACTATAATAGCCACCCTGTCGGCGGGCATCACCCTAAAAGTGGGTGACGTGATCGCCACTGGAACTCCCGCTGGAGTGGGTATGGGCTTTACACCAATGCGCTTTTTAGCGCCTGGCGATGAGGTGGAAGTGGCCATTAATGGTGCCCTTCCCCTCACCAATAGGCTGGCGTTAGTCTAGTTGCTATTCTTGCCTTCACCTTCACCTATACCTTTACCTGTGCTTTGGTTCAAATAACATGCAAGGGAGTCATCTAGGGCATCCACCCACGGGGTATGGTGAGCAGGGGCAACCTTGCCGGTTAGGGCGGATTTATAGCCATGGTCTCGAAAGCTCATGATGCCTAGTTTCTTGTGCTTCTTCCATTGGTAGAAGGCTTGGTTGCAGTCTTCTAGGTCGATCGCTGGGTAATCAGTTTGAGCCATCAGTTCCATGGTGTAGCGCCCCTGAAAGGCAATAGCCGCATAATCATCAGCCAAGCTGTCCTCTTGTGCACGCCAGGCATCAATGTCTTGCTGCATTTCGGGCTGTGTTGGCAAAGCCACACGGCCTAAAATCACATCTCGTGCATACCAAGCCTGAGCATCAAACATATTGAAGGTGTACCACTGATCCTGCATGCCTAAGTACATCAGTTTAGGGTTGTGCTGCCACACCACGCCCTTGTACAAGTTGACGGGGTAAAGACGGTTGTTGGTCTTCAGGTTTAAAGATTCTTGCATAAATGGAAAGTGGTGTAGGTAACCCGTGCAGAGGATGATGGCATCAATTTTCTTATGGCTACCATCAATAAAGTAGGCCGTGTTTTGGTCTACTCGCTGCAATGCAGGCACCTCTTGCCAGTTATCTGGCCAATCGTAACCCATAGGCGCAGTGCGATGGGCTACGGTGATGCTTGTGGCGCCATACTTCCAACATTGAGAGCCAATGTCTTCTGCAGAATAAGAGGTGCCCAAAATCAATACGTCTTTGTTTTTGAATTCTAACGCATCCCGAAAGTCGTGAGCGTGCATAATGCGGCCCCCAAAGTGGTTGAAGCCTGGGTACTCGGGTACATTGGGGGTAGAAAAGTGGCCACTAGAGACAATCACGTAATCAAACTCTTGCTGATACTGTTGGTTGTTAGGCAAGTCTTCAGCGGTCACCAAAAAGGTGTCAGAGCTGGGTTGGTAAGCCACGTGACGAATCACATTAGCAAAGCGAATGTATGGGCGCACCCCAGCTTTTTTAACACGACCTTCTATATAGTCGAACAACACTTCACGGGGTGGAAACGAGGCAATTTCGCGGCCAAAGTGCTCATCAAAGGAGTAATCAGCAAATTCCAAACCTTCCTTGGGGCCGTTGGACCAAAGATAGCGGTACATGCTGCCATGAACAGGTTCACCATATTGATCTACCCCGGTGCGCCAAGTGTAATTCCACAAGCCACCCCAGTTATCCTGTTTTTCAAAACAAACAATTTCTGGAATTTCCGCACCTTTGGCTTGAGCCGCTTGGAACGCACGTAACTGGGCCAAGCCACTGGGGCCAGCACCGATAATAGCTACCCGTTTTTTACTCATGGAGCACCTCATTAATTAATCTGTCAGTTTTTATTATGTTAGGCAGGTTAGTGCAAACGCGCATCCCTGCCTACTGTAGCTATCCCCTCGTTCAATTCAGCCTCTGCACGGACCTATCTATCGACTTGTGTCATTAACCTTGTGGTGGATATCCGTGGCTTGAGTCATTTGTGGTGAGTTAGCTGCCAGCTGCTATGCTTTAGTCTTAACCTAATGGATTAGGAGGCGGGTTGCAATGGCGATTTCACAATGGCCTATAGCCGAAAGACCAAGGGAACGTTTGCTAGAACTGGGCCCCAAACATTTGACTGATGCAGAGTTAGTGGCCATTTTTCTACGCACTGGCAGCGTGGGTTTGTCAGCCGTGGATGTGGCGCGTCAGCTACTTTCTCGCTTTGGGGGTTTACCAGAATTGTTGGCTGCCAGCGCCGAGGACTTTGGCGCGCAACAAGGTGTTGGGCCAGCTAAATATGTGCAATTACAAGCGGTGAGGGAGTTGGGGTTAAGGCTGCAAAAGGCCCAACTCAAAGAATCTATTGATCTAGGCACCAGTAGCAAAGTGGGGACTTACTTACAGTGTAAAATAGGTCGCTGTGGGCGAGAAATTTTCTGCGTGTTATTGCTCGACAACCAACACCGGCTGTTAGATTGCGTGGAGCTGTTTCAAGGCACCATAGATAGCGCCAATGTGTATCCGCGTGAAGTGGTTAAATTGGCGTTGGCTAAAAACGCAGCAGCAGTTATCTTGGCCCACAATCATCCCTCTGGAGTAGCTGAGCCGAGTGCCAGTGATCGACTTATTACGCAGGCCTTGGTGGACGCTCTGGCGCTGGTCGATATTCGCGTGTTAGACCATTTTGTAGTGGCTCGCAGTGAGTGGGTGTCATTCGCTGATAGAGGTTGGATATAAACCTCTTATGGCTATAGTGAGACTGGATGAAGCCAAGCCAAGCTGAGCCAAGTGCCCAGAAAACATGAGGTTAAGCTTGGTGACACAGTTAGGGAGGTGGGTTTTGGTCAACAAAACCTCCACCAGCATTGCCAATACCCTACTAATCTGCTAAAGTCCGGCCTCCATATTTCCACCTCCAGAATTCAGGTGGTAACTTGGCTGGTACGGATAATGGCCCGCTGGAGGGCTGCTCCGCCTGAGAGCTAAGCATGATGTTTAGTTCAAGACTAAATTTGAGGAAGTTAAAATGTCCAGAGTATGTATGATTACCGGAAAGCGCCCTGTCGCTGGTAACAACGTGTCTCACGCACACAACAGAACACGTCGTCGTTTTTTACCAAACTTGCATTGGCATCGTTTTTGGGTAGAAAGCGAAAACAAATTCGTTCGCCTTCGGGTATCTTCCAAAGGTATGCGTATTGTTGATAAGAAAGGTATTGATTCCGTTCTAGTTGACGTACGTGCCAATGGCACCAAGGTTTAAGGAGAAGACTCATGCGCGATAAAATTAAGCTGGTTTCCAGCGCCGGTACTGGTCACTTCTACACCACTACTAAAAACAAGCGTACCATGCCCGACAAAATGGAACTAAAGAAGTACGATCCACGAGTCCGTAAGCATGTGATGTACAAAGAAGCTAAGATCAAGTAATTGATTTTGCTTTATAAAACCGGCCTCTAGCAATAGACGCCGGTTTTTTTATGTACAGGATGTACGGTATGCCGCGGTGACATGGAGGTCATGGAGTGGCGCTTGTCAGGATATAGATTATGCCGCGGTGACATGGAGGTCATGGAGCAGCGCTTGTCAGACTGTACAGCAACTAATGACTTGGGTTGACCAAGGCTGTGAGTATGTGATCTTCCCAAGTGCCACTAATGTTCATGTAAGACTTAGCGTAGCCTTCCTTTTCAAATCCCAGTCGCTTTAGCAATGCCGCACTGCGTTGGTTGGCCGTCATGTAGGTGGCCATCACCCGGTGTAACTGCAGCTGATTAAACATATACCCCAGGCACGGGGGCATAAACTCTTGCATTAATCCTTGGCCTTGGTGTTGGGCGTCAATGGAGTAGCCTACAAAGCACGACTGCACAGGCCCACGCACGATTTGTGAAAAATCGATACTGGCGATCATGCGTTGTTGCTGCCGACAAAAAACACCTAACTTAACTTGTTTGTCGGCGTGAAATTCGCCTTCTGCTTCTAAAATGCGGTTGAGCATGGTTGCTTGGTCATAGAAGCTAGCCCCACGCACCGGCTCCCATGGTAAAAAATGAGTACGATTGCGCACATAGTAATCGGCTAGCTCGGCCACATCTCCTGTATTGATGAGGCGGATATGACCATTAGCGGTGATGATATCGGGCTTAATAGGCATGCAAAAGGTTCTTTTTTGTTATGTTATAACGTTAATTTTTTAGTGGCTATAGGGCGGCTAAAGCCTCCTGTAGGTTTCTAACACCAATAATGTCCATGCTTTCTAGGCCGTCCCTGTCTTTGGCCGCAGACTTGTGGGCCTTTGGAACATTAGCAATAGGCACTATAGCGCGTTTAAAGCCGTGTTTGGCGGCCTCGCGAATCCGCTCTTGGCCGCTAGGAACGGGCCGAATCTCACCAGAAAGCCCTACCTCACCAAACACCACTAAGTTCTGATCTAATGCTTGGTCCCTTAAACTGGAAACGATGGCCAATAACATGGCCAGATCGGCACCTGTTTCAGACACCCTTACGCCCCCTACCACATTAACAAATACGTCTTGATCGCCGGTGTGTAAACCCCCATGGCGGTGTAATACAGCCAACAACATGGTGAGGCGGTTCTGGTCTAAACCCACGGCGACACGGCGAGGATTATTCATATGGCTGTCATCTACTAAGGCTTGTAACTCAACCAAAAGTGGTCGACTGCCTTCCCATATGACCATCACTACGCTGCCCGCTGCACTCGTATCACCGCGAGATAAAAAGATGGAACTTGGGTTTTTAACTTCCTTAAGGCCAGTTTCCATCATGGCAAATACACCCAATTCATTAACCGCACCAAACCGATTCTTATGGCTTCTTAGGGTGCGGTAACGACTGTCGTTATCACCTTCGAGTTGCAGCGAACAATCGATCATGTGCTCTAAAACTTTGGGGCCAGCTAAGCTACCGTCTTTGGTAACGTGACCCACCAATAAAAGGATGGCGTCCGATTGCTTAGCATAACGGGTTAGAGCGGCGGCACATTCCCTGACTTGGGAGACGCTACCAGGCGCAGAGGTGATGTCTGCTAATTGCATGACTTGTATGGAGTCCACCACTATGAGCTTGGGCTGTAGTTGGGCGCAGGTGGCTAAGATAGCCTCAACGTCAGTTTCTGTGAGCATTTTCAGATTGCTGGTGGGTAACTCCAGGCGCTGTGCCCTGAGAGCAACCTGTTGCAAGGATTCCTCTCCGGTAATGTATAAGGCGCACATACGCTGGGCCAAACTGCACATGAGCTGTAATAACAATGTGCTTTTTCCTGCCCCAGGATGGCCGCCGATGAGAATGGCAGAACCAGGCACTAAACCACCACCTAAGACTCGGTCTAGCTCACCGATACCGGTACTCAAGCGAGGCATGCTCGCCACATCAACGTCACTAAGGTCTTGTAACTGAGACGCTACACCAGCATAACCCTTGGCTGCGCTGACCCGAGTACTCGCGCTGATGTGGCCCCCAGCAGGCGCTAAGCGAATTTCTTGCAGGCTGTTCCAAGCGCCACAGTCGCTGCACTGTCCCTGCCACTTACTGGAGTCAGCGCCACATTCATTGCATACATAGGCTGTTTTAGTTTTGGCCACGTTGCCGCCTCGAGGTTAGGATTGTTGTTAATCTGATTGCAGAAGTATAGCGGCATCTTTGGCAAAATAGGTGAGTATGCCATCGGCACCCGCGCGTTTAAAACCCATTAAAGACTCCATCATCACACTGTCTTTATCCAGCCAGCCATTTTGGAAGGCTGCCATATGCATGGCGTACTCACCGCTAACTTGGTAAGCAAATGTAGGCACTTGGAGTTCACGCTTAACACGGCTGACAATATCTAAATAAGGCATGCCAGGTTTGACCATGACCATGTCGGCACCTTCACTAAGGTCCAGAGCGACTTCGTGTAAAGCTTCATCGCTATTGGCTGGATCCATTTGGTAGCCCAATTTATTACCTTTACCTAAGTTGCCTGCAGAGCCTACAGCGTCTCGAAATGGGCCATAATAAGCTGAGGCATATTTGGCGGCATAAGCCATAATCTGGGTATTGGTATGGTTGGCTGCTTCTAGGGCTCTGCGTATGGCACCAATACGCCCATCCATCATATCAGATGGCGCCACCACGTCTGCACCAGCCTCGGCATGGGATAAGGCCTGTTGAATGAGGATATCTACGGTGACGTCGTTAAGCACGTAGCCCTCTTCGTTAATGATGCCATCCTGACCGTGGCTAGTGAAGGGATCTAACGCCACATCGGTAATAACGCCCAGTTCTGGGCAAGCATCTTTGACCGCCTTGACCGCTCGCTGGACTAAGCCATCGGGATGATAAGCCTGTTCTGCCATCAAGGATTTAACCGAGTCAGGGGTGACTGGAAACAGGGCCATAGCTGGAATGCCCAAGGTCACTAATTGCTTTGCCTCAAGCACTAGCAAGTCAATGCTCAGGCGTTCTATACCCGGCATAGAAGCAATGGTTTGCCGCTGGTTTTGGCCCTCAATGACGAACATGGGATAGATCAAATCGTCGCTTGTGAGCCTATTTTCGCGCATTAATCGACGGGAAAATTCATGGTATCGCATGCGTCGCATTCGGCTATTGGGGAACTGACGTTGGCTTGTTTGAAAGCTCATAGTTGGGCCTTTAGTGTTAAGTTTTAACAATGTTATTATGCGTCATTGTCCGTAGCATGGTAACGGGGTAATGCCTAGTCTGAGGCATTATATCGTGTCACTTGATACGCCAATAGGCCGCTTTAATATTCACAATGCCATAGACTCAAGTTGGTCGTTTTTTTCTAGCCAAAGCTCTTCATTATATTCATGCTGTTCACTGGCATGGGCTTGTTGGCTTAATAAGTCTTTTAGTTTGGCCTTATTTTCTGCATCGTACAAGCTGGGTTGAGCAAGTTCAGTTTCCAGCAGATCGAGTTTCTCTTGCCACAAGTCAATGTCTTTTTCGTGCTTGGCAATGGCTTTTTTGAGTGGGCTCAGTTGTTTGCGTTGCTCTGCTTGCTGACGTTTTTGTTCTTTGCGCTCGGCGGGTGTTAAGGCCTCAGATTCGACTCGGTTAGCGGTACTTGGATCTGAGCGCATGGTGTCTTGCCTTTGCTTCATTTTCGCCTGAGCCTGAGCCTGAGCTAAGGCCTGCACCTGCACTTGGTAATCCTGCAAGTCACCTTCAAACTCTTTCACTTTACCATCGGCGACTAGCCAATAATTATCCACCACTTGGCGCAACAAATGACGGTCGTGAGAAATGACGACAATCGCTCCTTCATAGGCCTGCAGCGCCATGGTGAGGGCATGCCGTGCTTCTAAATCCAAGTGGTTAGTGGGCTCGTCTAACAGCAGTAGGTTAGGTTTTTGTAGAGCGATCATGGCTAATGCTAAGCGCACTTTTTCACCACCAGAAAAGTGTTTCACGGGTTCAAATACGCGCTCACCTTGCCATCCAAAGCTACCTAAAAAATTACGTAGCTCTTGTTCGCTTGCCTGCGGCTTTAAGCGCTGCAGATGCAGTAAACCATTGGCTTCTATATCTAATGCTTCTAGCTGATGTTGTGCAAAGTAGCCAATTTTGAGGTGTTCACCGGGCACCACTTGGCCTGCCAAAGGTGCAAGATCGCCTACCAAAGTCTTGATCAAGCTCGATTTACCTGCCCCATTAGGGCCAAGCAAGGCATAGCGTGAATCATGCAGTAAGGTGATATTAGCGCTGACAATGGGCTTGTCATAACCAATGCTCACCCGGTCCAGATCTATTAAGGTCGAACTGGTTTTATCAAATTCTGGAAAGCGAAAGGTAAAGGGTGAATCTGCATAGGCTGGCGCGATCTTTTCCATGCGCTCTAAGGCTTTGACTCGGCCTTGAGCTTGTTTCGCCTTACTAGCTTTGGCTTTGAAGCGCCGAATAAAGTTTTCAATGTGAGCTATTTCGGTTTGCTGTTTAGAGTACATGACTTGGTGTTGAGCCATACGCTCGGCTTTCTGCCGTTCAAAGGCTGCGTAGTTGCCACGGTAAGAGGTGAGAAGCTTGCGATCTAAATGCACAATTACCTGCACCACTTGGTCCAAAAAATCGCGGTCATGGGAGACTAAAAATAACGTACCAGGGTATTTTTGTAACCAAGATTCAAGCCACATGGTGGCATCAAGGTCTAAGTGGTTAGTGGGTTCATCCAGTAGCAACAGGTCTGAGGGGCACATCAGGGCTTGGGCTAGGTTTAAACGGACGCGCCAACCACCAGAAAAAGTACCCACAGGCTGACTCCAGTCTTGCTCTGGAAAACCTAAACCTTGCAACAGTTGCTGTGCCCGATTAACCGCGCTGTAACCCCCCACATGGTCATAATCCGCATACACGTGACTGAGGGCGGCTTCATTATGTGTGGCTTCAGCCGCAGCAATGGCGGCCTCTGCATCTCTTAGGGCCTGATCGCCATCCAACACATGATCTAAGGTAGAGCGATTAACATCGCCTATTTCTTGTGCCATGTGGGCCATACGCATTGCAGGGGGCCAAGTGAGTTGGCCTGCGTCCAGTTGCAGTTGTCCCAGCAATAACTTGAATAAGGTGGTTTTGCCAGCGCCATTGCGCCCTACTAAACCATACCTCTGGCCGGAATCTAGAGTCAGGTTGGCCCCCTCAATAAGAGGCTGGCCACCGCGCTGTAATGTAATATCGTCAAATTTAATCATGGTCGCGGATGATACCACAGGCTTAGCGAGCCATAAGCCTAAAAATAGGCAATCAAATGTAAACAAGTGGAAATACTTTTGCGTCCGCTAAGAGTCTTATATATGCTATGCAACGCACTGAATAATCAGGTTTAACTTTATTACTAAGGAATACTATGAAAACTTTAATTAGCCGTTTGGCCGTCACCAGCGCCATTGGCCTTGCCGCCACATCTGCTGCTGCAGAAACTGATCTAAACAATGCAGAACAAAAAGTAAGCTATAGCTTAGGCACGTTGGTTGCAGGCCAGCTAGCTAACGATTTTGATAATCTTAATCTGGAAGCCTTTGTTGAGGGTTTTAATGCGGCTTACCTTGGCCAAAAGACGTTGGTAAGTGAACAGGAAGCAGTGTCTACAGTGCAGGAATATCAGCGTAAAATAGCGGCTTCAAAATTTGATGGTGCACTCACTAACAGTGAAGCCTATCTGGCTGAAAATGCTCAGAATGAAGGTGTGCAAGTCACTAGCACGGGTCTGCAATACCAAGTTATGGCAGAAGGTGACGGTGAGATGCCTGTTGCTACCGATACGGTTACTGTGCATTATCATGGCACCACTATGGACGGGCGTGTATTTGACAGTTCAATCGAACGCGGTGAGCCTGCACAATTCCCTCTAAACGGTGTTATAGCCGGTTGGACAGAAGGCGTTCAGCTGATGCGTGTTGGGTCTAAGTTTAAGTTCTTTATTCATCCAGATTTAGCTTATGGTACTCAAGGTGCTGGGCAAATGATTGGGCCCAATGACGCGCTCATATTTGAAGTTGAATTAATTAAAATTGGTGAATAAGTCTAATTAGCTCTGTTTTTAGCCC